>JBNMFK010000081.1:0-13401 GCA_051269965.1 Algoriphagus sp. | reverse complement strand
AGGCAGTGGTAGAGCCGCTAAATATGAAGGCCGTAAAAAGCTTCTTTGGGATGGTGAACATATGAAAGTGACCAACTACGATGAAGCCAATAAATTTGTAAGCAGAAAGTACCGTGATGGCTGGAAGTTAATCTAAGGAGCCTTACTTTTTGTTAAATATTTGTAGCCCTCTTGGATGTATTCCTTGAGGGCTATTTTCTTATCAAAGCTCAAGGTTGCTTTGTTTTCTTAGGGTAAGTTTTGATAGCTTCAATCTGCTTATAAACAGGGCATTCTCTATCATGAGGCGTAGGGAGATATCCCGTACTCTGAAGAAATTCGTTTACTATTTCAGCACCGACAAACTTAAATTTCTTCTTAAAAATCTTTACCCATTCCTCTTTCGTGAGTGGGGAGTAATGCTCTATCCAGGCTTTAAAGCTTCCGTGTTCCTCTTGAAGCTCCAAAATGACATTGGCATTATGGATGGTAGCATTCACTTTCAGTTTGTTTCTTATGATACCTGCATCATTTAAGAGTCTAGCCCTTTCAGTTTCATCATAGTTGGCCACTGTTTTGATGTCAAACTCGCTATATGCCTTAAAGAAATTGTCTTTTTTTACGAGAATGGTATTCCACGAAAGACCTGCCTGGTTTATTTCTAAGACCAACCTCTCAAAAAGCTCATTATCAGAGTCTAAAGGAAAACCATACTTGAAGTCATGATAGTATTTATGTACGTTATCTTCGGGTAATTCACGGCAAAAGTCGCAATAACTCATGATGTTCTTTTTATTCGAAGCTACAAAATTTATCAAACGTTTCGCTAAGGATTTTAGAATAGGGAGATACTTTTATCACTTTTGGGGCTATAATTTGCGTCCAAAGATATCCATAAAAGCGAAAGGGGTTAAGACAATGGCCACTAATTGGCGTCTATGCTAAAAACTATATAGAATTCATCTCCATTGTTAAAAATGACTATAAACTAGATATTCTATGATAATTAGCTGTTAAACTCAATCGGGGTTTCATCACCTTTCGCTATAATTACCATGTTTAAGCCATCAATCGACAAATACTAATTGTTGTCAAAATAGTCGTTGAAATTCACGGTAATATCACAAGATAAATAAGCAAGCATTTCATCATTAAAAGTAATCTGTAAATTATTAAAGGAGCTCTTCTTACTATGTAAAATATTATTTACCAATAAATTAGATAGCCCCTTAGGAATCTGATGAATATTAAACGCTTGCCACGATGTGATGATTTTAGCTCCAGAAATAACTCGCCAACTGCAATTAAAGGCTATTTTATGATTTTCTTTGAGGATGAATATGAACGTTGAACTGACGCTCAATTTTTAGCTAATATCAGTCAGGCTCTTTTCAATAATGGAATTTAAATCTTTGCCCATAACCTTGAAGTCTAAAAGGTTCTTTAATTCAGTAGTACTACTAGGGATAGGATATCGAATCTTTTTTAACCTGCACTTCTTAAATATTATGTCTGTCAAGAATACAGCATGCCCTTAATTATGATTCGAAGACTTTTATTAGTGCATCTCTCTTTCCACCAAAGCCAAATTCCCCTCATGAAATTGCTTCATAATACCAGAGAATTGATATCGCCTGAATAATTTTACTAAGTCAAAATCAGTATCATTTTTTAAAGATTTTTCTAATTCATGAATGTAGTCTCTGGATTCTTTTATTCTGAGCTGTATTTCGACTATATCTGTGGTATAGTCACCATGTCCTGAAATAAGAAACTTGATATTTTCGGTAGTGACGATATGGTCTAGTTTATCTAAAGTGTCTTTATAGTTTTTTACGGAATCATAGATATAAGGAAACTCAATATTGCTGAGATAGTCACCTACTACCAAAATGCCTTTGGTCTTATTAAAAGTAATGAGGCCATCTATATTATGGCCTTTGGCTTGCCAAAATAAATATTCATCAGACTTGATTTTTAAGGATTGGCGATCTAGGGTAAGACTCGTTTTTATCTTTGGGAAACTGATGTCGTAATCTCTAAGGATATAGTTTTCGTCATCAAAAGCCTTGATTTGGCTAAGGATACTTTCTTTGTCAGGATTATCTATGAAGTTTTGCGATGCTATGGTGTTAAAGTCCTTAAAACGGCCATATCCTATGATATGATCATAATCAGAGTGGGTAAACAGTATATACTTTGCTTTATCATTTCCTGCTTTTTTAATGAGATTGGTTATGAAATCTATTTCAATTGGTAGCCAATTTGGGTCAACTAGAAAGATGTATTCTTCGGATATAATTATGGTGGAGGTAGTCCTGAAAAGAGAACTCTCGAGGATAATTAATTCGTCAGATTGATATTGGATTTTCATAAAATTTCAAGGCTCTTTTAAGATTTATGGTAAATCAAGAATGGAATCTAATGGTTTTGATCTTAAATATCTCTATTCTGAGGCTAGCATCTTTGGGAAAGTAGTGATGTTCATAGGCTTGAATATTTCTTTTGTACCTGCTGGGAATTTAAACTTTTGGTCTAACGGGCCATTTTTCAAAACTACCACCACAGTTTGGTCAGGCATTCTGCAAAAAGTATATTCGAATGTGCAAATCATAGCCGCTTTGCTGTCTGTGGGTAATCCTTTACAGCAGTTTCCGCGGGTGGGTCAAAGATCCAATAAGGTATGTAGCTTTATGGTGAATTTACAGGAGTTGGCTATGAAACAAAGTCGGTTAGCCTCAGCATGAAGTTTGTCTGTTATCTTTGCTAAATAGGTATCGATTAATCCTACTTTTGGATGCAGGATTATTTCTGAAAATTAACCTCCATCACCTTCTGTTTCAATCATTATTCCTGTGAGCTTATCTTCATCAGAAATCACCTTTATTTTGGCCAGATAACATGGGTGTAAATACCATAATATGTGACAGGAAGAAACAGAAGCGAGTAATACCTCTTCTTAGTTATACTTTGTGCCATGACCAATCAATTCCTTGAAAGAATGGTTAGAGACTTCTAGTGCTTCTTTGGCTTCGGTTAATGAAATATGGAAGGCGTCCATTATCCTTTTTTCTTGATAATAAATGCGGTGTTCATTTTGCTGAAACCTATTTTTGGGTAATAGTCTACGGCACTTGGGGCTGCTAATAAGATCAGATTTACATTTTCACCAATTATCTTTCTTGTTTCAGCAACTAATGCTTGTCCGATGCCCTGCTTTTGATAATCTCGACGCACAGCTAAGTCAGATAAATAACAGCAATAGGCAAAGTCCGTCAGTGACCGTGATATACCAACTAGAGTACCTTTATCCCATGCCGAAATCACCAAATTACTTTGGGCATACATTTTCTGAATTCTGACTTTATCATTTGTGGGCCTATTTATACCTGAGCTCTCATATATTCGGCATATTTCTTCAGTGGAAATAGAGATGTTTACTTTATAGTCAATTGCCATTATTGAAATGTTTTGGTAATGTAATTTTAGCCCCATATTCGTCGGCTACCGGTTTTTGCCTTAATAGCTTTATAAAGATTAAACTGGTCCAAATTGGTAAGTATATTTCATCTTCTTCATGACTAGGTTGTCCTTGTCTTACTTTGGCAGAAGCCTTATCTATCGAGAAACGAATTCCTGTAGTTTAGTAGACCTTTTTTTTTACTCACAGGTTTTAAATAATCCCAGCTACCAGACATCATTTTATTCGTTAAAGGTTTGAACGATTGATATTTCTCATCTTGAGTTTCTAAGATCTGGCCTTTCGCAAAAAAAATAACTGACCTCTAGTTTATCGAGTGATGAAATGCCGTTTTTACATTCACTAAATCGTCTGTCAACATAACGGAAATGCATACAGGATGACCATTTGAAAGTATTCGCATCAAATGACTGCCCACAGAACCATGCAAATAGATATGATTATCTATGCGGACGAAAGATTGTGGAATACTAAAAAGCAAACTATTTTCTGCAAAGCTTAAGCTTCAAAAAAGAGCTTCATCAAGTATCGTATAAATCCGTTGGTTATCGTAATGAGTTCTTTGATTTGCGTATATACTCGGGGTAGTTCTTTCGGTTTTTATTTGCATGCTATTTCCTATTTTCATCTCAAAAGTAGATATTTACTGGATGGCATAAATAGTCCAGTAGTAATATTTCAAATAGTCCAATATTATGTTCCAAATTGATAAAAGTGCTTCCAAGGCTGTATTCCTTCAAATTGCAGACCAACTTAAAGAGAATATAAGGAATGGCATTTTACCCGCAAACACTAAACTTCCAGGCAGTAGAAGACTTGCTGTGGTCCTAGATGTTCATCGAAAAACAGTGCTTGCTGCTTTTGAAGAATTAATAAATCAAGGCTGGTTAGAGACAAAGCTTGGCAGTGGCACCTATGTGGCAGAAAAGATAGAAGGCACAGAGCTAGAAAAACTAAAAGTGAACTCTAATGGACAAAGGGCTAAAAGTTTAAAGATACCTAAGGTCTTAATACGGGATATTCCGCTGGTAACACAGCATTATCACTTAGATGATGGATTGCCCGATCCACGTCTGGCTCCGACCAAGGAATTAAATAGGGCTTATAAAACGGCTCTCTTCAAAGGTAACCTGTATAATAAATTTACTTATGGCGACATACGGGGCAATGCCTATTTAAGGGAGCAGTTAGTAGATTATCTCTTTAAAACTCGTGGTATGAAGGTTTCTTCCGAGCAAATACTAATTACACGTGGGGTTACACAGGCTCTTTATTTGAGTATCCAAACCTTTGTGAAAAAAGGAGATAAAGTGGCCATGCCTGAGTTGAATTGGATATCCGCTCAAAAAAACTTTGAATATCATGGAGCAGAAGTTGTCAAAATAAAAGTGGATAAAGATGGCTTAGATATCAATCATTTAGAAGAGTTATTAAAGGAAGAAAACATAAAAATGCTCTATGTTACGCCACATCATCAGTATCCCACCACTGTAATAATGCCGGCTTACAGACGAGTAAAGCTCATGCAGCTAGCTAAACAATACGGCTTTTACGTTTTTGAGGACGACTACGACTATGATTTTCATTATACAAGCCATCCAATTATGCCTCTTGCCGCTACACATCATGGCGACTATGTCCTCTATGCGGGTTCATTTACCAAAGCTATTTCACCTGTTTTCAGGGTGGGTTATTTGGTCGCACATAAAGAGCAAATAGATTACATGGCTGGAATTAGAAGGTTAATTGACCGGCAGGGAGATAATTTGTTAGAATTAGCAATTGCAGAATTGTTAGAACTTGGCATTATTCAGCGGTATCTTAAAAAGAATCGTAAAATTTACGAGTCTAGAAGAGATATCTTTTGTACTCTTTTAGAAAAAGAACTGGGGAATTACCTCTCCTTTAAGAAGCCAGAGGGTGGGATGTCTGTTTGGACAGCGTTTAAACCTGAAATTGATTTAGGAGAAATAGCTTTAAAAGCACTAAAGAAGGATATGTACTTTTCAGATGGATTTCATCATTCGGTGAAAAATTTTACGCGTTTAGGTTTTGCTTCATCAAATGAGGATGAACTACAGGCTGCTATCAAGATTGTAAAAGAACTTTTATAGGCTCGAATACGGTTGTTTTTTTTATCTTGTGTGTAAATTAAATCAACAAACATGTTTCATAACTTCACTTTCAAAAATCCTGTAAAAATCATTTTTGGAAAGGGTACAATAGCCCAATTACCAAAGAATATCCCTGTGAAAGCCAAAGTAATGCTCACCTATGGTGGAGGAAGCATCTTTGCCAATGGCGTACATAAAGAGGTTATTGAAGCTTTAACAGGCTATGATATTGTGGAGTTTGGCGGTATTGAGGCTAATCCCACTTATGAAACACTCATGGCAGGAGTGGAAGTAGCTAGAAAAGAAAAAGTTAATTTCCTTTTGGCCGTAGGCGGAGGCTCTGTTCTAGATGGTACTAAATTTATGGCTGCAGCGGTCCCTTATAAAGGTGAGGACCCATGGGAGGGTATTGTTAAATCACAAGTGCGGTATAAAGAGGCCTTGCCTATTGGTGCCGTAATGACACTTCCTGCCACAGGTTCAGAAATGAATTTTTATGCTGTAATAAGCAAGAAAGCTACGGATGAGAAAATCAGTATGGGTAGTCCTGTGCTTTATCCTAAATTCTCTATTTTGGACCCTGAAACTACTTTTTCACTCCCTAAAAGACAGGTGGCAAATGGAGTGGCGGATGCCTTCACGCATGTCATGGAACAGTACATGACTTACCCTCTAGGGGCAGAGATACAAGACCGTTTCTGTGAGGGGGTTTTACTGACCCTCATTACTATAGGTAAGAAAACGATAGATAATCCGGAGGATTATGAGGCGAGGGCTAATCTAGTTTGGGCCGCCACCGTAGCTCTAAATGGCTGGATTAGCGTTGGGCTACCTCAAGACTGGGCTACTCACAGTATAGGTCATGAACTAACGGCACTGCATGGTATAGATCATGCTCGTTCACTGGCTGTAGTTTTACCACATTTATGGAAATTTAAAAGCGACCAGAAAAAAGAGAAATTGATTCAATATGCTCAAAGAGTTTGGAATTTAACAGGCCCGGATGAGGAGCTTATTGATGGGGCTATTGAAAAAACAACGGCTTTTTACGAATCTCTTGGTTTGCCTACCAAAGGTTCGGCCTACGGTATAAATGAATTGACGATAGAGGAAATAAAAAAAAGATTCTCTGATAGAAAAGGGGCCTATGGAGAGCATAAAGATGTGGATGCAGAAGCGGCGGCAGCTATTTTAAGAATCAGTATTGGCTGATACAGATAAAATCATCTTTTATTTTGTATTGAGGTTCAATTTTCCGTTCTGTACCATGTTAGAGACGTAACGCCTGCAATAGATTCCAGTCTTTCACATGTGCGAGGTATAGGTAATTCAGAAGTAAGCCATTCGTATTATTAATAAGTTTGTGGCCTTCTAAGAATGGATAGACATGGGTCGTTATTCTCTCAAACTCATAAACTGTTCCCATGTTTTTATTTTCAAAAGATTTGATTTTGTCGATGGGCATAGAGAGCTCTGCAGCAAAGAAATACATCGCTTCGTCACTGGTGCCTGTACTCGGGAAAAGCCTTCTTTCTGGACATAGGTTAATTAGTTGGTCTTCATTAATGTCTATACCTGTTTCTTCTTTAACCTCCTGTACAGAGATAAATTCGGGTGTCTTTACATTATCTACCATACCGGCAGGATGCTCATATGTATAGCCTCCTTCTGCAATTCGTCTTTGCTTGACTAGGAGTAAGTATTTATCTGAAGTTACTTCATCAATAAGACATATTAAGATGCAAACCACTTCCCCTTTTAAAAAACAGATAGGAGGTATTCTATCACCTTCTGGAGTCGTGGCATCTAGCATAAGTGTAGAAAATAATACCTCACCGTTATAACGCCTTTTAGTATAAACTTCTTCTACACTGTTTACTGTCAGGCCGCTTTTTTTTAAGTGACTTTTCCAAAGCTTAAACTTATGGGAGTCCTCTAGCTTTTCTTTGTGCATCTTAATTTGTTTAAATTGTGTCCTTATACAGATTATGAAAACAAAACTATTCACTTCTGGCATCTTCGTCCTCCTTTTAATAGGATATTTTAGTTTGACTAAAATATCGTTCACCCCTTTTTTATATGCTGGGGAAAAGGTGCGAGGGCTTTCTTTTGTAGCACCCAATAAACCTATTGATAAAAGCCACTTCGAGGCTACTAACCGTGTGAATGCAGATTGGGTTTCATTAATGCCATATGGCTTCATAAGAGATAAAGAGGCCACATTTAAATATACTAAAATTGGAGAGGTAGATGCTAATCAGCATCAATGGTGGGGAGAGCAGCCATTGGGGACAATAGAATGCATTAGGCTAGCACATGCTAATGGCCAAAAAGTGATGCTAAAACCTCACATGTGGCATGGAAGAGGGCAATATACGGGAGATTTTAAATTAACAAACGAGGTAGACTGGAAGGAATTCGAGAGAAGCTTCGGTGACTATATTCTTCAATATGCCGTAATTGCTCAAGAAAATAAGGTGGAGCTCTTTTGTATCGCTACTGAAATGGAGACTATGGTGGTGGAAAGGCCAGATTTTTGGTTTGAATTAATTAAAAAGATCAGGGCCGTGTATGGAGGTAAGTTAACATACGCAGAAAACTGGGACTGCTTTGACGATGTGCCTTTCTGGAATGAATTAGATTTCATTGGAGTAGATGGCTATTTCCCACTGTCAGATAAGGAGAGTCCAGATTTATCGGACTTGCACAAGGGTTGGGCGAAGCACTTAAAGAAGATGAATCGCTTTGCTGCCAAAAGTCAAAAACCAATTTTATTTACAGAATACGGTTTTAGAAGTTGCGACTTTGCGACTGAGAAGCCTTGGGAAACCGACTATTCTTTACCTACCAATGAAGGTTTACAGGCCAGAGCTTATCAATCTCTTTTTGATGAGGTTTGGAATCAGCCATGGTTTGCAGGTGGATTTGCCTGGAAATGGTTCCCTTTTAAAGACCCCAACAAGGCTTCAAGAGATAAATTCTGCCCACAGCACAAAGAAGCGGAAGCTGTTATTAAAGGACATTATGCCTTGAAATAGATTTTTAGTGTGCTAACTTGGCTAATAAATCAGGAAAATATAAATGCGTATCTCATTTCTTTTGTTGTTTATTTTTCTTTCTAGATCGGTCTCAGGTCAAAAGGTGATTAATTATTATTTTGAAGAAAATTTCAAAGAATTAACAAGTCAATCTCTGCCTTTAAAGACGGTAAATGAAAAGGGGTATTTCCAGAAAGAAGTGATTACTAAATTTGGCGAGAAACCTCGTAATGTCTACGTATTTCCTCAAAGTTCTGGTCTACTATTTGACAATCCCTCTTTAGATAATTTCATAATAGGCTCTTTTGCCTTAGAAATATATTTTAGATATGATAACAGTAATTTGTTGATTTATGATCAAATGCTGGGTGAAGAGTTGGAAGCAAACCAAGGTAAGTATGTGCATCTGGTAGTAACCCGAGATGATAGAACAAAAAGGGTCATAGTTTACCTACAAGGAAATAAAAGTTTGGACTTTTTTGACTCAAATGATGAGATGGCAATGGATAATGAAAGTCAAATAAATTTCTTTGTTCAGGACGGGGTTCAAACGACTTCTGGTGCTGTGGCTATGTTGAAAATTTATAATTATTTCATTGATGAGACCATGGGGGAAGACCTTTTCGAATCTTTTTCTACTAAGAATAATGCCGAGGCTTTAGAGATAAGAAAAGGTGAAGGGGCTACTCTAAACAGACTTTATTTCCTTAAAACATTGGCAAAGATACTTCCTGAATCTAACCCCGAGCTGGAAAGACTCTCCGACTACATGGTTAAAAACAAGGAAGCCAAAATTGAAATTCAAGGTCATACGGATAATCAAGGTGATTATAATTTAAATATTAAGCTATCAAGAGAGCGAGCTCAAATCATAAAAATATTTCTAGTGGAGCAGGGGATAAGTGCTAAAAGAATAAAAATAAAAGGCTACGGAGGAACAAAGCCTGTTGCTAGCAACTACAGCGAATATACACGTAGGCTGAATAGAAGAGTAGAGGTAGTGCTTCTATAAGTTTTGCTGGGAGATTTATTGACTGCTTGATATTTTGCTTATTTTCACTTAATTAACCCTACATAAATGCTAATAATACTCCTTATTCTTGCAGTGACATTAATTGTCATTAGCACGACCAAATTTAAACTTCACCCTTTTCTTGCACTTCTTTTTGCAGCCATTCTTTTTGGTTTAGCAGCTGGTGTTTCTCTTCCAGATCTAGTGACATCCATTAATGATGGATTCGGTAAAACTCTTGGAAGCATAGGCTTAGTTATCATTATTGGTGTTATGATAGGGGCGTTTTTAGAGCATACAGGTGGTGCCGTTCGTTTAGCTAATGGTGTTCTTAAGCTTATCGGGAAAAAGAGAGTGCCAGAGGCTATGTCTTTGGTGGGCTGGCTAATTTCAATACCCGTCTTTGGAGATAGTGGATTTGTTATTTTGAATTCTTTAAACAAAGCTTTAACTAAAAAAGCTGGTCTTTCATTGACTGTGACAACAGTCTGTCTAGCCACTGGTCTTATGGCTACACATACTATGGTGCCACCTACGCCTGGGCCAATAGCTACAGCAGCTTTAATAGGAGCAGACTTGGGTTTAGTAATAGCTTATGGCTCCGTTATTAGTTTATTGGCTTTAATTCCTCCTATTATTTTTGCTAAAAAATATGCCTCAAAAACATGGCTAGATCCCAATCCAGAGCTTGGTGAAGAGGATTTTGAAGAGAAGCTAGAAAAAGCACCATCATTTTTGCATTCTATTCTACCTGTGCTTATTCCTCTATTATTAATAGTCCTGAAATCTTTTAATGACCTATATGCGTTGGTTGGAGAGGGCGGCTATAAAAACAGTATTGATTTTGTTGGAACTCCTATTATAGCTTTAATTATTGGCTTATTGATAGCTTTTACATTACCCAAAATACTGAAGAAGGATATGCTTTCTACCGAAGGATGGGTAGGGAAGGCTTTGCTAGATTCAGCTTCTATCGTCATGATTACTGGTGCAGGTGGTGTTTTTGGGAAAGTACTTCAAAATGCAGGACTAGGAGATTTCATAGCTCCGCTTCTTGCAGATTATCCTATGGGTATTTTCTTGCCTTTTCTCATTTCAGCAGCCTTAAAAACTGCTCAGGGTTCTTCTACAGTAGCCATGATCACTACGGCATCTATTATTGGACCCTTGTTGCCTGACCTAGGATTAGACACCGAAGTTTCAAAAGCTTTGGCGGTGCTGGCCATTGGAGCTGGGTCCGCAGTGGTTTCTCATGTGAGCGATAGCTTTTTCTGGCTAGTGACCCAAATGACGGGGATGACAATATCGCAAGGCTATCGTATTCATACGGTGGCAACAGGCATTGTTGGTGTTTCATGTTTTATACTAATATATATAGCCCAGATGCTTTTTGGATAAACGAAGCAAATTCAGACATATCAAATTTGAAAAAAATAGACTTCTTGAATTATTGATTCTAGGCCTTTTGCCTCAATTGTCTTCTAGACAATTAAAATCAAGGTTTGATTGCACTTTATTGCCAATTATTAGCACTACCATAACATCTAGGGCAATAGTTATTGCAATATTCTATTAATAAAGGAGAGCCTATTAATTTTAACTAACTCTCTTAAATAATTTGAATGAATAAAAAATACCTGGTCCTACTTCTTACTTCTTTAATCTCTTTAAATGCGTTGTCACAGGAAGTTCCAAAGCTCTTCATCAATTGCCAAGAGGCAAGGTGTTACGAAACTTTCTTACGTACGGAACTGAGCTATTTTACTTTTGCACGAGACCAGGCTTTGGCAGATGTTCAGATATTAGTCACGGACCAGAGAAATGCGGGAGGAGGAAGGAACTACCAACTAAACTTTATGGGTCAGCGAAATTGGGAAGGACAAAATAATTTAATAGAGTTTGAAACCCCCCAAAACACTACAGAATCTATAGGTAGGGAGATACTTTTGAATAAAATAAGTGTTGGCTTGATTCCTTTTATACAGAATTCATCTCTTAGTCAAGAGATGACCGTTTCTTTTCCTAAGGGTACGGATAAAATAAATCCAACCGCTGAAAAAGAAAAAGATAAATGGAATAATTGGATTTTTGGGGTAGGAGGCTCTGGGAGATTTGAAGGAGAAAGTAATAAAAGAAAGGTAAGATTAGATGCCAATGTAAGAGGTGGAAGAACCACTGATAAATCTAAATACAGCTTTTATACTTATTACCGAAACAATAATAGCTCGGTTATGTTGGATGGCGAAAATGAAGCAGTAAAAGTGAATAGCTATGGTTTCAACACACTTTTCGTAACTTCTATCGCTAAAAAATTTAGCGTTGGGGGTCTAGTGAAAGGTTTTCATTCTATCTATTCTAATATTGATTTTTCTATGAGTCTTGCCCCAGCCATTGAGTACTCCATTTTTCCTATTGAAGAGTTTAATAAGAAACAGTTCAGATGGATTTATCAAGGGGGATACAGAAAGCTTGAATATTTAGAGACTACTATTTTTGACAAAATGGAAGAGTCTAAGCCCTATCACCAGCTTACAAGTATTTTGGGCTATACACAGCCCTGGGGTAATTTTTCGGCAGAACTAAATGGCTATCAGTACCTAGATGAGCCTGATAAATACAGGCTTAGCCTAGAACTAGAATTAAGTTGGCGTGTGACTCAGGGTGTATCATTGAGGTTTTATGGGTCTGGTTCCCAGATACAAAATCAGATATCATTGGCCAGAACAGAAACTAGCAATGAGCAGCTTCTCTTAGGTGGTCAGCAGCTTCCTACTTCTTTTGCATATTATACCTCTTTTGGTCTCAATTATACCTTCGGATCTGTCAATAACAGTATAGTTAATCCAAGATTTTCTGGCGTAAATTAAACTTCTGAGAGTCCCTTGGCATCCTGGAGTAAATACTTTCTCCTCATTGGGTTTAAAAGGAACTTCTTTTGAAGCGTAAAACTATCTGGGTGAACTGAATTAAACAAAGTTTCCCATTCGATGAACATCGCAGGTTCACCTTCTTGAAAGGACTTTCTGTCTATTTTCTTTGAAAGAAGATAGTCTAAAAATGTAATGTCAATATCAGTAGCCATATCTAGATTTTAGTTTATTGATGGGTTTTTCAATGATAAACCAAGAGAGCGTAGCAATGGAAAGAACCACTAAATAAAGGAAAATGATTTTAAGACTGCTACCAAAGAATTGGTTACCAAATTTATAGGTTATAGCGTCAGCAATCCTTACAAAAGGATTCGCCGCAGAGCTATGATAAGCATTATATATAAAATTGTGATAGATATAAATACCGTAACTTATCTGACCAATGTATACAAGTGGTCGCCATTCAAAAATATGATTTAAAAGACTTTTACTGGTATCATGCGTTATTAAATAACCTAAGACACTGACAGAAAGTAAGGATTCAGCCAGGCGTAGAAATATTACTGAAATACCGTTGTGCGGCTGATTGAAGGTTGCCATCCAGATATTGACCAAAATATATAAACCTAGGCTTAAAAAAGGGGAGGAAATTTTGCTGAGAAAAGTCAAAGTTTTTTCTTTCTGGTAATAAACGGCCAAAGCCAATAATCCGCCTAAGCCAAAAGCATCTAAACAGGCTGGCATAAGTACATAAGGCTGAATCCAAGAAGCCTCAGAACAGAACAAGTAAGCCCTTAAAAGCACCGCTAAACCAATAAGGAAATACATGTATTTCTGTAGGTTTTTTAGGGGCAGGAATAAGATTAGAAAGGGAAAGAAAAGGTAAAATTGTTCTTCGACGGCTAAT
>JBNMFK010000080.1:0-13425 GCA_051269965.1 Algoriphagus sp. | reverse complement strand
AGGTTCGTTCTTGTAAACAAATAAAGTGGCCTCTGTAGTGGTACTAACAAAAAGATATTTTCCGTCTTTAGAAATATTTATTCCATTAGCATAAGACATGTTTTGGCTCACTTTTTTGGCATTGCCATTTATATAAGATACAACATAGCCATTCTTATCCATGATGAAATCTTTAATAGTTCTTTCCCTACCTGCTTTTAAGCCATGGTCATTTGTGAAATAGAAACTTGCGGTATCATGAGCTACCAAGTCATTAGGACTAATGAGCAAGTGATGGGAAAAGCGTTTGTGCGTAATTAAACTATCTTTAGCGACTTGCAGACGATAAACATAATTAGCTTCTGGCTCATGAGAAATAGCAAAAATATACTTATTGCCGTACTTATTAAGAAGTGAGATTCCATGAGGACGGAAGTTAGGATAAATATCATTGATCCCAAGTTTTATAAAAACTGGTACATTTTCCGAGGCATTAAAAGTAAATATATCACCGCTGGCGTTTTTGTCTCGTCTGTCAGTAGAGGATAGGTACAGTTGTCCATCGCTGTGGTCAATCGTCAAATCCTCAATTCCCGGTGGAGCTGCTATGGTTTCAGCTTCTCCATCAAAATGTGGTGTAATATTTTTAAATGTACCGCTGGCTTGGATAATATAAGCAACACATAGGATGAATAGAATCAACAGGACTCCTAAAAATGGACCAATCTTTTTCATATAATAAAGCTATAGAAATATAAGCATTAGTTAAAGGGTTTCTGCAATTCTCCTATATCTACTTCAAAATATTGTCGTCATTTACTAAAAGTCTATTTTTGTTATCATTAAAAGAACCCAATTGTTAAAAGGAAAGAAAATAGTTTTAGGTGTTACCGGAAGTATATCTGCCTACAAGGCAGCTTTTTTAGTTCGCTTGCTTACAAAAGCGGGGGTAGAGGTAAAAGTAGTCATGACACCTGCTGCCAAAGAGTTTATTTCTCCTTTGACATTAAGCACGCTGTCTAAAAATCCAGTGTTATCTGAGTTTACTAAAGGAAAGCAAGGTGAATGGAATAACCATGTGGAGCTTGGTTTATGGGCAGATTTAATCTTAATTGCCCCAGCTTCAGCGAATAGTCTTGCAAAATGTGCTCAGGGAATCTGTGATAATTTATTAATTGCAACTTACCTATCGGCAAAGTGTCCAGTGATTTTTGCACCAGCCATGGATTTAGATATGTACAAGCATGGGAGCACGCTAACTAACATAAAAATGCTCAAGTCTTTTGGGAATTTCATCATTGATGCAGAAAAAGGTGAACTTGCCAGTGGTTTAGAAGGGCTAGGTAGGCTAGCCGAACCCGAAAACATTGTGACGTTCTTGGCATCAATCGTAAATAAAGATTCTGTCCTAAAAGGTAAGAAAATATTAATTACGGCGGGTCCAACCCAGGAAGCCCTAGATCCAGTCAGGTTTATTAGCAATCATTCTTCAGGGAAAATGGGTTATGCCGTGGCTAGAGTATTTAGGAATGCCGGTGCAGAAGTATATTTAGTGTCAGGACCAGTTCATATTAAAGCACCTGCAGAGGTGAATATAATTCATGTAAAATCTGCCAAAGAAATGTATGAGGCTACTAAATCTCAATTTATGGAAGCAGATGTGGTGATATTTGTGGCTGCTGTAGCAGATTATGCGGCTAAGAATATTTCCGATAAAAAAATCAAAAAGAAGTCGGACGAGATGTCAATAGAATTACAACGTACGCCAGATATTGCTGGTAGTTTGGCTAATCTAAAGAAGGAGAATCAAATAACAGTAGGGTTTGCTTTAGAAACCAATGATGCACTGACGAATGCGACTAAAAAACTTGATAAGAAGAAATTTGACTTCATCGTTCTTAATTCTTTACAAGATAAGGGAGCTGGATTTCGTTATGACACCAATAAAATAAAGGTGGTGCATCGAAGTGGAGAGGTCAAGGACTTTGAGCTTAAATCAAAGAATGACGTGGCACTAGATATAATGAATGAAGTTAGAATGTTACTAATTAGTAGACAAGCTCAGAATGTTTAGAAAAATACTATTCTTCGTATGTATAGGGTTTACCTCATTTGGTCAAGAGCTGAATGCTAGGGTAGAAATGAACTACCAACAGATGAAGTCGAGCATAAATTATGCTCCTAATTTATTTGAGGATATGCAGTCTCAGATAGAGCAGTTTATGAATAATACGCGATGGAGTAATGACGACTTTGAACAAGACGAGAAAATTAACTGCAGCCTTATAGTAACATTAACTCAGTCTACTACTCAAAATGTTTTTGTAGCGACAGCTCAATTTCAGGTAACAAGACCTGTTTTTGGGACAGACTATGAGTCAGTCATTCTTCAATATGTTGACAGAGAATTTAGCTTTTCATACCAGCCCACAGAAAGGCAAATGGTCTTTAATGAGCAATCTTTCACAAGCAATATCACTTCTTTATCTGCTTATTATAGTTTAATGGCTATGGCAGTTGATTATGATTCTTTTAGTAATCTAGGAGGCTCATCCTATATACAGCGACTTTTTGATCTTGTGAGCCTATCGGGTAGGGGTGGAGGAGGAGGCTGGTCCCAATCTCAAAATACCCAGAGGAATAGATATTGGTTAGTAGAAAACTTACAGAACCTTCAAATGAAGGGATTTAGAGAAAGTTTTTACAAATATCATAGGCTTATTCTAGATGACTTAGGAAGAGAGCCTGAAAAAGGTAGGGAAGGCATACTTAAAATCTTGGAGATTATTCAAAATATCGTAATTCTCAAACCTAATTCTATATTAATAAACTCTTTCTTTGATGCCAAAGCACCAGAACTTATCAATCTATTTTCGGTAGGTGATGCTAACGAAAAACAAAAAGCATTTCTATTACTTTCTGGCTTAGATCCAGATAAAACGGAGGCTTATCGTAAGATCATTCAGGGGAGATAAAAACTCCACTGTCATACTTCTTGAGACCGTCTGAAGGTTTGTTATAATAATAAACCCAAGTTTTAACAATTTTGTCGGTCCTTACCAGTTTTGCAATTGAACTCTCTCTTAGATAAAGCGAATTAGTCTTATCATTTATCCTGTAGTCCTCGTACTCATCTAAAAACGCTAAAGTTTCTGAGGCCTTATTAAGAGCGAATACTTCGCCATAAACAGTCCCTTTTTCTTTAACTAATCCAGGGTAAAAGTCTACTTTATACAGGCCGCCTTCGACAGCAGCTTCATCTACATAAACGGCATTTTCTTCGAGAAAAGCTGACCATTCGTTCGGAGGGCACTTTTTCATTAATGTTCCATAAACAAAAATATAATGCATGTTAATCTCTATTGAATGGTTTCCAATTCAGCAGTAAGAGCTTTAGACAGGCCTTTAACAACTAAGCTGTAGGAGTCGTCTGTAGCTCCTAGAAGGGTTTTAATAGGTATACTTTCTTCCATTAAAAACATACTCCAGTGCTTTTTATTCATGTGAAATGCCCCTTGAATACCTAGGTAGTCTCTGCGTAATTCTATATTTTTTTCTGGTGTATTCTTTAAACTCACCTCTAATTCTGAGGCACTTAGAGAAACCAGTGCAAACATTTTACCCATGACCTTGAATACTAAGGCATCAGGGCCAAAAGGTAATCCCTCGACAACACCTTTTTTTTGTAGACAATATTCTCTAAAAGAATCTAAGTCCATTGAGGTTTAACCTTCTCTGAAAAAGAAGCGGTATATAAGAACGAGCACACAAAATGTAAACATCACAATAGACACCTTGTTGATGCCGTGCATCATCTTAAGATTAATACTGCTAGGATATTTGCCTTCTTTATCTTTTTTAAAAACCCGCACAAAATAGCTAAAGACTGGAGCAACTTTGATGTATTCTTTTAATTTTCCCATATCTATTAATTGACTAAAATTTCTGAATTAATTGGTTCTAGCCATTTTCCGTCTTCTTTGATTAACTCAATGAGTTGGTCCACCGCTTCTACGGCTCTAACGGACCGCTTTACCACACTTTGACCTCTATATAACGAGATTTTATCTTTTCCAATTCCTACATAGCCATAATCTGCGTCTGCCATTTCTCCAGGGCCGTTTACAATACAACCCATAATACCAATTTTTACACCCTTTAAGTGGTCTGTTCTCTTCCTTATTTTGGCAGTAGTTTCTTGTAAGTCAAAAAGTGTTCGGCCACAAGATGGGCAGCTAATGTATTCTGTTTTGGTGATTCTTGTACGTGCTGCTTGAAGTATTCCAAAAGCAGTAGAATTAATCTTTTTGACTTCGCTATTTTTATGATTTAATATGATGCCATCTCCCAGTCCATCAAGTAGCAGGCCTCCACAATCTGTAGCTGAGTACAATTGAAAATCACTTTCAGATATATCCTCGTAAGAGGCCGAGAGTATAACCGGTATATCGTTCTCAGAATTAATGAGCTCAATAAAGAAACGCCTCATAGCTGCCATCGCGTGGGTGTTTTGAGAGCTAAGCTGCAAAACAATGTTGGACTTATCTTTAAAAGAATTTAGAAAGTTTAAGTCCAGGTTGATAGCATCTAACCTGATAATGTTTAGTGTTTCATGAAGAACGACTGCTTTTGAAAACTCTCTTTGCGTTAAGCTGGGTATTTTATTGACTTGATCTTTGGTAACTAGCCAAGAGTCGTAATTTAGAATTTCTTTAAGGCCATTCGGAAGCATGAAATCTACTGGTTTGTCTCCAGTGTAAAGATAGTCAGACCCTAAATCATTCATACCCCATTTATCTATCGCTGGCAGATAGAAATGACCAATAGCCTTTAGCTCTTCTAGATTTTTAACGCCTTGATGAGAAAAGTCTGAAATAACCCTAGGGACGTTTTTGCCACCAAAGTTACTGATCTCCAACGTTTTCCTTCTGCTATAAGCAAAAGGGTTAATTGGGTTTATGGCAATGGTCTTAATGAGCTCGGCTGAAGAAGCCCTATTCGTATACCTGTCAACAAGTGACTTAGCCACAGGTGATTCGAATTCAGGATCCTCCGTCAACGATACTCTTACGGTATCTCCCAGACCATCTTCTAACAAAGTTCCGATGCCCATGGCAGACTTGATTCGGCCATCTTCTCCTTCTCCTGCTTCTGTAACACCTAAATGAAGGGGATACGGTTTCAGTCCTTCTTCCTCAAGACGAACAGCTAACATCCTGTAGGCCTGAACCATGACCTGAGGATTAGAAGATTTCATAGAAATGACGATATCATAAAATCCTTCATCTTCACAGATGTTCAAAAATTCCAGAGCAGACGCTACCATTCCAAGTGGTGTATCTCCATATCTGCTTAAGATCCTATCAGAAAGGGACCCATGATTAGTCCCTATTCGCATAGCCGTGCCATGCTCTTTGCAGATTTTAACTAAAGGTGTAAATCTCTTTCTAATTCTCTCTAGTTCTTTATTGTAAGACTCATCTGTATAATCGATATGCTCAAATCTTTTTTTGTCAGCATAGTTTCCCGGATTAATCCTTACCTTTTCAACTATCCTAGCCGCCAATTCTGCGGCGTTGGGCGTAAAATGTATATCGGCCACTAGTGGCTGGTCATAACCTAAAGCTCTTAATCCATTTTTTATATTCTCAAGGTTTTGTGCTTCTTTAACGGAAGGAGCCGTAATTCTTACAATTTCACAGCCCGTATTAATCATACTGATGCTCTGGTCAATAGAACCCTGCGTATCCATAGTATCTATGGTAGTCATGGACTGCACCCGAATAGGGAATTCAGAGCCAAGCATAAGTGTACCTATTTTTACTTGATTCGTTTTTCTCCTAGAATAGGAGACCAAAGAATTACAGTATTCGCTATTTTTTTTCATTGATAAATAAGTGAATCAGAGAAACAAATTTAGGGCATAATGAACTCAGAAAGGAATGGAATTGGAGGTTTCTGCACAAGAAATCTTAATTTTGTTAAAATTTTTAGAAAATAACTATGTCAGCTACTTTAATCAAAACAGATTTACCTATCATGGAAGCCTTTTATACCATTCAAGGTGAAGGATCACATAGTGGAAAGGCTGCTTATTTCATAAGAGTAGGTGGCTGTGATGTGGGCTGTGTATGGTGCGACGTGAAAGAGAGCTGGAATGCTGATGTTCATCCTCACAAAAGCCTGGAAGAGATAGTAGGTGGTGCATCCAAGTTTCCCGCTAGACTAGCTGTAGTTACTGGAGGAGAGCCTTTAATGTATGATATGTTTCCACTAACTTCAGCCTTAAAAGAAGAGGGCTTTCAAACGAATATTGAAACTTCTGGAGCCTATAAAATGAGTGGTGCCTGGGATTGGGTCTGTTTTTCACCAAAGAAATTTAAAGCTCCACATGATAGTATTTTTGGAGTCGCCAATGAGCTAAAGGCCATTATTTATAATAAGTCAGATTTTAAATTTGCCGAGAAATATGCGGCTTCCGTGAATTCAGATTGTCAATTATTGTTACAGCCTGAGTGGGACAGAGAGGCTGAAATGCTTCCGCTTATTATAGCATACGTAAAAGAAAACCCAAAGTGGAAAATTAGTCTACAGACACACAAGTACATGGAGATCCCTTAGGCCTTTTCGTTGTATGGAATTACGTCTAAGATATGTTTAATGGCGGCTTTTCGTGCTGCTGTTTTTTTATCTGCATTTAATATGGTCCAAGGACCATGCTCTGTATTTGTTTTCTCAAACATTACTTCCTTATAGGAGGTGTATTGGTCCCAAAGCTCTTGAGCTCTTTCATCTAAAGGAGACAACTTCCATTTCTTTAAATCACTCTTTCGAATTTCATTGAAACGTCTTTCTTGCTCCTCTTTGGTAATAGAAAAATAGAATTTAATCAGATAGGTGTTAGACTCCGTAAGCATCTTTTCAAACTCATTTACCTGTCCCATGAAAATGGTATACTCTTCTTGCGTACAGAAATTATTCACAGGCTCTACAACAGCTCTATTATACCAACTCCGATCAAAAAATACCATTTCTCCGGGTTTGGGTAGCTTATTGACATATCGCTGGAAGTACCATTGGCCTTGCTCGTCTGTAGTAGGTTTATTTAATGCTACAATCTTATAGTGCCTTGGGTTTATATGAGCAGTTATTCTTCTAATTGCTCCCCCTTTTCCAGCAGCATCTCTTCCCTGAAATAAAATAACTACTTTTTTGTTATTCTCAATAACCCACGTCTGGAGTTTTACAAGTTCGGCCTGAAGTTCTCTTAAGTCTATCTCATACTTAGCATATCTCAAAGCCTTTGAGAGATTAAGGCTTTCTTTACTTAGCAACTTATGAAGGCCAATTTTAGAATTAAGAATTTCAAGTTCTTCTTCTGTTATTTGCATTTTTTAACTTTTTAAATATCAATTTGCTTGGCACTTCTATGATACCTCATTATGATGTCAGGGTCTGGGGCCAAAGATACCTTCGATAAACTTTTTCCTGGGTATTCAATTTTAGAAAGCAAATACCTTATACTTTCAAGCCTGGCCTTCTTTTTATCATTGGTCTTGACTATAATCCATGGACTAAAACTGGTATGAGTTTTAGCAAACATTTGTTCTTTAAAGTAAGAATAACGGTCCCAAAGCTCTTGGCCTTTCTTATCCACTGGACTGAATTTCCATTTTTTGAGTGGATTTGCTAATCTAGCGTCAAAACGTTTAGACTGCTCTTCTTTAGAAATAGAGAACCAGAATTTAACAAGAATAACACCATCTTCATAGAGCATATGTTCAAATTCAGAAACTTGAACCATAAACTTTTCATACTGCTCATCATTACAGAATCCCATGACAGGCTCCACCACAGCTCTATTGTACCAGCTCCTGTCAAAAAACACTATTTCTCCAGGATTTGGTAATTCTTTTATGTAACGCTTAAAATACCACTGACCTCTTTCTGTTTCGGTGGGCTTATTTAGAGCTACTACCCTCATAGATCTAGGGTTTAAGTGCTCTTTAAACCTTTTGATTGAGCCACCTTTGCCTGCGGCATCTCTTCCTTCGAAAAGAATAGCCATCCTTATGTTGTTTTCTTTTACCCATTGTTGCAGCTTAACTAATTCGGTCTGCAGTTGGCTTAGCTCTATCTCGTAGCTTATTTTTTTTAATGTCTTACGAATATTGATGTCTTTTTGCTTCGCTATTTCAATAAGATTCTTACGAGTCTGGGCGTTTAGGATGTCTTCGGCTGAATAGGGCATAAATCTTTTGTTTGTAAGAGCAATTTAGAAATTATGATGCAGAAAAAAAGGTCATCAAAGCCGTTTTTTTTTAATATTTGACAGACATGTCATTTTTAAATATGATATTGGTTTGAAAGGAATTAATCCTTTAAGAACTTGATTTTCAAAATATTTTCACCAACAAACCTACCCATATCTTGCCCTTGGTCTAAGGCATCCATATAGTGGATCCCTCCAAAAAACCTTGAGATACTAGTTTCATTAGCGGCTTCCCAGAAAGAATTGAATTTTCTAGGTTCACCTACCCAGAACTTAGAGTAGTCCGTGAAGTGAATAGATTCCCCTAAAGTGGCTGTTAGAACTTGTGCCATAGCGGCAGATTGAACAGAATGCCCAGATGGGAATTCTGGGAATGGCGGGGTTAATAGTTTAGGTTCCCAACTGCTGTCTATGTATCTGTTTATGTAGGCTACAGGTCTTATTAGGTTATGCTTCATCTTGCCTTTCCAAGAGCAAATGATAGCATCATTTAAAGCCAAACCCAAACGGCAGTACAACTCTGTTGCTTTTTCGATAGGTTGTGGGTCATCTCTTAGAACCATCGTCAAAATAGCTGCCGAATGACCAGGAGCAGTATAAGTGAAACCAGAAGCGTCATCCCAGAAATTGGCAATGATGTATTTTTTGTTTCCTGGGTTCACTGTTTTTGATTCTTCATAAACGTCTAGAGCCGCTTTATAAAAAGGAGAACCAGGATACTTTGAGAATGGTATTTTGGGTTTTATATCAAAATCTGTATTGTTTTCTGCCATAAAACTCCTGTTATTCTGCCATTTAGGGTGTAATGGCCCTGTGTTTTCTAGATCTGCTTGACGGTGAATTTCAAAACATGCTTCACAATCTGGCAGGAGATAATCCATGTCATAGCTCTTGACATAGGATTGATGTGCACCATCAGCTTTGGAGTAGTCATATATTAAATGGCCTACGGCCAATCCATAATTTTTTGATTTCTGAAAAGTATCGGGCTCCAACCTTTGACTCAAAACGAAGTTTACAGAGTCCTTAAAAGCCCATACTTTTTCCATCCAAATATAGGGTGCTGGAGCAAATAGCTCATTAACCATAAAAAAAACGGCATTATTGATGGCTGTGGATCCAGAGAACTGCGTAGGCCCAACATCATAATCTTCAGGTCTTTTATATTCCTGAATTTGCCCACTCAAAGTTTGATATTCAGGATAGCCAGGTATCATAGCCTCATATGCTGCTAAATTAATGTATGCCAGGTTCCTGGCAGCCACATTCGGAGTATATCCAGAAGTTTGTTCCATTAAATCAAAGAGAATGACATGCCACTTAACTAAGAGGTCAGATGTCTCGAAATCGTAGATTTTAGGAGGTAATACAAATTCAAATTCTACCAGTTCTGTTTCGTCTCTGGCTTGATAATTACCGGCTGTAATTGTTTGAGAAAAGCCAGAAAAAGAAATCGTTAATAGTGTGAAAAGGAAGCTGTATTTTTTTATCATTTATCTAGTAGAATGATTTTTAAAGAGCGTAAAAATAGCGAATATTACATTCAAGTCGAGTTTAGAATTTCTAATTAGGTGATGGTTTGTAAGTCCGTTTGATAAAAAAGCTCTTGCAATTATTTTTAACCATAGACCTTTGATTCTGCTTCATATTTTTTACCTGAATTAGATCTCATGCCCTTAAAAAAACTCTTTCTTTTAGATGCTATGGCTCTCATATATAGAGCTCATTTTGCTTTTAGTAAAAATCCTAGAGTTACCACTTCTGGAATGAATACTTCGGCTGTTTTTGGTTTTACTAACACGCTTTTAGAAGTCCTCAGAAAAGAAAAACCAAGCCATTTGGCCATCGTTTTTGACAGGAAAGAACCTACTTTTAGGCACATTCAATATCCAGAGTATAAAGCTAACAGGGAAGAAATGCCTGAGGATATTGGTACAGCTATTCCTCTGGTGAAGCGGCTAGCTAAATGTATGAACATTGCTCTCTTGGAGTTAGCAGGATTTGAGGCTGATGATATCATAGGCACAGTAGCCAAACAGGCTGCCAAAAAAGGTTTTGAGGTATTTATGTATACGCCAGATAAAGATTACGGTCAACTGGTAGAAGAACATATTTATCTCTATAAACCAGCATTTTTGGGTAATGGAATAGAGGTACAGGGTATTCCAGAGATTTTAGCTAAATGGGATATCGAGCGTATTGATCAAGTCATTGACATGCTTGGTCTCATGGGTGATAAAGTGGATAATATTCCAGGTATCATGGGTGTAGGTCAAAAGACCGCTGTAAAATATTTGAAGGAATATGGCTCCATAGAGGGTTTATTAGAACATGCAGATGAAATCAAAGGGAAGATAGGAGAGAAGGTAAGGGCCGGTAAGGCAGATGCTATTTTGTCAAAAGAACTCGCAACAATTGACCTTAATGTGCCAATTGAGTATACCGAAGAAGATCTTGTTTTAGAGGCTTACAACATAGAAGACTTAGCGGAACTTTTGGATGAATTAGAGTTTAGAACTCTCAGGAAACGAATGATGCCTGATGCTAGTGATACGTCAGATTCTAGTGTCACACCTAGGAAAAGTAAAGCGAAAAAGGCTACAGATGCTTTGCAAATTAGTATGTTTGAGAGCTATGCCGCAGAGCCAGAACCTATTGTGGAACCAACGGAAAGAGAGACCATTCATTCTAAAAAACATGCCTACTACTGCATGGATACGCCAGAGAAAAGAGCCGAATTAATTAAATATCTCATGGCTCAAGAAGAATTCTGTTTTGATACAGAGACCACAGATGTAGATGCTTTGGATGCTGAGTTAGTTGGTATGTCTTTTGCCTATAATGTTGGTGAAGGTTATTATGTACCTGTCCCTTCCGATAAAGAAGAAACACTGAATATATTAGAGGAGTTTAGATCTGTATTTGAGAACAAAGAAGTTGGTAAAATTGCTCAAAATTTGAAGTATGATGTCTCGGTGTTGAAAAACTACGGAGTGGAGGTTTACGGTCCTCAATACGACACTATGTTGGCACATTATCTTCTAGAGCCAGATCAGCGTCATGGTATGGACTTACTCGCTAACCTATATTTGAATTATGAACCTGTCCATATTGAGGATCTTATAGGTAAGAAGGGTAAGAAACAGGGTAATATGCGAGACGTGGATGTAGCTACTGTAAGTAAATATGCAGCCGAGGATGCTGACATTACCCTTCAACTTAAACATGTCTTAGACAGAGCTATCAAAGAAAGGAAATTAACTGACTTATTGCAAAAAGTAGAGATTCCACTGGTTAATGTTTTATCTGAAATGGAAATGGAAGGTATTAATGTAGATGTATCATCGTTGAATGAACTTTCAGAAGTTTTGGGAAAGGATATTTTATCTGCTCAAACTGACATATTTGAGTTAGCTGGAATGGAGTTTAACGTGAGTTCACCAAAACAATTGGGTGAAGTACTTTTTGACCATCTTAAGATAGATTTAAAACCGAAGAAAACGCCTTCGGGTCAATATGCGACAGGAGAGGAGGTACTGAGCAAATATGAAAACGAACATGCAATAGCTCGAAAGATTTTAGATTTTAGGGAATTAAGCAAACTTAAAAGTACGTATGTAGATGCACTTCCTGCCTTAATAAATAAAAGAACAGGGAGGATTCATACCTCCTACAATCAAGCTGTAGCTGCCACGGGTAGATTAAGCTCTACAAATCCTAATCTTCAAAATATCCCAATAAGGACAGAGCGAGGTAGAGAAATCAGGAAGTCTTTTGTGCCAAGAGACGAGAATTATAAAATTTTATCTGCAGATTACAGTCAAATAGAACTAAGAATCATGGCTGCCTTTAGTGAGGACGAATCTATGATGACAGCCTTTAATAATAATGTGGATATTCACTCGACTACAGCTAGTAAGGTTTTTCAAGTAGATTTAGCAGATGTGACTTCTGACCAGAGAAGAAAGGCTAAAATGGTAAATTTTGGAATCATTTATGGTATTTCAGCTTTTGGCTTAGCTCAAAGGCTGAGTATTTCTAGAGGAGAGGCCAAAGAGATTATCGATAATTATTTTGAACAGTTCCCCGGAGTGAAGTCCTACATGGACGAATGCATCAATAAAGCTAGAGAAAAAGAATATGCCGAGACTATTTTGGGTAGGAGACGTTATTTGCCAGATATTAATTCAAGAAACCAAACTATCAGAGGCTATGCAGAACGAAATGCAATAAATGCTCCTATACAAGGGTCCGCGGCCGATATGATAAAGTTGGCAATGATAAATATTCATGCCTGGATGAAGAAAGAGAAACTTAAGTCTAAAATGCTTCTTCAGGTACATGATGAATTGATTTTTGATGCTCATTTGTCAGAAATTGAGGTTCTGAAAGAAAAGGTGCACGAATTGATGATAAATGCTATTCCAATGAAAGTGAAACTGGATACTGGATTAGGAATTGGAGATAACTGGTTGGAGGCACATTAAGAGGTTAAAATTTGTTTTTGAATGTATAAAATACTGTTGATAATGAGATTGAAATTGACATTAGTTCTAGTATTTGTCTCCTTAGGCTTAGTTAAGTCTTATGGCCAAAACGTAGAACACTCCCATGGGAATGATTCTCACAGTCATGATTACGCCTTCTTAGATTCTTTAATGGGTAGATTTACCAATCATAAGATTCTTTTTCCGAGTGAAGTGCCTGATAGAATTATTTTAAATCTAACGGAGAATCCAAATACATCAGTAGCCGTAAACTGGCGAACCTCTTTAGGTGTTTCTCAGGGCTATATTGAGTACGCCGAGGCGACACATGGTCCTGAATTTAGAATTAAACCAACTAGAATAAAAGCTGACTTAGAGACACTAAGTGTAGAAAGAGATGGAGAGCCTTTAGTTAAATCGAATTATCATTCAGGAATTATCTCAAATTTAGAACCAGGTCAAAAATATGTTTATCGTGTAGGGTCTGGAACGAACTGGAGTGAATGGTTCCAAATCACCATGCCTGGTTTAGACTCACCAATTTCGTTTGTTTATTTCGGCGACGCCCAGAATGATGTAAAATCCATGTGGTCTAGAGTTATAAGAGAAGCCTACCATACGATGCCTCAAATAGATTTTATGTTACACGCGGGTGATTTAATAAACAGATTTGATAGGGATATAGAA
>JBNMFK010000079.1:0-13467 GCA_051269965.1 Algoriphagus sp. | reverse complement strand
GCCTTAACTGCAGTCTCTGTAAATAGATACTAAAAATATTTGGATGAATAAGCGCTAGGCAAACTTTCAGATGAGAGTTTGCCTTTTTTTAGGTTATTCTTTGTATTTCAGTGCTTTAACGGGTCTTATTCTGACAATAGAAATTGTTGGAAGAATTACAATCATACCTACCACTAAAATTGTAGCAACATTAACGAATACAAACGTAGGCCAATGCCATGAAATGGGCACATATGACATATAATAATTTTCAGGGTCTAAAGGAATGAGTTTGAATTTATCTTGAACATAACAAAATGAAATCGCTAATAAATTACCAATGGCTAAACCTTTAAGAATAATAATTAAGGCATTTGAAATGAAGACTTTTTGAATAAAGGTGTTTCTAGCACCTAATGCTTTTAAGAGGCCTATCATTGGGGTTCTTTCCATGATCATAATGAGCAAAACGCTCACCATATTAAAGCTAGCTACAACAATAATTAGAAATAAAACAATGATGATATTTCTGTCTAGCAGGTTAAACCAATCAAAGAACTGAGGCAGTAGTTGGGTTATTTTATGAATTCGCTGATCCTGTGGAATGTCGTTGTATAAGGATGAAGTACTGGTATTTATACTATTAAAGTCTTTCAAGAAGATTTCTAAATGACCAACTTCATTCTCCTTCCAATTGTTGATTCTTCGAATAAGATTTAAGTCTACAAGGGCATAGGACTTATCGATATCTTCAATTCCTGTCTCATAAATACCAACAATTTTTACTTTTCTAGCTCGAGGCGGATCTTGAATGAAATAAATAAGTAAATCATCATCTAGGTTTACATTTAGTAGTTTTTTTAGGGTGGAGCTTAAAATAATCTCTTTGCTGTAGGAGCTTGAATCAAAATTTATTCTACGTCCTTCAACCATATTCGATTCAAAAACAGACCAGTCATAGTTATTATCTACTCCTTTGAGAAGTACCCCAGAAATTTCTTCATCTGATTTTAGAAGGGCAGACTTTAAGGCTATTGCATTAAATGAAGCTATATTTTCATTATTCGCTATATTTTTGATGCTCTCTGGGGTATTTAAGAATGGAGCTTCTTCAAATGACTGATTCAGTGTAATTTTACTGACTTGGAGATGAGCTGACATGCTAAAAAGTTTTTCTTTTATAGTATCCTTAAAACCAAGGAGTACAGAAAAAGATAAAATAATGGCGGCAACTCCAATTGCAATACTTGTAATACCGATATTGATGACGGAAGAAGAAAAGGTCTTACCTTTAGTTTTTCTTATTTTCTGAGCCAAAAAGTATTCGGTATTCATCAATTAAAATGGACAAAAATTTAGCCCGTCTTTTAGTTTTATTTTTTTGCTTTGTAGCTATTTGCTGTAAATCTAAGGCAAACTCTTCAAATACACCCAAAAAAATAAAAGTAGGTGCAGAGGCCATGTCTAAATATCTTCCGCTTTTAGAGGAGAAAAGAGTAGGTCTCGTAGTGAATCATACTTCTTTGGTGGGTCATACACATTTACTTGACACACTTCTGAGTCGCAACATCGATATTGGAACCATTTTCGCTCCTGAACATGGTTTTAGAGGAAAAGCTGATGCAGGGGCTCACATTGGTAATTCTAAAGATGGAAAAACGGGTATTCCGATAGTGTCACTCTATGGTAAGAACAAAAAGCCATCAATCGAACAATTAGCTGAGATTGATATTTTGGTTTTTGATATTCAGGATGTCGGGGTCAGGTTCTATACGTATATCAGTACACTCCATTTAATTATTGAAGCAGCCGCTGAAAGGGATATCCCAGTTCTTGTTTTGGATAGGCCAAACCCAAATGGACACTTGGTAGAAGGCCCTGTCTTAGAGCCAGGTTTTGAGTCATTTGTAGGTATGAATCCTTTGCCAATAATATATGGGCTAAGCATTGGAGAACTAGCCATCATGATCAATAGTGAGGCTTGGGCCAATGATAAACTAGCTGATCTCACGGTGATACCTTGTGAAAATTATACGCACAACA
This sequence comes from Algoriphagus sp., assembly GCA_051269965.1. Classification (GTDB taxonomy): domain Bacteria; phylum Bacteroidota; class Bacteroidia; order Cytophagales; family Spirosomataceae; genus Arcticibacterium. The sequence goes on along the minus strand of JBNMFK010000079.1, from coordinate 11,445 downwards.
GTAGCTATAGCTTGCCTGTAAAACCATCTCCTAACTTGCCGAATTTGCAGTCAATTTTACTCTATCCTTCTATTTGTCTTTTCGAACCATCTCAGATTAGTGTAGGAAGAGGCACTGATTCACAGTTCCAAGTGATAGGTGGACCTGATAAAAATCTTGGGACATTTGTTTTTGTGCCCGAAGATAAACCTGGAGCACAGAATCCCGTGAATGAGGGATTGACGTGTTATGGTGCAGACCTTACAAAAATAAATGCTAGAGGCATAGGTTTTGATTTAAGCTATCTCTTTGAATTTTATAAGAAATTTGAAAACAAAAAATCTTTTTTCACTAATGAACGCTTCTTTAATCAATTGGTGGGAAATGCTTGGATAAAAGAAGATTTAGAGGCCGGGAAATCATCCGAAGAGGTAGAAGGCAAATGGCAAGATGACTTACAAGAATTTAAATTACTCAGAAAGAAGTACCTTTTATATCCGGATTTTGAATAATGGAGGAAAAAATAATTATCATAGATTTTGGCTCTCAATTAACACAATTGATTGCCAGAAGAGTTAGAGAACACAACGTTTACTGCGAGATACACCCTTATAATCATGTTCCAGAATTAGATGAAACCGTAAAAGGTGTCATTCTCTCTGGGAGTCCATGTTCCGTGAGAGAATCTGATTCTCCAAGAATAGATCTAGAATCAATTATTTCTAAGGTGCCTCTTCTAGGCGTCTGTTATGGTGCTCAGCTACTGGCAGAGGAGATGGGAGGTAATGTGGAAGCTTCAACGACCCGAGAGTATGGAAGAGCAATTTTAGGTACCAAAGAGTCAAATAATAGACTCTTTGAAGGGATCCCTAAGGACTCACAAGTTTGGATGTCTCACGGCGATACTATTACTAAATTGCCAAGCGATGCCCGAGTGATAGCTTCTACAGAGTCGGTAGCTGTGGCTGCTTTTCAGTTTGACAAAAAGGAAATTTACGCTATCCAATTTCATCCTGAGGTAACACACTCTGAGCATGGTAAAGTGCTGTTAGAGAATTTTGTTGTTCGTATTTGTGGATGTAATCAAACATGGACTCCAGACTCTTTTGTAGATAGCACAGTGGCCGAGTTGAAAGCTCAGCTAGGAGATGATAAAGTAATCTTGGGACTTTCTGGAGGTGTAGATTCTTCTGTGGCAGCCTTGTTAATCCATAAAGCTATAGCGAATAATTTATACTGTATTTTTGTAGATAATGGACTGCTTCGCAAGAATGAATTTGAAGAAGTACTAGAGTCTTACAAAGGCTTAGGTCTTAATGTAAAAGGAGTAAATTCCAAAGAAAGATTTTATAAGGCTCTTAAAGGTTTAACAGATCCAGAGGCTAAAAGAAAGGCCATTGGAAAAACTTTCATTGATGTTTTTGATGATGAATCGCATCAAATTCAAGATGTTAAATGGTTAGCTCAGGGTACTATCTATCCAGATATTATTGAATCTGTTTCCGTAAAAGGACCTTCGGCAACTATAAAGTCGCATCATAATGTTGGAGGTTTGCCAGATTATATGAAACTTAAAATAGTAGAGCCGCTTAAATTACTTTTTAAAGATGGTGTAAGAGAAGTTGGCCGTTCTATGGAAATGCCATCATACATATTGGGAAGACATCCTTTCCCGGGTCCAGGCCTTGGTATTAGAATTTTAGGAGACGTAACAAAGGAAAAGGTTAGGATTCTGCAGGAAGTGGATTATCATTTTATTCAGGGGCTAAAAGATGCAGGACTATATGATGATGTTTGGCAGGCAGGGGCTATGCTCTTACCTGTCCAAAGTGTGGGAGTTATGGGTGACGAACGTACTTATGAAAGTGTAGTGTCACTTAGAGCAGTGACGAGTGTGGACGGTATGACGGCCGATTGGGCTCATTTACCTTATACTTTTCTGGCAGATGTGTCTAACAAAATAATAAATAAGGTGAAAGGGGTAAATCGAGTGGTTTACGACATTAGTTCAAAACCACCAGCTACAATTGAGTGGGAATAGGACGATAATGGTCAAAAAGAAACTTCAAAAAGATTAGATTAACGAAGTCTGCGTTAAATTTCAAGAGGATTTGCTTTTCTAATTGCTAGACATAGAACCTTCGAAATCTAAATTTGATTTTCTTTTCGGGGAACCTTCTTGGATAAGTCTAGTTTTGTGACTTTTAAAGCGTTTAATTTCCAACCATTGGCAGACGCCTAAATAAATAACGAATACGCCAATGACATAAGCAGACATTGCTGTGTTAGTAAAGAAGGTTTTTAAGGAATATGTAAAAACGGACATTACAATTGTCATAGCATACAGGCTCACTGATGCAGCCAAGTGGGTTAAACCGTTATCTACCAATAAATGGTGTAGGTGTAATCTGTCCGCATGAAAGGGAGATTTACCTTTAAGAATCCTTACCCCAAAAACACGTAATGTATCAAATATAGGTACACTTAAAAGAGACAAAGCCAAGACTGGCGAACTTACAAAATAGTCCCCGTCTCCATAAATTACGCTTTGGTTAAGTGTAATGAATTGAACGGTTAGTACTGTAATGATATAACCTACAATAAGGGAACCCGTGTCTCCCATGAAAATTTTACTATCCTTAGAATAGTTGTATCTCAAGAAACCTAGAAGTGAAGCCGCTAAAGAAAGACTTAAACAGGCCATGGACCAGTGCTCGTTTACTAAAAACCACCATCCAAAGCCACTACTGGCTATCATTCCGATACCACCAGACAAGCCATCAATACCATCAATGAGATTGAATGAATTTATTAAAGCTACAAACATGAAAATTGTAAAAATAACGCTTATCACGTAGGGCAACTCGTAAACGCCAAATACGCCAAAAAAGCTATGAATTCTTAAATTGCTACCGATAACAACCAAAGCTGAAGCAATAACCTGAGAACCGATCTTTTTGAGGGGAGCGAGAGCATAAAGATCGTCTTTAAGGCCTAAAAAGAAAAGAATCAATAATCCAGCGAAAATTTTGTGTAGGAGATAACCTTCATCCTCAAAATTCCATACCATGTACCCAATCAAGGTTCCCGCAAAAATTGCGATTCCACCAAAAGTGGGAGTAGGGGAATTATGTGAGCTGCGTTTAACAGGATTTTCCATTAAACCTCGCAACATGCATATATTTCTAATAACAGGAATGGACCTCCAAGTAACACCCAGCGATAGGATGATGCTCATGAAAATTTGAACACTTGGGTCTCTAATAATATCTTCAAAAATAAAACTCAAAATCTATATTGCATTTAAAGGCGATCTAAAAACAAATGTAATAATTAATACACAAAACCTTTCAAGAAAACTCGAAGGCATTGTGCCAAAATTTATTTAATGGCTCATGGGTTATGAGATCTCTCTCATTCGTAGAAATTTTGCGGGATTCCCAGCCCAAATTTCATTTTCGGGTAAACTTTGACTTAAAAGCGAACCCGCTCCAAGAACGCTATGGCTTCCACATTTAACACCTTGAGTTACGATAGATTGGGCACCAATCCAAACCCCGTCTTCGATATCTATGTTTTCTATCCTTAATTTAAAATCGGTGGCTTTATAATCGTGATTACCACTTAAAAGCAAGACACCTTGAGATATACAAGCGTTTGCACCAACCTTCACAAGACCTAAATTGTCAATCCAAACTTTTTCACCAATCCAACTAAACGCACCAATCTCTAAAAACCATGGATACTTAATATTTATTTTTGGTTTAAGAATTACACCTTTACCTAATTTTGCTCCAAAGAATCTTAAAACGACTCTTTTCAAGACCATAGGTATTGGTAAGTAAGAGTTAACAAAAACCCTACCAATAAAAATCCATAGAAGCCTTTTGGGCAGCGGTCCTGGCTGATACCATGAATTGTTGTACTTGGATAAGTCTACTTTAGCCATTATTTAATCTTTCAATAAGACGTGAGCTTTTGTTTCTTCCTTCTTCTAATTTATCAGAAAGAAAGGCTTTAGTACGTTCAAAATGACTCTCATAACCCTTTTTATCGCCTACTTCTACGATATGAGCCCATTCTTGCACTGATGTATGGAAAGCTAAATCATCTTTTCTAATGGATTTATCAAATAAAGCGGCTTCAATAGATTCTTCCAGAAGCAACTCATTCATAAATAAATATTCTGCCATACCAACTCTTAATTTAAAGGGCGGGGTTTGACATACCATATTGTTGTAGGGACTTGTGCCCAAATATGCCCAAGTTACCACCATTGCCAAAAGGCTCAAATGCGAATTAGGTAAATGATCTTCAGAATCATGCAATGCATATTCTTTCATAAGAGCGTTGTTAAACATCAATTGTCCGCCATAATCTCTAAAAACTTTTTCTTTAGAATCATAAATTAACTTTCTAAAAGGCAACTCTTCTTCGGATATCATAAGCCCGAAGAGTTCATTCTCAGCTTTAGCATAAGCTCGTACATGATTTTTTCCGTAGGGATTCATTAATGCCATACCAGCATATACATGATGTTTGTAACTAAAAATACGCAAAGTCATAAGCATTTTTAAATTATCTAAACCGCTAGCGTGTAAAGGATTTATCCATGGATAAACACCCCTGTGCATGAAGGATGTTCCAATACTTTCAAAACCAATGTGGGTAACCACTTGTACGTCAGCCATCATTTTGTCGTGTTCTTCTGCAGAGTCTAATATTTCAATATTCGATCCCGTGTGATTTAGGACTTCAAGTAATTGAGCAAACTTGTCATTACTGCATCTATGTTGAATGGCTATTAAGGTTTGGCCCCTAGTATTTACATGAGGACCGTGAAGAGCATGTATGGTAGCAAGGCTCACTTTAGAACTTAAGTATTGCTCAAAAGCTTTAATTTCTGGGGCTTTTATGGAAGTTTGTCCGGCTACTATGGCTTCATCTTTAATGTAAGGAGCTAGACTTTGCACCACGTCACCAATACGCTCTGTTTCTACACAAAAAAGAACGAGATCTGCTTGGCGAGCTAATTCCTTTCCTTCTTGTAATACCTTTATACTGGTTTCAGAGGTTTCGGAAAGTAATCTATCATAATTCTTAGGAAGGTCACAGCCGAAGACCTTTAAGGACGCTTTATCAAATATTTTGGCATACAACATGCCCATATCTCCTAAACCTACTATTCCTATGACCATGTACTCTTATTTAAAGGACGAAGGTAGCTATTTCAGAAGCTCAATTAAAAGATTACTCATAGTTTCACTAGTGAAATAATGAGTAGGCATAGTATTAATAAACCGCTTATGACGGTAGCTGTCTTGGAAGAAAGGAGGCGGTTTTTGGACGATTTTGAATAATAGTTTGAGTTCTTCAATGACATAGTTAAGAATAAGTTTTGTACGTATACACTACAATAATACTTTATAATACTGAAGTTTCAAAAAATATTGAAAACAAAATTAAATCAATGACAAATTATTTTGCGATAGGTCATCCGCTCAATTACATTTGTGCATCCAAAAAACTAAGAAAATTTAAATGTCAAAACTTAAAATAGCCATTCAAAAGTCAGGAAGACTTAGTGATGATTCTGTTAAACTTTTCAGGGCATGCGGAATCAAATTTGAAGTAGGTAAATCAAAGCTAAAGTCTGAATCGAAGAACTTTCCTGCCGAGTTTTTATTCTTAAGAGATGATGATATACCGGGCTATGTGGAAGATGGCGTAGCTGATGCAGGAATAGTGGGTGATAACGTACTTGTGGAATATGGTAAGGATGTAAATACCATCAAGAAACTCGGTTTCTCTAAATGTAGGCTCTCATTAGCTGTGGGTAGAGATGTAGCGTATACTGATATTACTTTTTTTGAGGGTAAAAGTATAGCCACGTCATATCCTAAGATTTTAGGTGAGTACTTAAAAAGTAAAAATGTTAATTCTCAGGTTCATTTTATAAGTGGTTCTGTAGAAATTGCTCCTGGTATAGGACTAGCAGAAGGTATTTGTGATATTGTCAGTACTGGTGGGACCTTGCTTAGTAACGGTCTTAAGGAGGTAGAACCTATATTTAGCTCTGAAGCAGTATTGATTGCCAATAAGGGCCTGCCAGATACAAAACTAGCTCTTTTAGATAGAATAGTTTTTAGAATGAATGCTGTTCAAACGGCTGAAACTCATAAATATGTTCTTTTAAACGCTCCTAATGAAAAGATTGACAGGATCATTGGTGTTATGCCGGGGATGCGAAGCCCAACAATTACTCCGCTGGCCCAAGAGGGATGGAGTTCTATTCACTCTGTTTTAAAAGAGAATGATTTCTGGGAGAATATAGAAGAAATGAGAAACGCAGGAGCGGAGGGCATCTTGGTTATTCCTATTGAAAAAATGATTTTCTAAACATACTGTAATGCTGAGGAGTAAAGAGATATGAAATTTTATAACAAACCTTCTAGAAGTGAATGGAAAGAGCTTTTAGCTCGACCGACGGCAGATTTTAGTGAGATAGAAACTAAAGTGACTCCTATTCTTTCTGAGGTTAAAAAACATGGTGACGAGGCTATTAGAAAGTTTGCACTAGCTTTTGATAATATCCTTTTAAATGAATTCGAACTTAATGCTAAGGATTTAGAGAGTGCAGAAGATGTTTTGAGCAATGACTTGAAGGATGCAATCAAATTGGCCTATAATAATATTTTAACCTTCCATGAAGCACAGAAATCTACTATTGAGGTTATAGAAACTATGCCAGGTGTACACTGTTGGCGTAAATCTGTGGGTATTGAGAAGGTAGGTATTTATATACCAGGTGGGACTGCCCCTCTATTTTCTACAGTTTTGATGCTTGGTATTCCTGCTAAAATTGCGGGTTGCAAAGAGGTGGTTCTTTGCTCACCGAGTAACCATCCGGCTATTTTATATGCGGCTAAATTAGTGGGTGTAACAAAAGTTTTTAGAATTGGGGGAGCTCAGGCTATTGCTGCTATGGCATTTGGGACGGAGTCTGTGCCTCAGGTCTCAAAGATTTTTGGCCCTGGAAATCAATACGTAACGGCTGCTAAACAACTTGTAAGTAAGGAAGGGGTAGCTATAGATATGCCCGCAGGACCATCAGAAGTTGCAGTTTTTGCAGATGATACTGCAGATGCCGTTTTCGTAGCTGCTGATTTACTTTCTCAGGCAGAACATGGTATAGATAGTCAAGTAATATTGGTTTCTACATCAAAGAAATTAATAGATGAAACTCAATTGGAAATTAGAAGGCAACTTATAAGTTTACCACGAAAGGAATTTGCTGAAAAATCTTTAAAAAATTCTAAAGCAATCTTAGTGGCGAATTTGCTTGAAGGCATAGACTTATTGAATGAATATGCCGCCGAACACCTCATTTTGGCTTGTGAAAATTGTGATGCCGTAGGGGAGCAGATCATTAATGCCGGTTCTATTTTCTTAGGAAATTACACACCAGAATCTTGTGGTGATTATGCTTCTGGGACGAATCACACTCTTCCTACTAATGGTTTTGCTAAGGCCTATTCAGGTGTTTCTTTAGATAGCTTTGTAAAAAAGATAACTTTCCAGAAAATCACCAAAGAAGGACTTGTGAAATTGGGTCCGGCAGTTCAACTAATGGCAGAGGCAGAGTCTCTCCAAGGCCACTCTAACGCTGTTGGAGTAAGATTAAAATAAAAAATCGAAGGATTTTTAAACGTAGCCGTTGTTTTGAAAAGCTACCCTAGTTTCACAATCAATAAAAGCATATTTAGTTTTGCTGTGAATCATGTTTGGTTCTATATTTTAGTTAGCATGTTCATTTACAACTGTGATAGATACATTTTCATCAGTTGGTCCTTTTAAGGAGTCATGTAATAATTATCTTGAGCTGAAGGGGTCTTGTGGTTTTTAGGTAAGCATTTTAGCTGACTCAAGGTACATTTGATTAACTCTACTTTGATTGGAATTATATCTAGCAACACCATGAGCTCTAGGGAAGGAAATCTCTGTTTAGTTTCTGGAAATTTCAGATCTGTTTTGGGCTCTTTCTAGGGCAGCAATCTGCAAGTAGTTCGGAAAGAATAATAGTACTTTTCTAAATGGTCTTTCGCTTTTGAATTCTAGGTGATTTTTATTTAAAATAGGCAGATTTAAATTTGGATTAAATCTGCCTATTTTTTTTTCGATCTTAATTGAATACTTCATTTTCAGACTTACCGCCTGACATTACAAAAGCTACTAGGTCCTTTAGTTCCTCTTCATTTAATGAATTTACTAAACCAGGTAGCATCATTGAGATTTTAGAGTATTGTTGATTTTTTACATCAGACTTTTTAATCTCTACAAGAGTATTTGGATCATAGGGGTTTTGAGAGACTGAATAAACTGCGTTATCTTGACTAACTATCTTAGCAATGATGCTTTCGCCATTGTTTAGTTGAAATTCTGTAGCTGCATATTGGTCAGAAATCGTTTTACTAGGCTCTAAAATGGCCTCTAACAGGTCATTATTAGTGAACCTTGTACCAATATTTGTCAAATCTGGACCGATATTTCCGCCTTCACCATTTATGCTGTGGCATACATTACACGTACTGGTAGCGTACCAAGATTTTCCTTTTTCAAAATCTCGGTGTGCCAGTGGTTCCTCAAAATGGATTTCGGCGTCAGCTAAATCCCAATTTCTGCCAGGCCCCTCAGGGTATTGGTCCATTACAAGATTGTTACCATTTCCTGAAAGTAACTCTGCACCAGAAAGAAGATTATATACCTCTCTTTTTGTTTTTGGAACATTGTCTAAGGCTATATTTCTTGCCTTATCTATAAAACCCACGTAGCTATTTCCACCTTTGTAACCAAAGGCATTTTTGTACCACGAAAAATAGTCATCATAGAGCTCAGACGTCCAGCCTTTTTTCGCTTGACTTAAGGTCATGGCAAAGAACGTTTCTTGGATAGGTGGTACTTTTTCCAACATTTTGGCGATATCCAAACCATACTGAGGATTTCTTAGAATCAGGTCCGAAGAGGCTGTTGCTGTTTCATCAAGGCCGATGGTATCAAAACCTTTTTGTATCATTGCCATCGTTTTACCTGCTACTTCAGGAGAGTCTAAAAACACTAAGAGCTTACTTAATTGTTTGTTGACCTTATAAGACTTTGAAGGATATTGAGACTCAAGACTAGTTAGAATAGTGATATTGCTAGTTTTACCCATTCTAGCAAAAACTAGCTCATAAGCTCTTAGCACATCTACTTGCTCAGATTCTGATAATTCAGACATTTCAATGCTAGCTAAGGCGTTTATTATATCCTCTTTCAAGGTTTTATCTCCCATTCTAGACATTGCTATCATAGCTTGAGTGAGGGTAACGGCATCCGTCTCTTCTAAAGCTTTTATTTTCCAATCAGCCAAGGATTGATGCTCCAGGACTATTCTGGCTGCATATCTCACGAATCTATCTGGGTGCTTGAGATTAGGCCAAGCCTTTTCAATTGCACCCTCACTTGGCTCTTTGTGAAGACTCTCTAACGCTCTTCTTAGTGCTAATTCTTCCGTAATTTCTGAAGTCTCCATTGCCTCTAGATCATTTTTCCCATCGTAAGAAATTCGGTATAAATCTGACTCGATTCTTCTTCCCCCTGTAAGGAAATAAAGGTTTCCGTCTGGCCCAATAGCCCCATCTGTTAAAGGAAGCGGTACACCTGAAATAAATTCCTCTCTTTCTGCTGTGTAACTTGCACCCTCGGGGTTTAAATGAATAGCATGCATAATGCCGAAGGACCAATCAAACGCTAAGAGACTTTGCTGATATTTTTCAGGGAAATTTGAGCCTTTGAGGTAAAGCAGATTTGTAGGGGATCCTTGTCCTATGTTAATGACCGGAGATAAATTGTCTGGAAAGTCCGCAGACCATTTTCCATCTCCTGTACGCCAGCCAAACTCACTACCACTGGTTGCATGACAAATACGTGTAGGTCGGTACCACGGAGTACCAAAATCCCATTCCATGTCGGCATCATAAACGAATAGCTCACCTACATCATTGAAGGCCATATCAAATGCATTTCTATATCCAGCACTCACAAGTTCCCAATTTTTACCTTCTGGGTCAATTTTGGCAATCCAACCTCCTGGTTCTTTTCTACTATTGGCATGGCCTCGAGGATCTTTTATCTCTGGGAAAAGATTATCATACTCCCACGTTTTTGGTAACCTGTAACTGTCCATTTCTGGAATATCAGTATGGTTTCCAGCTATTAGATAAAGCGACTGACCATCTGGAGATAGCTTTATGCTGTGAGGACCATGTTCTCCAGCTCCTTCAAACTGTTTTAAGAGCGTTAATTTATCATAAAGGTCATTTCCGTCAGTATCTTGCATTCTGTATAAACCACTTGACTTAGGTACGTCATCAGAACTGCGGTTGTTTACCATCACATACAAGCTATTAAATGCGTATAGTAAACCTTGTGAAGCACCAAAGTTCAAGGTGTCATTTTCAAGCTGTATTTTTTCAACTATTAGGCTATCAGAGCCAGTCAAGTCAGGAATACTAATCCTATAAATACCTCCATATTGGTCTGAGGCTAACATCCTATCTTTATCATCGAAACACATGGATACCCAAGAACCCTGCTCATTGTCTGAGGGAGAGTATAAGTGTTCAGCTTTAAATCCAGGTTGGAGTTTTAGTTTAGCCGTTTTTGGATTATTATCGACCAGTGCTTTATTCCCTTGCGAGCAAGAAAGCAAAAGAGATAAACACGAAAGCATAAAAAGAGAAAATAATTGTTTTTTTTTCATATACATGGGAATTGAACAAATGAGGGAAACCGCTCCGGTAAATGGCCCCGTGGTGTTTCTAATGTGAAAATAAGAGATTAATCCATCAAAAGAGTAATAATTGGAAGCCAAAATGCCTTTTTGTAGGACAGTATTGGACACTTCTTTATATATTGAACATTGATAATCAACAGTTTATAGTGTAAATAAGAAGCATTCTTAAGTGCATCACAATTAATTTTTGAGAGCTTTTTAATTTACTCAATAATTAAAATCGGTCAATGTTTTCTTTGGTGACTAATTGAAAAGGTATTAGGACTTGCTTATCTACTGTTTCTCCATTTGCAAGTTTAATGGCAGTTAGTACTGCTGCGGCTCCTTGCTCTTGAGCATTTTGAAAAACGGTAGCGTCTAACTTTCCCTTTTTAACTGCCTGCAAGGCGTCTTGGATAGCATCAATACTCACAACTATTACCCTACTTTTCATTCCAGCATTCTCTAGTGCTTTTACAGCACCAAGGCCCATTTCGTCATTTTGTGCAAAAACGGCGTTAATTTCAGCTCCATAGGACTGAATCCAATTTTGCATTAAATCCATACTTTTAGAACGATCCCATTCGCCCGTTTGCTCTGCCAATAAATGAATTCCAGGATTAGCTTTCAATACTTCTTTTGCTCCTTGCTCT
>JBNMFK010000078.1:0-13818 GCA_051269965.1 Algoriphagus sp. | reverse complement strand
AAAAATACATATTACAGATTTTGGACACGAAATAGCTGAGGCAGCTAAGAATATTCTGGAACAAGTAGCTAGAATTAATTATAAAACAATGGCCTTCCAGGGCCAGCTTATTGGTAAACTCAAAATGTCGGTAGTGTCTACTGGAAAATATGTTATACCACACTTTATGGCGGATTTTATCATGGAAAATCCTGGTATAAGACTTATTATGGATGTGACTAATAAGGGTAAAGTGATAAAGAGTCTAGAAAATAACGAAGTAGATTTTTCATTAGTTTCTGTCCTCCCAAGCGGTCTGAACGTTGAAAGTATTGCACTCTTAAAAAACAAGTTATTTTTAGTCGGAAAAGAAGTTGTTGACAACCAAAGCCGAAGAGGCAAAGATATTTTTGAAAACTTGCCTCTTATTTATAGAGAAAGAGGTTCTGGAACTAGACATGCCATGGAATATTATATAAAACAAAATAATATCGACGCTTTAAAAAAACTAGAATTAACGTCTAACGAAGCGGTTAAGCAAGCAATCTTAGCAGGTATGGGCTATTCCATTATGCCTTTAATAGGACTTAAAAATGAAATCCTGAATAAAGAACTTCAAATTATCCCGATAGACAATCTTCCCATAGAAACCACCTGGCAAATGATTTGGCTCAAAGGCAAAAAGCACTCCCCCGTAGCTGAGGCATATCTGAAATATATAAATGAAAAGAAGAATGAAATAGTAGAGCGAAAATTTAATTGGTCTGAAAATTTTTAAATTCGTTTGAAAATTAAATTATAATTCGCCACCGTCTTACACCCAAGCAGATTCCTTTTTATAACCTGTGCAAACAGATACATTAAAAAAACAAAATTATATCCTATAGACAAGTCGGTTTTCATTAATCTTTAATGTAAAAAGCTTAGCTCAAATCCTCTAAAATATCAATGAAGTAATTAATCAAACGCACCCTTGCCGCATACCTTTCCTGTTGTGACTACTTTTACGGGCTGACTATATTCCCACGCCTAATCTTCTCCATAAGCTTCTCTCGCTTCAATCACCTAATTTACATTTCTATAAACTTATTGAGAAAAACTGATGAAAGTTAGATTTGATCTAAATGACTTTGAACAATCAGTCCCGTGGACTTTATAGATATTTAACTAGGAATTACAAAACATTCCGTAAACTCTAGCTCCTTGACTTTAATCGCAATACCTACCATTCGAGAAGTATTGAAAGTGACGTTTTATTCTGAAAAAGTGGTGAAACATAAGAAAAAGCGACATCCTATTTAGCAGGCCACTAAAGAAGAAAATAAGTTCTTTGAAGTACATAGCAACAGCCTCTTTTTGGATAATGAAAGCCCTACTTTATTTGATTATACAGAAATAGAATCCGAAAAAAATGGAAGAAAATTGCGGATACTAAAATTTGTAGTTGTCCATATCAGAATTGATGGAAACCAACAAAGACAGAACCATCGTTTCTTTTGATTTAGACCTTTTTTGTAGCCAGATGATTTTGTTATCACCAACGTAGAGTAGCTAAGAATCATTTAGCACTGAAACTCAATAAGGTGAATAAGCAAAAATTAGACTCTATTTATACAAATAGAGGAAACCATCCTCTCCTCCCACTAACAACCTTTTTTTTTCAGAATTATCAAATTTAATCATGGTTGGTGAAGTCGTATGTCCTGCCAAGACTTGTTCAGAAATGTTTCCTTTATAAGCCATATTTACTTTGCCAGACTGCATACCTAAATTTTCAAATAAGCTCACGTTCTTACCGTTGATAATGATGTCTAAGTCGCCATCATTATCCCAGTCAGTAAAGCACCATTTCCTCCTTCCACTACCACCGGCCATGCTGACATTAAGTTGAAGCGGGCCATATTCAAGGTTTATAATCTCATTATTATTTGTAAAAGCTGAACCCATAGAGCCATAAAAAATACGTTCACCGGGTTTAAGTTTCAAGCCCATATCTGTACTAGATCTTTCAAAATAGGCTAAGAAGCCCTGATGATCTAACATTATAAGATCCATCATCCCATCATTATTCCAGTCAATTGCATTTGGTGTAGTTCTCCACTGAGTTACGAGTTCCTCTTTTCCAGGATTCCACCAATTCCATTTAGGTTTTGGGATTTCTGACGTATTCCAGTCTACCAAAATTGGTTGGGCCAAAGAAAGTTTGGGAACACCCTTTCGACCAATATTTTTAAACCATTCTACCTTACCGAAAATCGAGTTTACAATGATGTCTCTAAGTCCGTCTCCGTCCCAATCTGCCACGGAAAGTGTGGTATAACCCCATTTTGCTTCGGCAGGTCCTTGGATAGAACCATTTTCACCCGCTTGGTACCTTATAACTTCATCATTCACCTTTAAGTTAGATGGTTCGGCCCATTTCTGTGAGCCTAGGTTTTCTATAAAGGAAATATAACCTGCAGAATTTCCACAAATGAGATCATCATCTCCGTCATCATCCCAGTCCACTCCGAATGGCGTCACTAGTGCTCCAAATTTTACATATTCGGCTTTTTGTTTAAAATACATTGGATTACTAAACAAAGGCATTTTATCACCTGCCCTACCAAGGTTTTCTAATAGAGCTACTCTACCATCTTCATCTCCGACTACTAAATCAATATCGCCATCTTTATCCCAATCTATTCCCGTGGGAATTATCATTTGTAAATCCATTTTAATTGGTCCATCCTCGTTCTTTAGAAACTGGCCTTTCCGAAACAAAGGTTTGCTTCTGCTTCCAATATTCTCAAACCAAGTAAATCTGTCTAAAAAATCACCGCAGATAAGATCCAAATCTCCATCACCGTCAAAATCGTATAAATTTGGAGAAGGTGCCCCATAAAGATCTATTGGTTCATTTCCTGCTTTGATTTTGCCTTTATTGATAAATTCACCTCCAATGTTTTCCAATAGATATACAAATCCATGAAGTGGTCCATTGGTCCACTTGCCGTTTGTATCGAAAGCGTTATCCCAACCATAGTCCACCCAATCATCAATTCCAACCATTATATCAAAATCCCCATCCCCTTCATAATCCACATACTTCCATTGACTAAACCTTATTTTCTGATGTCTTTTTTCTAATGCCTCTTTGTTAAAAATCGTCTTAGGGTCAGAGAGTAGTTTTTCTTCGAAGTTTTGATACTCTACACCTGGCCCTAAAACTTTGGGCGTACCATCTTGCAAATAAGAGATTTGAAGATTTTTAAAGCCCTCTGTCAAGCGAACACCAGGCTCAAAAAGGACTTCTTTTGCATTAACACCTGATTTGTTTTCGAAAAAATAAATTCCATTTGAAGGTTTATCAGGACAAGAAACAATCAGGTCTATATCTCCATCATGATCAAAATCCATTGGCAAGGGCCAAGCCCAAAGTCCCACACCCAAATCTACCTTCAAATCTATGTTTTCATAGGACATTTTTTCAAATTGACCCTGACCGTCAAAAGGATGAAAATGGATAATGAGCCACGTCATGACTAGGAAAGACTTAAAAAAAGATAAGTTTCTTGTTATTATAATCATATTTTAAAATTAAGACATTCGGCCATTGGCTAAATTTAAAGTTTAAATCCCACATTGAATGTACACAATAATATGTCAAACCATCTTGAAATAATAAACGCTCTTGTTAGGCGTAAGAGAAAAATAAATTACGACAAACCCTTCTAAAAAAATTAAGTAAAGCTTTTATTATGGCAGGATGTACCAATTATCAAAAAAATCACAAAACTCCACATGACTATTATTTTGATGGCACCACGAAGAGTTCTGATTTTGACCTACCAACATTTTTGTTTTCTTATGTGAAATTCAAATCCTAATTGGACAGATAGACAAATAGAGGATTATATTTTTGCTTTTTGTGCGAACAAGTATGACAGTTTTGCTAGTGTGAGAGACTCTCAAGCCTTCAGAAAATTGAAAGAAGATTTCCTTTTGGGATAAAATAGGCTAGTCTCAAAAAAAGACTACACGTTGTTGGTAGCTCCAGGTAAGTATAGTCACTATTTTATTTTAAAGGAAGTTTAGTTTTAACGATATCCATTCTCAAACAGTCTTAAACTATCAATATCATATAACTCCTTCTTCTTTAGTTTTTCATAAAATTTTTCGAGCCTATTCTCCTCCATGTCTATTGAGCCACCTTCAGTATCGTACAGGAGTATCTGGTCTGAAATGCTTCTGTAAGACTTAAAATCATTGTACATTTCATTAAGTGATTCACATTTAATTGTCATGACTTTTAACTCTAAGCTATTAGGATCAATCCTCTATTTAATCGCTAGCTGATAAGTATAATACAAAAATAAAATATGTATGTGTTGAGCTTCTTTTGTCTCGAGTAGGCGACAAGACGATTTAATTAGTTTAGTAAAAAAAGATTCGCCTAAATAACTATCAAAATACTGGTAGAAAAAATTTATCCTACGAACTGCTATTTTGTCATAAGCATCACTTTTATCTACATTTAATATGAACAAAGACAGGACTTCAACATAGTTCTCAAAGAATTCGAAAACACCTTTTTTTAATTTCCTATGCTTGTTTTCGGAGATAAAAGTATAGGAGTATTCTTCTAAAACCTTCTCAAAAAAAGTTTTAAATTCATCGCTATTTGAAGTAACTATGTTAAAAAAAATTATCTCACTTTCGAGAGAAAATAATTCAGATTTAAACTCTTCAAAAATTATTTTTTCACTTTTTACCTTCTCGTGCCTTGCAAATTGCTCTTGGATCTTTCTATTCGCTTCAATCTGTTGGTCTATGGTAATGTAAATTAATATAGCACTAACTAATTCTATAAACGGGGAAAGAATTCCTCCAATTGTATCCCCAATTTCATTTGGATTGAAAGTACCTAAGTCATATCCAAAAGACCACTTTATAACCGCTGCGGGCAAAGCGAATACACCTATAACGGCTATAATAATCACACTCAAAGCGACCCACTTTAATCGTGACGAGCTAGCATTCCTTCTCTTATCGTCATTTTCAAAAGGTAGATTTAACTTTTTATTCATGAATAAAAATATCATGAATTCCCTAGGTAGGCTACTCATTGAAGGGGAGGAAATAAAAAAACCTCATTTCAAATATGAAATGAGGTTTTTTCGAGTTATGCTCCTCCTCTTGGACTCGAACCAAGGACCCTCTGATTAACAGTCAGATGCTCTAACCAGCTGAGCTAAGGAGGAAACTTATTCCGTTTCCGAATTGGAGATGCAAAAGTATAGCCTTCTGTGAAATTGGGCAAACTTTTAGTGATAATATTTCAAGTTTTTTTGTTTCATTAAATATTAATGAACGTCCATTCTCTAGGAGACCTGACTAGCACTCTATTAGAGGCCAAAGCTCATAAGATTTCTATAAACAAAGAGTTTTACAATCATTAGAAATATATTTGTTTCATAATAAAACATCATCAACATGATCTACGAATACTTCAAAGTAGGTATTAGGGACAATGTAGCAGAAGTAAAAATCAATAGGCCACATAAAGCTAACTCCCTTCATAACCCAGCATGGGAAGAAATGAAGTTCATTTTTGATACTTTAGACCAAACACCTGAGGCAAGGGTAATCGTACTTTCTGGAGAGGGTGAGAATTTCTGTGCAGGAATAGACTTAGAAACCCTCATGGACATTCAAAAATATGGTTCTATTGCGTGCGAAGGAAGAAAAAGAGAAATGCTTCGTGGCTTTATTTTTAAGCTTCAAGGTATTATCACATCGATAGAAAAATGCAGGAAACCTGTCCTGGCTGCTATCCATAAGGCTTGCGTTGGAGGAGCTTTAGATATTGTCACAGCCTGCGATATTAGATACGCCACTGACAATGCCTATTTCTCGGTTAAGGAAATTGATCTAGGGCTTGTGGCAGATATAGGTACCATGCAACGCTTGCCAACTATTATTCATCCGGGAATAGCTGCTGAGATGGCCTATACTGGAAGGAATGTAATGGGTCCAGAAGCGGCCCAAATAGGCCTGATCAATAAAAGCTACTTAAACAAAGAAGACATGTATGCGGCTGTTATGAAAACAGCACAAACAATAGCAAGCAAATCGCCACTTTGTATTCGTGGTACCAAAGAAATGCTGCTCTATAAAAGAGATCATTCTGTGAATGACTCTTTAAATTATATGACGGCCTGGAATGCTTCTATGCTTTTATCAGAGGACTTAATGGAGGCTTTCCAAGCTTTTATGGAGAAACGAAAGCCTCTTTTTGAAAACTAATCTTCTCACATTATAAAATTATAAACAATGAATTTTAAAACCATAAAAATATCCATTGAGGAAAAAGTAGCTGTTCTTACCCTCTCAAGACCAAAAGCTCTAAACGCCCTAAATCAAACATTGATGAAAGAGCTCTATCAATTCTTCAGTGTTGACGTCAAAACTCTAGACCTAACTGGCATAATCATTACGGGCGATGGAGATAAGGCTTTTGTGGCTGGTGCAGATATCACTGAATTCCTAGACATAAAAGAAGGAGAGTCGTTTGGCCCAGAAATGGGACATCAAATATTTAATGCCATCGAAAACTGCCATCTGCCGGTAATAGCCGCTGTAAATGGTTACGCATTAGGAGGAGGCTGTGAATTAGCTATGGCATGCCATCTCAGAGTAGCTTCTTCAAAGGCTCTTTTTGGCACTCCAGAAGTTACCTTAGGTCTTATCCCAGGGTACGGCGGAACGCAAAGGTTAACTCAGCTTGTGGGCAAAGGAAAGGCCCTTGAACTTATGATGACCGCGGACATGATTGGGGCAGAAGAAGCTTTAAAACTAGGATTGGCAAATCATGTGGTAGAAGCTGGTACCGAAATAACCAAGTCCAAAGAAATTTTAAGTAAAATAGCCAAGAAGGCCCCCTTAGCTATCTCAAAAGTGATTGAAAGCGTTAATGCCTTTTTTGAGATGGGGAAAGACGGTTATCAAACGGAAATTGATAGTTTCAAATTCTTGTCTACTACCTCAGATTTTAGAGAAGGAGCCACTGCCTTTATCGAAAAACGAAAAGCCAATTTTCAATCAAAATAACTATCAAGTTAAAATGCCCTTGCCATAAATATCGGTAAGAGCATTTTTCCATTCCTCTGGAATAGATACTTTGCGCAGTTCTTTATAGTTATATGCCATCACTGTGCTTTTTGCAATAGCAGAGATTCGTTGGTCTTTTTTAGAGTACATTTTACATTCTCCAATCAATCTGTCAGGACGAATTTCTATCATATCGTAGGTCATAAGAACGGTGTCCGGAAAAGTTAATGGAAAAATATACTTGCAATCTTGCCAAGCTAGAATGATACTTAAGTCGCTGAAATCTAAATCGCCAATTTTCAATTTCTCATAAAATCCTATTCTAGCCGACTCCGAATAGCGTAAATACATGGTATTATTTACGTGTTTGGCGGCGTCCATATCACCCCATTGTATGTTTAACTCTGATTTGTAAAAGGCCTTATTAATTTCTTCCATGATCTTATCTTCTTAATTCTATTAACAAAAGTGCATAAAAAAAGGATTAACCGTTTGGGTAATCCTTTTATATAAGTTCTTAGAGTCTTACTTAGACTTTGGCGTCACAGAGCCATTTATCGTTAAAATAACGGTAGAGTTTTCTGAATTACTTGTTACTGTAATGGTCTTTTTGAAGTTTCCTGGACGTCCAGAAGTGTTATAACCTACTTTGATTTCGCTTGTTGCACCAGGTAAGATTGGATCTGTGCTCCACTCTGGTGTGGTACATCCACAAGAAGCCATAGCTCTTGAAATCACAACAGGAGCCGTTCCTGTATTAGTTATGGCAAAAGAATATCGAGCTACTGGGCCCTCAGCTAATGTTCCAAAATCATGCTTCTCCGTTTCAAATTTCAATACACCTTGTGCATTAGAAGATACAGCAAAAGCCATTAGGGCTATAATTGTAAATAATACTTTTTTCATCGATTTCATTTTTATTTGAGTTTAATAACTAATTAATTTGATAACGCAAACACAAATTAACACCCAAAACATACCGAGATACAAACTCTTAACAGCCCGTTAACAAGATAGTATATGTGACAGAGGAGCCTTTACGAAATTGATAAATAAAGTAAATATGGTACCTTGCAGAGATTTCATCAAGCAATGTTCATGCTACACCCTTCTGCGTGAACGTACTTTAACAAATAACGAATGAGCGAATACCCTACGCAAACTTCCATTTCAGAAAAATTCATTATTGATAAAAAAGAAATCCTTAATGATTACCGCTTAGCTGTTGAAAGTAGAGAAGTTAGTCTTTTAGGACGAAAAGAAGTCTTTACTGGAAGAGCTAAATTTGGCATATTTGGAGATGGTAAGGAGCTAGCTCAGCTTGCCATGGCTAAGGTATTTCGTAAAGGAGATTTCCGTTCTGGATATTACAGAGATCAAACTTTTGTGGCGGCCGTAGGAGCAATGACATGGACGCAGCTTTTTGCTCAGCTTTATGCCCATTCAGATATAAATCATGATATCTCGTCTGCTGGAAGGTCAATGAATGGTCATTTTTCTAATCCATGGCTAGATGACAAAGGACAATGGTTAAGGCAGACAGATGACCACAACCAAGTGATGGATATCTCACCTACCGCTGGTCAAATCCCCAGAAGTTTGGGGATAGGATATGCTTCAAAGTTGTATAGAAATAACCCTGAATTGAAAGATATGGACGGGTTCTCTAAAAATGGTAACGAAATTTGTTTCGCGACCATAGGAGATGCTTCTACTTCCCAAGGTATGTTTTTTGAGAGCGTTAATGCAGCCGGAGTGTTACAGATACCCGTGATTTTTGCAATTTGGGATGACGGCTACGGTATTTCCGTACCCTCAGAATATCAAACAACAAAAAGTAGTATTTCCAAAGCTTTAGCTGGTTTTCAAAGAAATGATGACGGTGCTGGGCTAGAAATTATAAGAGCCCGTGGCTGGAACTATCCAGAACTAATAGGAGCCTTTCAAAAAGCCGCAAGATGTGCTAGAGATGAGCATGTCCCATGTCTGCTTCATGTATATCAAATCACTCAGCCTCAAGGACATTCTACAAGTGGGTCACATGAAAGATATAAGTCAAAAGAAAGGCTTAAATGGGAAAACGAAAATGACTGTAATACCAAGTTTAAATCTTGGATTCTTGAAGAGGGAATAGCTTCATCCGAAGAGTTAGAAGAAATCGCTCTTAAAGCAAAGGAAACAGCGAAAAAAGCTCAAAAAAGTGCTTGGGAAGCCTTCAGGGCTGCCAATGACAAAGATATAAAAGCAGCCATAAAGTTACTAGATGGTGTAGCTACGGGACCAAAAAAGACTGCAATATTGTCTCTTAAAAAGTCCCTTCAGTCCAATAGGCATGGGCTTAAAAAAGATGCGGTTTCTACCATAAAGAAAGCCTTAAGGCTTCTCATCAAAGAAAAGAATACCGCGGACCTTTCTTCCTTTCTAACTCAAATGAAAAAAGAAGGTGCTTACAACTTCAGTAGTCACTTATATAGTGAATTCGAAACTTCTCCTCTTAAAGTTAAAGAAGTAAAAGCCAAATATGGCAGTGAACAAAAACTACTGAGCGGCCACCAAATCATTAACGCCTTCTTTGACGGACTTCTTAAAAGAGATAAGAGAGTTTTTGCCATTGGCGAAGATGTAGGTAGTATCGGAGATGTAAATCAGGGTTTTGCAGGCCTGCAACAGAAATTCGGAAGTCTTAGGGTGGATGACACAGGCATTAGAGAAACCACCATCATAGGTCAAGGTGTAGGCGCCGCCATGCGTGGTTTAAAACCGATCGTAGAAATTCAATATTTAGACTATATCTACTATGCACTTCCTACTTTAACTGACGACTTGGCATGTTTACGCTATCGTACCTTTGGCCGTCAAATGGCCCCCCTAATTGTACGGACAAGAGGCCATAGGCTAGAAGGTATTTGGCACTCTGGATCGCCCATGGCAGCCTTGATTCATACCTTAAGAGGAATGCATATATGTGTGCCAAGAAATTTCGTACAAGCAGCCGGATTATACAACACCTTGATTAAAGGAGATGATCCAGCCTTGGTCATTGAGCCACTAAACAGTTATCGTTTAAAAGAAAATCTTCCGAATAATTTAGACGAAATCTGCGTCCCTTTGGGACAAACGGAGACTTTGCTAGAGGGAAGCGACCTAACTATAGTTACCTATGGCTCTATGTGTGCAATTGTTCTGTCTGCCGCAAAAGAACTTGCCACCATGGAGATTTCGGTAGAAGTTATTGATGTTCAAACTCTTCTTCCTTTCGATAGCAATGGAAATATCTTAAAGTCCTTACAAAAGACTAATCGTATCATTTTTGCTGATGAAGACATGCCAGGTGGAGCCTCAGCTTACATGATGCAAAAAGTTATAGAAAAACAAGGTGCTTATAAACACTTAGATAGTCCAGCGATAACCATCTCTGCCAAAGAACATAGACCACCATACGGCTCCGATGGCGACTACTTCTCAAAGCCCAATGAAGACGATGTATTTGATGTTGCTTATGCTATGATGAGAGAATCTAATCCTCAGAAATTCCCTAAAATTTGAGTTCTAAAATATAAGTGTTGGGCAAAAA
Organism: Algoriphagus sp.; assembly: GCA_051269965.1. Taxonomy (GTDB): domain Bacteria; phylum Bacteroidota; class Bacteroidia; order Cytophagales; family Spirosomataceae; genus Arcticibacterium. The sequence goes on along the minus strand of JBNMFK010000078.1, from coordinate 3,173 downwards.
TAAAGGCCTAGATTCCATTTGGAACTAGGCCTTTTCTTTTTTTATAAGTATATCTTATCTTAACAAGAACTCAATTCTAGTTCCAGTTCTTTTACCTTCTGCATTCGTATAATAGCTTGCTGTATCTTCATCTCCAAAACCATCGTAAGAAATTCTAGACTTTGTTAAGCACTTCTTTTGAAGGAAATAGGTATAGATGGCACAGGCTCTTAGCTTAGCCAACCTTACGTTAGAAGAGGTTGCACGGCCGTCATTGTAAGCATTAACATGAATGGCTGCATCTGAGCACCTTGCCAATAAATCACAGACTCTTTGAAGCGGCTTATATGATGTAGGACGAAGCTTGTTCGTTCCGCTATAAAACTCAACTTGTTGAGCAGCATAATTTAATTCATCTAATTCGCTCGCAGATATTTCACATCCACTAGGAGATGCATATCCCATAAATGGTGCTTGACCGTCTACATAACCTTCTGGGCAGCCATCATTAGAGACTAAACCAGGAACATCTGGACACTTATCTAAATGATCTGGAACACCATCCTTGTCAGTGTCTGGGCAACCATCTACTTCCCCAGCCTCGTTGATACAATCATCTTTGCTATCCGCAATGCCGTCACCGTCTTTATCTGGACATCCATCCGTTGAAGCTGGACCAGGAGAGTTAGGACAAGCATCTTCTTTATCTGCAATTCCATCACCATCTGTGTCCGGGCATCCTCTTAAGTCTACCACTCCAGCAACATCCGGACATTCATCATTTTTATCAGCTACACCATCACCATCTCTATCTGGACAACCGTTCAAAGAAGCCAACCCATAAAGTGTCGGACACTCATCATCTTTATCAGCAATACCGTCACCATCAGAATCAGGGCAACCTTTCAAAGACATTGGCCCAGCCACAGTTGGACAGTCATCCACATTATCGGGAAGGCCATCACCATCTGTATCAGGACATCCCTGAAATTTCCTCAAACCAGGAACATCAGGACAAATATCACATTTATCTACTGTACCGTCCTTGTCGGAATCTTTATCACCAAATCTATATGAACCCGATACTAAACCTAGGAAATAACCGTCGTTTCTTTGGTCATTAGCCGCAATACTGATTCCGTCTAGGTAATCAGAAAAGGAATATCTATATCCACCTTCTAATCCTAAGGCAAATCGCTCAGCGAGATTCCATTTAACTCCTAAGCCAAAAGGAATAACCGCAGTCCATTTCTGAAGACCAGCGGCATCTGCTGTAATATCTCTTGGTAATGGAGGAAAAGTAGTTCCCGGTTGCACCTCCACTGTTGGATTTGTATAGGTTAAACCGATACCTCCAAAAAGATATGGAGAAAGTGTTCTTCTTGTAATTCCTTCACAAGTTATCTTTCGCTCCTTAAAAGGATAGATTTCGCCGAGCAAAGAAGCCTCCACCAAAGGAGTCTTAAATTTAAGTCCTCTATAATCCCAATATCCATCAGGGTGAGAAAAATCATCTCCTGCCAAACCTCCTACTAATACTTGAGGACGAATAGCGAAAAACTCTCCCACATGTTTCCTCGCAAATAATCCAGAAACTATTCTGTTACCCGATGCATAAGGCATGCTGGTGTGCACATCTCCAAAGTACTGAGTAATACCCATAGGGATACCTATTTCCCAAGGAAACGGCTTACATGCCTTACAAGAATCTAACTGTGCCTGAGCAGTGTAACTTGCGAATGCCATTAAAGCAATTAAAGCGAGTATACTTTTTTTCATTGTGACTTAAGTTTGTAATAAAGTTCTAAACCAGAATAACTTTTGGACTTTTAAAATTATTAAAGTTAAAGTTAGTTGGAAATTTTCAGATTCTATACAATCGAATTCAAAACAATTTGATTTTCCCTTGTTAAAGGAATACCCAATTACTTTTCTATTCAAAAGTACAGCTAAAATCCTAATTATAGAATAATCAAAAATCGAAGTATCAATGTCAAACACTTGATCACGTATTTTTAAGTGCTGAAATAGGTTTCTATCCGATAAAAAACTTAATTCGGGTAATTTAATTTTTATGAGCTTCAAAAGTAACTGGTATTTCGTTTTGGTATTGTTTCTTTTCTCTGCATTCCTCTCCCAGAAAAAAGGGAGGTTGGTGATTTTTGAAAAAATCGCTACTGAAGTAGATCAAAGCGGGCGAGCATACAGCACGTTAGATGAACTTATCAAAGCCACTACGCACAGACTGACGGGTTCTGAAAACGGCAGAAAGGCGGAAGAATTTGCTTTTAAAACTTTTCGGAGTTTTGGTTATTCGGGCACCACGTATTTGCCTTTTGACACAGAATCTTGGTCCAGAAAAAGTGTAACGCTTTCTTTAGTTCCTGACAATTCAGATAATTTTCGAGAAGTAGAGGTTGTTAGCCTAGCCCATTCACCTGAGGCAGCATCTGTTACGGCTAAAATTGTTAATTGCAAAGATGGTTTGGAAAGCGATTTTGCACTTATCGGAGAAGAATTAAAGGGGAAAATAGCTCTTTTTAATATTAACGTTCAATATCCTGACAATAAAGGGAAACCAAATCTTCATCGCTCTGAAAAAACAGCTTTAGCCATAAAGTATGGAGCCGCGGCAGTAATTATAGCCAATTCAGTGAAAGGTGGAGTCCTGTTAACAGGAACGGCCTCGGTCACTGGAGAATTAATTTCTATTCCCGCAGTCTGTGTCTCTTACGAAAGCGGTCGTTACATGATAAATTGGATAAAAGATGAGAAACATATTTTAGGTCAAATTGAAATGCTCAATAGTTTCAAACCGGTAAGGGCAAGAAATATTTTAGCTAAACACAAAGGCTCTATAAGATACCAAGGAGAAAAAATCATTGTTGGAGCCCATCTGGACTCTTGGGATCTGGCCAATGGAGCTATAGATAATGGCATTGGAGCAGCCTCTGTAATGGATGTAGCTAGAGTTTTCAAGAAGCTAAATTTAAAAACAAAAAGACCAATAGAGTTCGTTCTCTTTATGGGAGAAGAACAAGGACGCTTAGGTTCTAAGGCATTCCTAAAAGAGTTAAAAAAAACAGGGGGCATTGACCATATTGCTCTAATGATAAACCTAGACATGACGAGTAACATTCTTGGTTTTAATGCCTTTGGTAATCTAAAACTTGAAGACCTTGTTTCAAACTTTG
>JBNMFK010000077.1:0-13859 GCA_051269965.1 Algoriphagus sp. | reverse complement strand
CCATAGGAAAGGATTCTTGAGTGGCTAAAGCCATATTTGGTGCCATATCTAAAGTACTAACTAGTCGTTCTTTTACAGCCGGTTTGAACTCTTTTTCTTGAGCACTGAGATATTTGGTTCAAGCAGCTGTGTATGCTAAACTATTTTAATTGGTATCGCTTCGGTTCTTTCGGCATGTAACTGTTTTTTTTAACCGGTCCTCTTTGTTTAATAATATGGCAAGGTTCCCTTGTGAGTTGCTCTATTTGTCGACAAACTATTTTTGGTCGTTTCCAATCATCTAATTCTCTCTCTAGTTCAAACCTCATGATAGCTTGTGAGGCGGGGTTGGCTGTGATGATTTTTATGTCAAGTGTTCTAATATAATTACTAACATTATTTAGAAGTAAACTATTGAGAGTCTATTTCTCGTCCTTAAGTGTATAGGATAGGGATTCGTGATATACTCCCGTAGCCTCCATAACGTGTCTTACGTCTTCTGGCAAATTAGTACATGATTCTATCCAATTGGTTAATGTACTTATTCCTCTACTTGTGTTATGAGATATCATTTAAATAGCTAAATGCTCATAGAGTCGTCCCATTGATATAACTAACTCTTTGTGCTACATTATGCATACCTGATACCCTAATGTACCCCTCACGCTGTCTTTTATTTTCACCTTTGAGTATATTCCAATCCATTTTAATGGAAACTTTAAAGTTATGGACTCCTCGCAGCGACGAAGCATTTTAGTATAGATAATATTTTTAAAAGGGGTCTAGGTCTTAATGTGCTTAAATACTATCTGGATATGGGTAGGTGATTAATTCTTAAATGTTATAATTAACAATGCCCTTGGAAAAGAGAAGTATATCTCGTTTTCTTTTAACAGTTCTTTTATTTTCTCAATAGTAGAATTTTGAGAAATACCTCTGGAATGAATATCAAAGATGGAATCAGCTTATGACTTTCAAACTCTTCTAATAGTTGTATAAGGTCATAGGCTATTTTTCAGGGCTATAATTATACATACTCAAGCAAGTTAAGTCCATGTGTGGAGGACTGCGATGTCTTGAGTTATTTGTGCATTGAATTCGAAAAGTTCTAGAGATAGGTTTTCTTTATAAATGAGGGCTCCGTATAGAATTTGATATTCCTATGTATCGGTAAATCTTGTCTCTAACGAACAAGGCTTAGTAATGAGCTTAGATATTGACCTAATAAAGGGACATGAAATAGTGAAGACATTTTTTTCAGTAGAAAGTAAGTAGGTAAGGGTCTATAAAACTATTGATAGCATGAAGACTTATGCGTGGAGTGATAATTTCCAATGGTACTATCTCTTTTAAAGAATCGGACAAAGAGCAAGTATTTAGTTTAGGAGAGTAAAGAGATGGTTTAGAATCTTAAAAGAGAAATATTTATTAAATAAAAAATTGAGAATGTTCGTTAGTGTAGGCCTGACATTACGATGTTCTATAACTTTCTAAATAAAAAAGGGAGGGCGAAAGCCCTCCCTTTTTGCATATTGACAAATTGTAGATACCAGAAGGTATTATTATTACAATTTAGTTAACATCCCACCACAACTTAGTTGTTATGTTGTTGATGTCTTGCGTAGCAGCATCTAAAGCAGAACCATTATTAGTGTCTTCCGATATAGGATAAGGAAGTCTAACTGGAATAGAACTAATAACAGCATCAGCAGGTACGTCTAATACTGGAAAGTCTAATCTTCTCCACTCAGACCAAGCCTGAAGACCATTCATGTAGAATGCTATCCATTTTTGAGTACCAATAGATTTCTTCCAATTTGCGGCATCATAGGCATTGTTTTCAAGGTATCCGGCTACTCCGTCGGTAATTCCCCAGTACTCCATAGAAGAAGTTACACCAGCTGCATAAGCTGCGGCAGCGTCACCAGGAATAATACCCCTCTCAATAGCTTCAGCAGTCATGAACGCTACTTCGGCAGCATCAATGATGACGTGTGGCATTCCAGCAGATCTCACCATAGCAGACGGTCTAGAAGTTACACTTTTAAGAGCAAAAGACTCAGCATCAGTTAAACCATAAGGCAAACCTCTGATTATACCCTCTGCATTAAGAGAAGAAAACACTGGAAGTCTTGGGTCACCAGCAGCTACTAAAGTAGAAACAAGGACATCTGAAACCGCGAAGTCATCTCTGTTATTGATTACATTATCAATCCAAAGTGGATTAGATAAAGTAGGGTCTCCTGCATCGAATTCAAAAAGAGCGTTTTCTGAATTTGAAGTAATAACACCGTATCCAGCAGCTTTCAAAATGTATTGAGATGCTAGAGCCTGGTCTACATCAGAAACTCTCATTGCAGCTCTCATTAAAAGAGAAGCACCTGCTTTTTTCCAAGAAGCAACATCTCCACCGTAGATGATATCACCCGTAGCGAAAGAAGGAGAACTTACGTTCAAGGCAGCTACAGCAGCGTCTAATTTAACTAGAATACTAGTGTATACGGCACTTTGAGAATCATAAGAAGGATTTGGAAACTCAGGGCTTAGAGCCTCAGTGTAAGGAATGTCACCCCATAAATCTGTCGCCGTGTGAAAAGCGTCAGCTGAAAGAATGTCGACGATTGCCAATTGATTTGCCTTAATTGGGGCTGGGATATTCTCATCAGCATCAATCAGGCTTTTTGCTACCTTCAGTTCGTTCAAAACATTACTATAAAGGGAAGACCAAGAGGCGTCGAAAGTATTAGCATCCACTACGTACCTAGAATCTTCAGCGTACTCGTTTTGAGACCACTGTTGAACCATTAACATGCCCCATTCTGCGTTGAGAGCTCTACTGTGAAGGCGATTATACAAGGTGTATTCCGCTTGTGTTAGTAGGTTCTGTGCGGGTACAAATACCGGGTTATTTGGGTCGACATTTATATCTGTTACTTCTTCGCAACTTGGAAGAAATACGCCCATAAATGCTACAGCCAAAAGCCAAGATTTATTAAATATTGATTTCATATATCTGAATGTTTAACTTAAAGTTTGAAAGAAATGTTGAATCCCATAGATCTTGTAGGAGGAACTTGTGCATTCTCTAGACCTTGTCTGTTACCTGCTCCAGCACTCACTTGAGGGTCTATGAAAGGTACAGCAGAATAAAGAAGTGCTAAGTTTCTACCATTTACGCCAATGGTTACGTCTCTAAGCCCCGTTCCACTAAGAAGTTTGTTTGGTATTCTATAGCTAAGTCTAAGCTCTCTTAACTTAATAAAATCTGTGCTGTAAATGTTTGGTGCAGCTCTTCTCCAGTAAGTCTGGTAGTATGTTTGAGGGTTTACAGCAATGTCGTTAGGACTTCCGTCTTCTTTAACACCGTCAAGAATCATCCCAGTTTCTCTAATACCTGTTTGACCTTCATAGTTAACAGTCTCCGGGTGCATTCCAGAGTACTTAGACCACTGTAATGACGTGGAGTGCATAACGCCACCAAACTGATAATCCATAAGGGCGGCTAAGTTGAAGTTTTTGTATGTAAAAGAGGTGTTGAATCCACCAACGAAATCTGCAAGGGCAGAACCCAAGTAAACCCTGTCGCTAGTAAATTGATACGCTCCATTTTCGTCAACTAATTTTTCTCCATTGTCATTGTAAACATAATCCTGACCGAATATGGCCATGTACTTAACACCTTGCTGAACTCTTAAGTCAGCAGCCCAAGTACCACCTAAATTAATACTTTCAACACCTTCAGCAAGTGAAACAACTTCGTTGTTAAGTTTAGACCAATTGAATCCCAAGTCCCAAGTAAAGTTCTTTGTTTGGATTGGAGTGGCATCAATAGTTACTTCAATACCGGAGTTTCTCATTTCTCCTGCATTCAATAATCTAGATGTATATCCAGTAGTTGATGAAGAAGGAACATTGAAAATTTGATCCACAGTACTTCTTGAGAAGTATGATACATCAATCCCCAATTTATTTGAAAGGAATCTAGCCTCGGCACCAAACTCAAGCTCAGTAGTGAACTCAGGTCTTAGGCTAGGATTGTTTTGAGCATTTGGCACAGAATACCTAGGGAAGCCACCAAAGTTTGGAGCTTCTGGAGAGAATACGTCTGTAAGTCTGTAAGCAGCCGCATCATTTCCAGCAGAAGCCAAACTGGCTCTTACTTTTAAGAAAGAAATACTTTTGTAGTCAAAACCAAAAACGTCTGATAATACAGCACTACCAGTGACAGCAGGGTAGAAATAGCTATTTTCGCCTTCTGGTAAAGTAGAAGACCAATCATTTCTGGCTGTAAGGTCAACAAATAACCAGTTGTTATATCCAAAGGATGCTGAACCAAACACACTATTAATTCCTGTATTACTCACGTTTGTAGCAAGAACTGGTGATGCTACAGAGTTAGCAATATTGTAGAATTTATCAAGTGCAAGTCCACCGTTGGTTACCTGAGATGAAGTTCTGTTATTTTGTCTCATTCTGTTACCACCGACAAAAGCTGTGACAGAGAATTTCTCATTAATTTGTTTGTCGTAACCAAGTCTTGCTTCGAGGTTAATCTCAGAAAAAGATTGATTTCTCTCTTGATACAATGAAGTCTCAACAGATTGAATTGGGATTCCCGCAACATCAAAGGTATTGTAGAAATCAGAACCGACGCGACCCATAGCCGTAAAGCCTGAACCTAAATCAGCCTCAAGGATAGCACCACCGATTAATCTTTTTCTCTGGTCTTCCTGTAGGTAATTTGCTCTGGACCAATATGGATTGTCAAAGAAATTAGGAGAGGCGTCGTAACGGATAAGGTTGTTGCTTCCATCTTTGATAACTCCAACAGCATTCCAAGCTTGCTGCGTACCATCAACGGCATAGGCACCATCTCTTAATCTGTCTACATCCAATTGCGTCTGCCACCACTGATTAAAGGCTTGCATAGGGTTACCGTTATTGTAACCAGTAATATTTCTTCCACTACCTTTAGTATCTACGTAGTTACCAGTGACGGTAGCTTTGAGTCTTTTGGACAATTGATACTTACTTTTTACAGTGAATGAATTTCTTCCTAATCTACTATTTGGCATAGTACCACTACTCGATAAATTAGTATAGCCCAATCTAAATGAGCCTTGGTCATTAGAACCTGTTAACGCTACGTTTGCAGTGTTAGTTATGCCAGTTTCAAAAAAGTTTTCATAACCTACAGATGGAGCAACCCATGGACGAGTTTCCTTGTAAGTGGCTGGGTTATTAGCATCCCAAGAATCCCAATGTCTAATTTGAGAGTTAGGATCATACTGAGGTCCCCAAGCACCATCTTTTCCATAGGCAGGATAAAGATAATCAGTTCCATCTTGATTTACTTCGTAGAAACCAGAAGCAGTGTTCGGTATGTCTCCTCCACCATACTCCTGCTGATGAGGGATTAGGTTTCTCACTTGGTCAAAATTCATTGTGTTACTAACTTCTACACCGATACCTTTTCCTGAACCACCGTCTTTAGTTGTGATTTGAATCACACCGTTGGCTCCTCTTTGGCCGTAGAGTGCTGTTGCAGCAGCTCCTTTAAGAACAGTTACGTTAGCAATACTTTCTGGGTCAATATCTTGTGCAGCATTACCATAATCATAGGCAATGGCTCCACCAAAACCTCTTTCCGCTCCAGAACTTGAATTGTTTCCGTTATCGATTGGAATACCATCAATGACGAATAAAGGCTGATTGTTTCCTAAGAACGAATTAGAACCTCTAATCGTAATTCTGGAGGAACCACCCAAGGCAGAAGGAGCACCAGAAATCTGAACGCCGGCTATTCTACCAGTTAAGGCGTTGACGATATTAGTTTCTTTAGCTTGGTTTACCGCATCACCGCTAATGTTGGTAACGGCATAACCAAGAGATCTTTTTTCACGAGACACACCCAATGCAGTCACTACAACTTCCGAAAGTTGGTTTGCATCAGAAATAAGAGCTAGATTAATTACACTTTTGTTTCCAACAACAATCTGCTGGCTGTTCATACCAACGAAAGAATAAATAAGAGTAGATCCTTTTTCGGCAGCTAGTTTGTACACACCATCAGCATCTGATGTTGTACCACGAGTAGTTCCTTGAATGGTAACAGAAACACCAGGTAAGCCGATGCCATCATCAGCTGCGGTGATTCTACCTGAAACTTCCAAGGTTTGGGCGTAAGTGAACACACTTAAACTAACCAAACACATGGTTAATAGAAATTTCTTCATACAGTTCTTTTTTAAGGTTTTTAAATAATTACAAAGTACCAAATTATATAATGTGGCATTATTTAGTCGTAGAGAACTGAAGAAAATTCAATTATTGTAAGAATAGTGCAATGAGTTATTGGAAAAATCAAAATAGCTATGCATGCATATTATTAACTTTCTATCTTATTTAGGTGCTTGTTTACGAACGATTTGACTCAATAGGTGTGGAAAGAAGCGTTTCAAATAGACGCTAGCTACCTCTTTAAGGCCGCCGATGTAAACTTCATTCTTATTCTTGGATATAGCCTTGAAAATCTGCCTTGCACACAATTCTGCCGACAAACCATTCATTTGGTTTTTGTCCATTTTGCCATATTTTGTTCCATCTGCCGCTAATGCATTTTTCGAGATATCAGTCTTGATATAACCCGGGCAAACAACAGTTACACCTATATTATACTCGAACATTTCTGCTCTAACTGAGTCATAAAAGCCTCTGAGGCCGAACTTGGCTGCAGCATAGCCAGATCTTCCAGGAGTAGCTACTAAACCGGCTACACTGGACGTAGCAGCAATATGCCCTTGATGACGTATAACCATATATGGAAGTACAGACTTTGTTAAAGCAATAACACTTAGCAGATTAATATCTAACATTTTTTTGTAAACAGAAATGTCTGTCTCCAAAACAAAGCTCCTTTGAGAAATGCCAGCATTATTGAATAAAAGGTCTATTTGACCAAACTTGCTAATTACTTTTTTAGTAAGATTATCAAACGTATGTAGTTCTTCAGCATCCATGGGGAGTACATACACATGTTCTGGTGGGAGACCAGTCTGCAGTTTAACTCTTTCTAATTCTTCCTCTCTCCTTGCAGAAAGCACGAGTTTTACGTTCCTCTTAGCAAATTCATACGCCGTCGCCTCTCCTATACCAGAAGAGGCTCCAGTAATCCATATAACTTTATTTTCGAAATTGATCATTAAAAGCCTAATCTATCAAAACCGCATCTCCAGATGCCACTTCTTGTTCTACATGTTTGAACTTTACGTCTCTTTTTACAGAGCCATCCTTGAATTGAACACTTACGCGGTCATTTCTGCTCGCTACTTTTTGAGACTTAGCTGGTGTAATAGGTCCAGCACTGCCACCGTCTCCAGCTCCTGGAGCTCTATTTGTAGAAAGCTTAGGCTTATCTTGTTTTGGAGGTGCTACTTGTTGAAAACGCATTTCAACAACACCGGCCTTCATTAAGAATGAAACCATTTCCGCATTTACCTTTTGAAGGAAGTTTTGAAAAAGTTCTACTGCTTCAAATTTGTATATTAAAAGCGGATCTTTTTGCTCATAAGATGCATTCTGCACTGATTGCTTAAGATCATCCATATCTCTTAAATGCTCTTTCCATTCTTGGTCAATAACACCTAAGGAAATAGCCTTTTCCATCTCTTTTATTAGCTCCTTTCCATTAGTATCCACACATTTTTGCATGTCACAGAATACAGCAATATTCTTTGTGCCGTCACCCACTACGGCCATAAAAGGTTCGTCTTTAATAGCGTTTCGGTCCTCTAGCACTTTCTTTAAAACTGGAATAGTCTTTTGAGCAATAGCTGAGTTTTTCTCATTATAGTGCTTATAAGCCATATCGAAGAAAGGGTCTTCTATATTACCTTTATTTCTTTCAAACTCGTCTCTTGTGATTTCTGGTTTGAAGCCGAGGTTTTGAAGACTTCTAATTTCAAACTCATCGTAATTTTTACCAGCATTCATCAACACGGCATGACACGTGTCATATAATACGTTGGCGATATCCAGAGATAGTCTATCTCCAAATAGAGCATTTTTACGTCGTTTATATATGGTATCTCTCTGAACATTCATGACATCATCATATTCAATAAGACGTTTTCTGATGCCAAAGTTATTTTCTTCAACTTTCTGCTGAGCCCTTTCGATGGAGTTGGTAATCATGGAGTGCTGAATCACCTCTCCTTCTTCCATCCCGAGCTTATCCATCATTTTAGCAGTTCTATCTGAGAAGAACAAACGCATCAAGCTATCTTCAAGACTGACGAAGAACTGTGATGAACCAGGGTCTCCTTGTCGGCCTGCTCTACCCCTAAGCTGTCTATCCACACGCCTAGATTCATGACGCTCTGTACCCACAATAGCCAATCCGCCAGCGGCCTTACTTTCTGCCGTAAGTTTAATGTCTGTTCCTCTACCGGCCATATTGGTGGCGATAGTTACCGTACCTGGCTTTCCAGCCTCAGCTACGATGTCGGCTTCTCGAGAGTGCTGCTTTGCATTAAGTACTTGATGGTTTATTTTTCTTATACTTAGCATTTTGCTCAAGATTTCTGAATTTTCTACCGAGGTAGTACCGAGTAACACGGGTCTACCATTTTTTACCAGGTCCACAATTTCATCTGCTACTGCATTATATTTTTCTCTTACGGTTTTATAGACTTTATCCTGCATGTCTTCTCTAACAACGATTCTGTTAGTAGGAATGCTCACCACGTCTAACTTATAAATCTTCCAAAGTTCACCTGCTTCCGTTTCTGCAGTTCCTGTCATACCAGCAAGTTTGTGGTACATACGGAAGTAATTCTGGAGTGTTACTGTAGCATATGTTTGTGTAGAGTCTTCTACCTTAGCATTCTCTTTGGCTTCCACGGCTTGATGCAATCCATCTGACCATCGTCTACCATCCATAATACGTCCAGTTTGTTCATCGACTATTTTCACCTTCCCATCCATTAAGACATAATCTACGTCTTTCTCAAATAGGCAGTAAGACTTTAACAATTGGTTTATGGCATGGATTCGCTCTGCTTTTGTGGAGTAATCTCTTATAAGCTCATCTTTGTCAAGTATTTTCTCCTGTTCACTTGCTTCGCTTTTATCAATCTCATCAATTTTGATTGAAAGGTCAGGCATAATGAAAAATTCGGGGTCTTCATCATGGCCCGTTAGGTAGTCTATACCCTTATCAGTAAGTTCAATACCTTTATTTTTTTCATCAATGGTGAAATATAATGGTTCGTCTGCTTGTGGCATCAGTTTACTATTCTCCGCAATATGCAGAGCTTCTGTATCAAGCAACATTTTCTTTATTCCACCTTCAGAAAGGAATTTAATGAGTGGCTTACTTTTTGGAAGACCTCTGTAAGCCCTAAAAAGAGCTAGGCCGCCTTCTTTTACATCGCCATTCTTTATGAGTTTTTTGGCTTCATTCAGATAGTTATTAACACTGGTTTTTTGAACATCTACAATTTGAGAAACTCTAGCTTTCAAAGAAGTGAAAAGTGCTTCATCTCCTTTTTTTGCCATGGGGCCACTAATTATAAGAGGTGTTCTGGCATCATCGATCAAGACAGAATCTACCTCATCAATCATAGCGAAATGATGTCTCTTTTGAACCAACTCCTTAGGGTTGCTTACCATATTATCCCTTAGGTAGTCAAACCCAAATTCGTTATTTGTACCGTAAGAAATACCAGATGCGTAGGCTTCTCTACGGGCATTGGTATTTGCAGGATACTTGTCTATGCAATCACACGTGATGCCATGGAATTCGAAAATAGGGGCCATCCATTCGGAGTCACGGCGGGCGAGGTAATCATTCACCGTAACGATGTGAACACCTTTATCGGCAATAGCATTAAGAAAGGCAGGGAAAGTAGCGACTAATGTTTTTCCTTCACCAGTCTGCATTTCAGCAACATTGCCTTTGTGTAAGGCAACCCCCCCTATAATTTGGACATCATAGTGAAGCATATCCCATCTTAGTAAGTTTCCAGCGGCTTCCCAGGTGCTATTCCAAATGGCTTTATCACCCTCGATAGTTATATGACCCTTTTTCATGGCCAATTGTCTGTCTAAATGAGAAGCTGTAACGGTTAAACTTTCGTTTTCTTTGAATCGTTTAGCGGTTTCTTTGACAATGGCAAAAGCCTTTGGAAGAATGTCCAAAAGAACTTTTTCAAGTTCCTCATTTTCTAAGGACCTTAGCTCATCAATTCTTATGAAAGAAGCCTCCTTCTGTTGAATATCTAGTTCTGGGTTGTCATCTATCTCTTTTTGGAGTTCAGCAATTTCATCTCTGATATGAGCTAGATATTCATTTATATGTTCTTTTAACTCTTGTGTTTTCGCTCTAAAGTCATCGTTACTTAAGTCATGGAGCAAGTCAAATTCTGCATTAGTGGCTACCACGTAAGGTGTTAATATCTTTACATCCTTGTCAGACTTTGTTCCGAATATCTTCGAGATGCTTTTACCTAGAAAATTTAACATTATATATATTTAAAATCGTGAAATCTTTATTCATAAAACAAACTCAAAATTACTCATTTCAATTTAGAACGTAACAAGAATTATGCTCGAAAAGAAATGCTGCCAAATTGACTTTAATCTTTCTCCATAGAGATTGTTGCGGAATTGAAAGTACTTACAGAATAGCAGATACTTAATTTGTGTAGCATCAAGACGGTTTGACTCGAATTTTAATTTTGCAAGTTTTTTAGCAATCGTACTAAAAAATGAAATTAATAGCTGATCTGCAACTAAACGAGAGGTTTCTAAAAGATCCGAGGCTTTAGCCTTTTTAAATATTTATTTTTCTGTGGAATTACAAGCTTACTCAAAAAGAAGTTGTTCACTTAGGAAGGCAAATTCAGAGTCATAAATCTTTGATTTCCCATGGTCTATTTTGCAAATGACAAATGGTAGGTCTTGGCAGATTAACTGTAATAGTATCTTGTTCTGTCTCTATGCTAGACTCTTTTAAAAGACTTAAATCAATACATCCACTGGCTTTTCCAAGAATAAGGAGTGGTTTTCGGTCTGGCAAATAATCACTTAAAGGCTTTGCTCAACAATGTCATTAAAACGGTAGGAGGCTAACTTTAGGTGCCCTTAGGTCTTTAAATCTTTCAAAATAGGGGAGTGAGAAGTCTTAGTATTCCTTAATCTGAAAGGATTTTGGTTTTTTTGCCGAAAAAACTTTCTAAAGAGCTACGCACAATATTCCTACGGAGAGGTAAGGGAAATGAAATTATATGATTTTCGTCATGCTAGAATGATAAGAAATAATATTAATTTTGTTTTCTCCTTGAATGTTAAAACTTATTTTAGAGTCAATGGTTTTAGAATTATTCAATGGAAAGCGTCGTTTACAGAATTGAAACGAAACTTGTTTAGATTTAGATTTATGCATTTAGAACCCATAGAAAGGAGAACTAATTTGTCTAGAGAGGAATTTCTAGAAAACTATTTAAAGCCCAAAAAGCCTGTTATTCTTACTGATTTGGTAAAGGACTGGCCTGCTACTAACAAATGGACTTTTGATTGGTTAAGACAAAATCATGGTGACTTAATAGTTCCTCTGATTGATAAGAATTATCACGATCCTGATAACTACTTTAAATTGGCAAAAAAAATGAAATTTGGAGAATATCTAGATTTGATAGAAGAAGGGCCAGTTGATTTAAGAATTTTCTTGTTTGATATTTTTAAGAAAATTCCTGAACTAGTTCAGGATATTCGCTATCCGACCATCATGGATGGTTTTGTAAAGAACTATAAATTCATGTTCTTCGGAGGGCAAGATTCTGTAACGAGTTTACATTATGATATGGATTGTTCCAACGTATTTTTGACTCAGTTTCAGACTCGGAAAAAGATATTGCTTTTTGGGCCTGACCAAAGTGAGAAGCTATATAAGCATCCAATGACGGTGATGAGTCATTTTGATCCAGAAAATCCAGATTATGATAAGTATCCTGCAGCTAGAAATTTGCAGGGATATGAAGGTGTATTTTCTCATGGCGAAACAGCCTTTATCCCTTCCTTATGGTGGCATCACATCAGATATGTGGAGGGGGGCTATAGCATAGCCTTAAGAGCGAATGATTCTGTCTTCACTACGTTAAAGGGAGGTCTCTATTTGGCCCGTCACTCAATAGTGGATAGAGGAATGACCAAACTTTTAGGCAAGCGGTGGAAACATTGGAAAGAGGAAACTGCGGCTAAAAATGCTTTGGCTTATATTTGATAATAATCATTTAGTTGAGTAAAAAAGGTTTGTGATTGTGCACGGGCCTTTTTGAAAATTTGATGATTGATTTTGTGATAGAAATTCATCAAAGGTGATTTTGAGGATTAGCCTTCCAGACGCTCCAATGGTTATTAAATCGAAAGTTAAATCAGTGTACTCATTTTCTTCTAAATAGAGCACTTTTGTGGCAAAAAATTTTCCTACTGAAGAGTATAAGTCAAAAGTGTAAATCTCGGAAAATGCGAGCTTAAAGTGTATAGTTAATAGACTTGTGGCCGGATTCGGATAAACACCTACAGGACTTGGCGAAATTTCAAATGCGAATAATGGCATGATAGCCACTTTCAATTCTGCTTGACTTTCACAAGTTTTCAAGTCGCTTTTAAGGTTTAGATGGCAGCCGCATTAATAGCTGCGTTGTCGACAATCGGATTACTTTCCTTGCTATCAAAGTTAGTAGGACCTGTCCAACTTAGAGTATCTAAACCATCGAATTTGGAATTTAACTCAAGACTTTTCCTGCTAGTATGGGAAAGTTCGAAGTTAGATCTGGAATGGAATAAAGATTTACACTTACTTTAAACGTATCAATCAGGCAGTTATATGGGTCCATTATTGAAAATAGCATTTTGGCAGAAGGGCTATCAATACTCAGTTATGAATTTTGTTTTATGTCTCCATTCCAAAAGCCCAGGCCATCCCAGCTATTTCTTAAGGTGAATTTTTCGCCACAATTAATGGTCAAACTCTCGGTCTTATTAACGTTCTTCATAAAGGAGAATTTATTTAAATAGCTCCTTTTGAGTTTAAGTATTTCAAATCCAATCTATTGGCTTCTATGTCATGGATTAAAGCTCCAGATTCAGTAGCATTGGAATATTTCATGGCATCATGTGGGTACCCTTCTGAGGTTAGCCCTGCCCAATCTGCCGTTCCGGCTACGACGACTGAAACCGTTCTAGAGTCAGACTTTATGTAGGGGCAGGAGTTAGTTGTACCATCGAATTTATCGGATGAGAGGTTCATATTGTATTTTTCGGCATTAAAGGAACCTTCATTACCTGAGTAGTTATGTATTAAACTTGTACGCTCATAGGTATGAGAATGCCCCAAGTCCACATTGTATTTATTTAAGGTCGTGACTATGTAGTTTCGTATATCTATCAGTTCTTATTCTTTATGAGAATCATGGGAGCCCTTAGTAAAAGGAGGATGATGAACGTAGACGACGGTCCAATCTTGCGTGTTGCGAGCCAAGTCTTTTTCAAGCCATGCCGCTTGTTTGCCAACATGATATGACATTTTTTTTCTTCAACAGTATTGTATCAATTTAATGCTATAAAATGGACATTGCCAATATCGTAAACATAAAAGGCCTCGGAATTTGAAGCCACTTCGCCAAACTCACCCTGATTTGGGAGGCTAAACATATTTGAATAGTCTGGCTGTTCACCGGAACTATTTGGCCAAGTTAGACCAGCATAATCATGGTTGCCTGGGTAAGGCCAAAGCACTACATGGTCTAGGACTTCTTTTTGATAAATAGGAAAGAAGCGTGGAAAGTATTCATGGTCATAGCCAGAATTATAGGCAT
>JBNMFK010000076.1:0-13919 GCA_051269965.1 Algoriphagus sp. | reverse complement strand
CTATAGATACCTCCGGCATTGTAACCGATGTATCTAATGAAGGCCTGAACCCCGATAGTGATGGCGATAATAACCCTGGGAATAACAATATTCCTACAGCTGTGACTTTGAGGAGTGGCAAAAATACAAACTCTACGAATGTGGCAGTTTCTATTCAAGGAGGGATATCGCCAAATAATGATGGTATTAATGACAACTTGGTAATTTCAGGAATATCAGCTACTGATAGTGTATCATTTAAGATATTCGACAGGTGGGGCGAGTTGATTTTTAAAACTGATAACTATAAACTATTGTATCCAGGATCTACGGAAGGTTGGACTGGTGTTGCTAATACAGGTATTAGACCTACTAAGTCTGAAACTAGGTTACCTGACGGAACGTATTTCTACAGGGCCGAAAGTCCAAATAAAAAATTATGGGATAGCAAACCATACATCAATTTTATAACAATTGCCGGTGGTACTAAGAAGTAAAAGGATATCGAGAATTTAATATCGTTGAATCGTAATGTTAAAATTTGTATCTTACCATTGCAAGGTATTGAGATTCAAATAATTAACTTCTATTTAAATGGACTGAGTGTTAAAATATATTAGAAAATAAATAAAAATGAAAAATGTAAAATTAGTTACAGGAAAGGTAGCTTTTTTGGTTGTCGGAATTCTATCGGCATTGCCATCAATGGCTCAGCAAGAAGTCATGTATTCACAGTACATGTTTAATACCCTTGCTATTAATCCATCATACGCTGGTAGCAGAGACGTGTTGAGCCTTACCGCTCTTGGTAGATACCAATGGCTCGGTGTAAACGGAGCCCCCACGACATACTCTTTTACTCTCGATATGCCCATTAAGAATGAGAAGATGGGATTGGGCCTGATGGCATATACAGATGCCATTGGTGTCAGTAGGACTACAGGGCTCAACATCCCTTATGCTTATCGTGTGAAAGTTGGAGCCAAGTCCACATTGGCTTTAGGGGTTCAACTCGGTTTAGATCATATTAGCAATAACCTATCAAACGTGGCAAATATTGGTATTAATGACCCTGCTTTTAATGACGCCAGCAATGTAAACAAAATGTTTCCCAACGCCGGAGCGGGTTTATTTTTAAGTAATGATAAAGGCTATATTGGCTTTTCTGTGCCAAAGTTAATTGAGAATAAACTTTCTTCTTACACGGTAGATGGAGTCACTTATGAATCAAAACAAAGGCGACATTTTTTTGCTATGATGGGTTTTGTAATAGGCAAAGGCAATGTAAAGCTTAAACCTTCTACCATGCTGAGATATACTAATGGAGCTCCTTTAGGAATAGATGGTAATATAAATGTTTGGTTTAGAGATAAGATTGCTATTGGTTTTTCTGCTAGAAAGTCGCAAGCAACGTTATCAGGCCAAGATGTAATGGACGCTCTGGTTGGTATGTTTGAACTACAACTAACACCTCAATTAAGAATAGGCTATTCATACGATTACAACAGAACATCCCTGAATTCTATAAGCAATACAGACAAAGCAAGAAACTTAACAGGAACACCTACACATGAAGGCCTGTTAAGATACGAATTTGGATTTAGTAAGAATAAAATTCTCACGCCTCGCTATTTCTAAGAGCAGAATTTTATGTGAAAACACTTATTGAGTTGAGTCTTTAAAAAGAATAAATATGTTTGTCAGAATTAAAAATAATATTGTTTTGGTATTCTTGGGCCTTACGATGACATTACCCGTGATAGCCCAACAATCTCTGTTGAAAATTGCTGAGCATCACTATGAGAATCTATCCTATGTCAAGGCTATAGAGGCATATGAACAAGCACTTCAAAAGAATGGAATAGCCTCTGATGATGCCACCTCCTCAAGAATTAAGCTAGCAGATAGCTATTGTAAAATTCAGGACAATGGAAATGCAGAACGGGTCTTTAGAGAGCTTTTTGCCGCTGGAACTGAGTTGTCAGGGGAAAATTCTATTGTTTACTTAAAATATGCTCAGGTATTGGCTGGTAATGGGAAATATCAAGAATCTCAAGGGATGTATGATACCTATAATCAAAAAGTTCAAGACGACCCTAGAGGAAAAAGCTTTTCGAATCTTTATAAGAATATTTCAATCCTTTCAAAAAATGCCGAATGCTACAAGGTAGATTATTTAAGTATCAATACAACAGCGGCTGATTTTAGTCCCTCTTACTTCAGAAATGGATTGGTTTTTGTTTC
This sequence comes from Algoriphagus sp., assembly GCA_051269965.1. Lineage (GTDB taxonomy): Bacteria > Bacteroidota > Bacteroidia > Cytophagales > Spirosomataceae > Arcticibacterium. The sequence goes on along the minus strand of JBNMFK010000076.1, from coordinate 11,696 downwards.
CAACAGGTCGAATTCCTCCGGGGTACGAAGAGTATTCCAATGGAGTGAAACGCCATTTTTAGATCTCTTTTTCTTAGAAGATATCGAGGCCTTAGGTGGAAATTCTACCGCCAGCTTAGGTGGAAGTACGCTAGCAGATAATTCTAAAGGAAGAAAAAGAAAGAAAAACGGTATTGTCGGGAATGATGAATACACCTCACCTACAGCCAATGATTCTAAAACAATTGGTTCTTACGCAGGTACTAACATTTCATCAGGCTATGGTTATGGAGATAGGCCTACAACAGAGTCCGAAAGGTTTACTGGAAGTATAAATTCTAAATACCATGAAGGGCCTTCAGCCTTTTTCAAAGATGGACAACGTGTCATATTAACCAGAAATAATTTTGTCAAGGGTAAAACTAACACAGGATCAGATGGTATTAACAAGCTTAAGCTATACATAGCAAACGCTGAAAAAGATGGCTGGGCAGATATAGCAGAATTGCCATTTAACAGCAACGATTACTCCTCAGGACATCCTGCTTTGTCTCCAGAGGAAGACATCCTTTTTTTCGCCTCTGATATGCCAGGTGGATTTGGTGGAACTGATATTTACTATACTAAAATAGATAATGGAAATTGGTCTCAGCCTTTTAATTTAGGACCAAAAATAAACACAAAAGGAAATGAACTGTTTCCTTTTGTAGATGAATATGGAAACCTATACTTCTCCTCCGAAGGTTTACCAGGATTAGGCGGTTTGGATATTTTCTATGTCCTATTAAACAATCTAGCCATTCAGGGCAAGCCAATAAATCTTGGAACTCCCATTAATTCTAGCAAAGATGACTTTGGTATGCTAACAGATGGCCTGAGAAAAAATGGATATTTCAGTTCTAATAGAAAAAGAGGTGGAGACGATGACGACATCTATAAATTCGAAAGAGAATGTGAGCTTCAAGCAGGCTGTGATTTAATATTAGCTGTATATGACGCCGAAACCAAAATGCCTCTAGATAGCGTAGAGATTGAATACAGCGATGCCACAGGAATTATAAAAGAAATTTTGACGAATGCTGACGGAAGTGTTACCCTTAAAGACTTAGAAGAAAACATGGAATATACCTTGTCTGCAAGTAAGGATGGATACTCCGGAAATATAGTCAGTTTAACAACAGAAAACTGTGGCAATGAAGCAACCCGACTAGAAATCCCAATGAGTATGCCTGCTTCTGTGGTAAACAAAGATAATTCAGATGATGGATCCTCAGAAAGTAGATTTTCTAACAATGCCACTTGCGCCATTAGAGGTAGAGTCTTAATGCAGAATACAGACAATGCTGTAGAGGGCGTATTGGTATCAATAACTAATGAGTGCAACGGTTCCAAGCAAACATCTTACACAGATCCTTCAGGCTATTATGAATTTGTCGTAGTGGAAGGCTGCGATTATATTTTAGAGGGTTCTAAAAGTGATTTAGCCTCTCAAGGAAAGACCGTTAGCAAATTAAACTGTGAAAACGGAGGAGTTACTACAGATCTTTATATGTTTGGTGCAGGAGACGTGGTTCAAATTGAAAATATCTATTTTGACTATGGGAAGTATAACATCCGTTCAGACGCCAGAGAAGGTATTAACAAGTTAGTAAAACTAATGCGGGAGTATCCAAGTATGACCATTGAAATAGCCTCACATACAGACAGTAGAAGCCCTGTTGATTTCAACCAAAAGCTTTCTGAAGGAAGAGCCAAGGAGTCTGCAGAATATCTTGTTAAAAGAGGGATAAGTAGAAGCCGTTTAAGCTATGCAGGTTACGGAGAAGCCAGAATAACGAACGGATGTGTAGATGGTGTACCTTGTTCTAATACTCAGCATCAGGCAAATCGTAGGACTGAATTCAAAATCACTACAATGAACTAAGACTAAATTCTAGTCCTTATAAAGCCGTTCATAATCTATGAGCGGCTTTTTTTACGTCCATATTTTTTTCCTAGATTGCTCTAGTATTAGGTCCCCATTAATCAACATCCGTTTTACATTTAACAAAAAATGAGAAAAACACTGATTCTTCTACTATTAAGTAGTTCACCTCTTTGGGCTCAGTTTGGCTTGGCAGACGATTATCCATTTAATCTTCTAGCTATTAATCCAGCTTTTGCTGGGGAAAGAGGAAACTTTGGTGTGACAGCTCTTCTTGGAAATCAATTTGTAGGCTCGTTTACACCTAGACAAGTCTCTCAAATAGTCTCATTGGAAGGAAAAATAGGTACTGGAAATAGCTCTATTGGCTTTCAAGGTTATAGGAATTCCCTCGGAAATGGAACAAATAGTGGATTAAATCTATCTTATGCATATGCCTTAAACCTAGCCCCCCTTAGAATAAGCTTTGGTATAAATGGCGGATTTGGGGTATCGCCACCTGTTTTTGGAAACACCGACTTTACAAATCAAATTGCTCCATTTGCCGGTTTAGGTGTTATGGCTGCATTTAAAGATGGTTTTCTAAGTATTTCCGCTCCTACACTCCTAAGTAAAACTAACTTATTCATTCCTACAAGAAAGCCCATCAATCTAATGATAGGTTATCGAATTGGAAGTTCTGAAAGTATTGCGTTAAATATCAATGCCCTGACTGGATTTGAAAGAAATCCAAATGAATCAAATTTTTACCACATCAATCCTAAAATTTGGATAGCTGATAAAGTTGGAATTGGAACCTCAATTCGTTTTCAACAAGATAAGGACTCCAACTTCATCCCATTAATACAATACAGAGTTTCTGAAAGCTCGTCAGTAGGACTTTCATATGACCCTAATCCTTTTTCTCAACTACAAATACAGCCTCAATTTAGTAAACAAGCAGGAGTAATTCAGGTCATTTATAAATATGATGTTTTTGATGAAGGAGAGAAAACGCCCTTTCTGAATCTTTTTTAAGACCCTATTGTTAGAAAATTGCAATATATTATTCCTTCTATCATGTCAGCCCTTATAAAAAGAAGAAATAGCTTGATCCGAATAAATATTTAGGCATAATTAGCATATAAAAAAGAAGTAATGCTGTCTAGTTTGGAAAGCAAATTCTAAATTTGTCACATCTACATGTTAGAGCAAAAAGCATCATACAAAAACTAAATGGACCAGTACTCTTACTTGGCAAATGCAGATGTCTCCGCTATAGAATCTCTCTATCAGCAGTACAAAGAAAATCCGGAATCAATAGATGAAAGCTGGCGAAACTTTTTCAAGGGTTTTGAGTTTTCTGAACAATGGAAAGATGGAGCTTCGGGAGGAGATAAATCAAACGAACACGTTCGTAAAGAAATAGAAGTTGTTCATCTTATTCGTGGAATACGTGCTCGTGGTCACATGGCTGCCAAGTTAAATCCTTTGTGGCCTCAGCGAAAACATAATCCTAGTTTAGAACTAGAAGACTTCAACCTTTCAGATGCCGATTTAGATACAGTTTTTGAGGCTGGAATTGAAGTACTTGGGCATCCTGCCACTTTACGAGAAATCAATGATACTCTTCGTAAAGTATACATTGGCACCATAGGTTTTGAATATCAATACATCAGAGATCGTAAAATAAAAGGTTGGTTTAGAAGGAAAGTTGAAGGTGAATACAGAGATTTTAAACCTTCCGTAGAACAACAAAAAAGAATCTTAAAAAAGTTGAACGAAGCTGCTGCTTTTGAAAACTTTTTACACACCAAATACCTTGGGAAAAAGCGTTTTTCTATTGAAGGAGGTGAGTCTACCATCCCTGCACTAGACGCGGCCATCCTTAAAGGTGCAGAACTGGGTGTAGAAGAAGTGGTGATAGGTATGGCACATAGAGGCCGATTGAATGTTCTAACTAACATCATGCAAAAACCTCATGAGCAGATTTTCAATGAGTTTGAAGAAAATATTGAAGAAGAAGAATATAGCGACGGTGATGTAAAATATCACATGGGATATACGAGTCAAATTTTGACACCCTCTGGAAGTAGAGTGAGTATGAAGCTCATGGCAAATCCTTCTCACCTAGAGGCGGTGGATCCAGTCGTTCTTGGTTATGCCCGAGCCAGAGCGGACGCCCACTTTGAAAGTGGCGGAAGGAAAGTGAACGACTTTGACGATATCTACGATAAAATCCTTCCAATAATCATACATGGTGATGCTTCATTGGCTGGTCAAGGAATCACTTATGAGGTTACTCAAATGTCTAACCTTCCAGGGTATTATGTAGGAGGTTCCATCCACTTCATTATAAACAATCAAGTTGGTTTCACTACAGATAATGAAGATGCTCGTTCTAGCCTCTACTGTTCTGATGTAGCTAAAATTTTAGATACTCCTATCCTTCACGTGAACGGAGATGATCCTGAAGCTGTAGTCTATGCTATGCAGCTGGCCATAGAATTTAGACAAGAATTTAATAGAGATATCTTTATTGATATGATTTGTTATCGAAAATACGGTCATAACGAGGCTGACGAACCTAGATTTACTCAGCCTGCCATGTATAAATACATCAATGGTCACCCTAATCCTCGTGATATTTACTTACAAAAATTAAAAGATCAAGGAAAAGATAACATTGAATTGGCTAAACAACTCAAAGATTCTTTTGACGATAATCTCCAAGATCTATTGGCTCAAGTTAAACAACTACAGCTACCATATAAACTACCAAAACTTGAAAGAGAATGGCGGGAACTGAGAAGGTCAAAAAAAGAAGATTTTTTAACCTCTCCAGAAACAGGAATAGATAAAAAAGCTATCGTTAAGATAGGTAAAGCCCTATCTACTATTCCCAAAGACTTCAATGCCATAAAACAAATCACTAAAGTGCTCGAAGAGAGAACGAGAATTTTTGCTGGTGAAAAAGAGTTTAATTGGGCGGCAGCGGAGCTTATGGCTTACGGTTCAATTTTAAACAATGGTAACTGGCTTCGAATGACTGGTCAGGATGTTCAAAGAGGAACATTTTCTCACAGACATGCCGTTCTACATGATACAAAAACCAGTGAGGTATATAGTAACTTAGAACACATTGGCGAGGGTCAAGGCAAGCTTGAGCTTTATAACTCACTACTTTCAGAGTATGCCGTGATGGGCTTTGAATATGGGTATGCCCTTGCAAACCCAAATGCCCTAGTCATATGGGAAGCTCAATTTGGTGATTTTGCCAATGGGGCTCAGACAATGATTGACCAGTTTATTTCTGCTGGTGAGTCCAAGTGGAAATCTCAAAACGGTTTAATTCTACTCTTACCACATGGCTATGAAGGACAGGGGCCAGAGCATTCCAATGCACGACCTGAAAGGTTTTTGCAGCTTGCGGCAGAGTACAACATGTATGTTTGTGCCTGTACCACACCAGCTAATTTCTTCCATATGATCAGAAGACAATTAGCTCTACCATTCAGAAAACCTTGTGTACATATGTCTCCAAAGTCTATGCTCAGGCATCCAGGTAATATCAGCAAAATGGAAGACTTTTTGCCAGGTACTAAATTTGAAGAAACTTATGGTGATAGCTATGCCGACCCAAAAAAGGTAAAGCGTGTCCTATTGTGCTCTGGAAAGGTTTACTACGATCTGCTGGAAAGACAGCAAGAAAGTAAAAGAAAAGACATAGCTATACTCAGAGTGGAGCAACTACACCCATTCCCTAAGAATCAAGTAGTGGAACTACTTGAGAAATATCCTAAAGCAGAATCTAGGTGGGTTCAAGAAGAGCCTCAAAACATGGGAGCTTGGTCTTTTATACTTCGTGAATTCCCAGAAATTGGTATTGATGATGTCGTATCAAGAAAGAAAAGTGCATCGCCGGCTACTGGTTATACTAAATATCACCAGCAAGGCCAGTTAGATATTGTTAATAAAGCATTTGATTTGAAGAATAAAGAGAAAATATAATCATGGTAGTTGAAATGAAAGTGCCTTCGGTAGGCGAATCAGTAACCGAGGTAACCATAGCTTCTTGGGTAAAAAAAGATGGCGACTTTGTGGAGATGGATGAAATTATCTGCGAACTAGAATCAGATAAGGCCACTTTTGAATTGCCAGCAGAAGCCTCAGGAATTTTAAGAATTGTAGCAGCAGAAGAAGAAACCTTAGAAATAGGTGCCCTCATTTGTAAGATTGAAGAATCTGAAAAAGCGAGTACCTCTGAGCCAAAGCCTGCTGAAATTACTGAGGCACCAGTTAAACAAGAAACGGGTCCTGCAGATACAGAAATTAAAGCTACTGGTGAGACTATAGAAGTACAGGTTCCTAGCGTAGGAGAATCTATAACAGAAGTTACGCTGAGCAGCTGGTCAAAAAGCAATGGCGATTTTGTAGAAATGGATGAAATTATCTGTGAACTGGAGTCCGATAAAGCTACTTTTGAATTGCCCTCTCCAAGTCAAGGAATATTGACGATAATTGCTGAGGAAGGTGCTGTATTGCCAGTTGGTGATATAGTTGCTAATATAGCAGTGAGCAGTGGTGAATCAGTTTTAACGCCAACTGAAAAAACTCCAGAAAGCTCTGCTCCCTCTCAATCTTCTAGCGACTCATATGCTACCGGTCACCCCTCCCCTTCTGCTGCGAAAATACTTGCAGAAAAAGGCTTAGAAGCCAACGCTGTCAAAGGAACAGGTGTAGACGGCCGTATCACTAAGGAAGATGCCAACCGATCTCAAAAGGTTACGAAAGCCGCTCCAGCTGCCTCCCAAGAAAGCCCAACATCTGAGGTTAAAGTAGAAAGAGGTCAGAGAAGAGAGAAAATGACTTCTCTTCGTAAAACTATTGCTAAGAGATTAGTGGCTGTAAAAAATGAAACGGCCATGCTGACTACTTTTAACGAAGTAGATATGAAGCCTATCATGGATTTACGTGCTTCATATAAAGATAAATTTAAAGATATTCATGGGATTGGACTTGGCTTTATGTCATTCTTTACAAAGGCATGTGCCATTGCCCTTCAAGAATATCCTTCTGTAAATGCCTTCATTGATGGCGAGGAAATTGTTTTCAATGACTTTGCAGACATTTCTATCGCAGTTTCAGCACCCAAAGGACTTATGGTGCCTGTTATAAGAAATGCTGAAAATTTATCTTTTGCGGGCATAGAAGCTGAAGTAAGAAGATTAGCTTTAAAAGCTCGTGATGGAAAACTTACAATACCAGAAATGACAGGAGGAACTTTCACTATTACAAACGGTGGAATTTTCGGCTCTATGCTTTCTACTCCAATAATTAATGCTCCTCAATCGGCAATTCTTGGTATGCACAATATTGTAGAAAGGCCCGTAGCTATAAAAGGACAAGTAGAAATAAGACCAATCATGTATGTCGCACTTTCTTATGACCATAGAACTATTGATGGAAAGCAATCTGTCAGTTTCTTAGTAAGACTCAAAGAACTTTTAGAAGATCCTATGAGGATGCTTCTTCAAGTATAGGCTCGAGCAATCAAAGTTGAAAGCCGTCCTGTAAAAGCAATAGGAATACCTTATGAAAATATAATGAAACAGGCAGTTGCCTTTTGAAAAGATAGAATTATGGATTTTGATGTAATAGTTATTGGTTCTGGCCCTGGAGGATATGTGGCGGCTATTCGCTGTGCACAGTTGGGCAAAAAAGTGGCCATTGTTGAGAAATATGATGTTTTAGGTGGTACGTGCCTAAACGTAGGCTGTATCCCATCAAAAGCCCTTTTAGATTCGTCGGAGCATTTTCACAATGCCACCCACCATTTTGCCGAGCATGGAATCGAAATACCTGCACCAAAAGTCAATCTGGCCACTATGATATCGAGAAAAAATGACGTGGTAACTAAAATGAACAATGGTGTAGATTTCTTGATGAAAAAGAATAAAATCACGATTTTTAATGGTTTTGGTTCCTTTGTAGACAAAAATACCGTCAAAATTAAAAAGTCAGATAAGTCTGAAGAAAAAATCACTGGTACCAATGTTATCATAGCCACTGGCTCCAAACCTACGATTCTTCCTTTTATGAATTTCGACAGAAAAAGGATCATAACCTCTACGGAAGCTTTAAACCTATCAGAAGTTCCTAAGAATCTAATCGTCATTGGAGCGGGGGTTATTGGAGCTGAGTTAGGCTCTGTTTACGCAAGGTTAGGCTCTAAAGTCACCTTTATTGAGTATGCAGCTACCATGATCCCAACAATGGACAGTAGCTTAGGCAAAGAGTTACAAAGGGTACTCAAAAAGCAACACGGTATTGAATATAATTTCAACACCAAAGTAAGTAAAATAGAAAACAAGGGTAAAACCGTTGAAGTTACCGGTGAGAATAAAAAAGGTGAAACAGTAACGTTCACTGGAGATTATTGTTTGGTCTCTATAGGAAGAAGACCATATACAGATAATTTAAATCTAGAAGCGGCTGGTGTGAAACCAGATGAACGTGGCAGAATAGCTGTTAATAACCATTCTTTAGAAACATCTACCCAAGGAATTTATGCTGTAGGTGATGTTATAAAGGGGGCAATGCTAGCTCATAAAGCTGAAGAAGAAGGCGTTTTAGTAGCCGAAATTATTGCAGGTCAAAAGCCCCATATTAACTATAACCTAATCCCTGGTGTAGTTTATACCTGGCCTGAGGTGGCCTCTGTTGGTGCCACTGAAGAGGAACTGAAGGAATCTGGGAAAGCATATAAGACAGGCAAGTTTTCTTTTAAGGCTTTGGGCCGAGCAACAGCGAGTGGAGATACAGATGGTTTGGTTAAAATCTTGGCAGATAAACAAACGGATGAAATCTTAGGAATGCATATCATCGGTGCAAGAGCGGCGGATATGATTGCCGAAGGTGTTACTGCTATGGAATTTAGAGCAAGTGCAGAGGATTTGGGAAGAATTTCTCACGCCCATCCCACTTATATGGAGGCGGTGAAAGAAGCTGCGTTGGCTGCAACCGATAGCAGGAGTATTCATTCATAACAGAAACTTTCATGTTTCATCTAGTATAATAATAGTTACAACCATTTAACTGAGAATATACCTATATTTTCGACTTAAACTGTACAATATCTATGTCCAAAAGGAAATTTAATCCTACTTTAATGGCGTTTATCGCCATTTTGTTTTGTATGTCTTCTTGTGTCGAACCTTATTTAAAAAGATTTAATGTAGATCAAACAATCTTTATAGTAGACGGAAAACTCACAAATGACAATTCAGGTAATTACATCAAATTAACAGAGGCCATTCCAAACTCTGGACTTAGTACAAGCTATTTGCCCGTGGAAAAAGCTACCGTTTTTGTATTGGAAAATGACGAGAATAACATCCTTTTAAGCGAAGAGAAACCCGGAGAATATGTTTTTCCATTAGATTTTAAAGGTCAGGTTGGAAGTTCATATCAATTAAGATTTACAACGGCAAATGGCAAATCCTTTGAATCAAAAGTTGAAACCATGGAATCTTCAGCTAAAATTGATAAAGTTTATCATAGCTTTGATAACAAAGCCATTAAAGATCCTCAAAATACTTCTCCAGGACAATTAGTGTATATAGACACAAAAGATCCAGGCGAAACTGAGGACTTTTATATGTGGGATTGGGTTTTATATGAACAACAATTCTTTTGTCAAACTTGTATTGGAGGTCGATATTACAGAGATGCCAGTACTGGGCCTTTGGGCGAATGTCGTGTAATTCGGTTTAGAGCTAATGCTGTTTTGGACTACAGTTGTGAGGATCTTTGCTGGGATGTCATCAAACCCGGAAAAGTTAACATCATGAATGATAATTTTTCCAATGGCAAAGAAATCATAGGAAGATTGGTTGCTGAAATTCCAATTTATCAGAAAATAGGTTCACTTTTAGAAATTAGGCAGTACGGCATAAATAAGGACGTTTACAATTATTTACGCTTAATTGAATCTCAAGGTACCAACACTGGTGGCTTAGCAGATACACCTCCAGCTACCTTAGCAGGAAATATCACAAGCACTTCAAATATTGACCAGGCAGTAGCTGGTTATTTTATCGTCTCATCTGTCTCCAAGAAGTTGTATTGGTTGGATAAGACAGATATTCCAAATAGTGTTTCTGAATTAGGATTGTTAGGAGGGAGAAGACCAAACCCTGAGACAATGGGCAATGACCTCACTCGGCCGCCACTAGCACCTTGTGTTAATGGTCCAAATAGAACAAATAAAGAACCAAACGGATGGTTTAACCCAGCATCATTATTTTAATATGAGATTATTTATTTTCTTTCTTCTGTTCTCAAGTATTTCTACTTTTTCTCAAGAAACTTACGTTCTTAGAGGAACGATACTAGATAGTGCCTCTAAAGAAGCTTTGGTAGGAGCAACAGTTTTGGTAGATTATGGGGACCAAAGTGATTTTACAGATAGCGATGGTAAATTCACGTTTGTGTTGCAAAATAAAGATGTTGTTATTGTAGTTAGATATGTTGGTTATGTCCCTTTTCGTAAAAATGTTACATTACCGATTTCTGATTTAAACGTCATGTTAGCAAGGGTTGAAAATATCCTTCAAGAAGTAGTTGTTTCTGGCATTGGTAGCGAGTCAATAAAAAGACCCATCATGGGAGTAAGCACGCTAAACATGAAGACGGTAGAAAAATTACCTTCTGCACTTGGCGAAGTAGACTTATTGAAAGGACTTCAAATGCTTCCAGGTGTGTCTAGTGTTGGAGAAGCTTCTAACGGCGTAAACGTACGGGGCGGAACTACCGATCAAAATTTATTTTTATTAGATGATGCCCCTATTTTTAATCCTACACACATGTTTGGGCTATTTTCTGCATTCCCCTCAGATGCCATTTCAAAATTTGACCTTTATAAAGGAAATGTACCGGCTAGATTCGGTGGTAGAGCAGCAGCCGTTTTAGACGTCAAATTTGCAAATCCATCAATGACTAAATTCAAAATGCAGGGTGGAATTAGTTTGGTTTCTAACAAGCTGATGGCAGAGATCCCCATTGTTAAAAATAAACTTGCTCTTTTGGTTTCAGGACGTGGCTCCTTTAATGACTTCTTTTTCCCTTTAATATCAGATCAATTAAAGGATCTCAAAGCTCGATTTGGCGATGGTGTCGCCAAATTATTTTATAAAATTAATAGTAAAAACACCCTCACGCTTTCTTCTTATTACAGTTACGATTTTTTTCAAACAGAAATGTTGGGTAGCATAGCAAACATAAATGCCTCAGCTTCGCAATTCCAATATGAAACTACAAATTTCTCAGGCAAGTGGTTTTATAATATCAACCCTAAAGCCAATATTCAAACTACCGTGGTAAGTAGTTTTTATCAGCCAAATACCTTACTACCAGAGGTTAATAGCGATAATGTGGTAAAAATAAAGCAAAGTATTGACTACAAACAAATTAAGTCAAATTTGAATCTATATAAAGGAAATCAAAATTTCGAATTTGGTGTGGATGCCATTCGGTATAACATCAATCCTGGAAACATTGAGCCCGGAACTAGCGAGAGTGTGTTGCCTTTTTCAACTCCGTTGGAAAATGGATATGAGTTTGGTATCAGTGGCGAAGACGTAATTGAGCTTAATGCCAAAACCACAGTATCAATAGGTTTAAGATATTCACAATTTTTATCGATGGGTGCCTCTTCTGTTAATGTATACAGAACAGGGGAACCACGTGATCCCTCTTCTGTTCAAGAGGTTTTGACTTTTGGAAAAGGAGAAATAGCACAAACATATGGAGG
>JBNMFK010000075.1:0-13954 GCA_051269965.1 Algoriphagus sp. | reverse complement strand
CAGTATTTCATGAATAGCTCTGCTTACTTAGCAGACTCTCTGAATTTGGAAAGTTGGTATCACTACGTAGATAAAAAAATCTCAAAAAAAGATATAAAAACGGGTCTGTACAATAAAGATACTGGTGAGGAGCTCGCCAATCAATTGACAGGAATTGGAAAAACGGAAGCTGCAACCTATGTTCTATTGGCACAAGAAATAGATAAAGAAGTATTAAAGTTTCCTACTGATTGGGAAACCACAGAGCCGGTGAACGAACAGCTTCTAGGAGACGCCAGAGAAATGGTCTTAGTTCAGCTAGCTTCCCTGACGATAGACGATTTCCTCATAGAACGATATGCTTTCCAAGGCTACAAAATTGACGCAAAACTGGATGATTGGAGCGGGCTAATAAAGGACTATCAAAACTTTCAGTCAAAAGTTAAAAACAAATCATTCATCTCAGAATGGAGCCAAAGTAGGTACGCTGGGGCTCTATTAAAAAGTGGCGAAACGGCCAAAGGTATTTTAGAGTTCGCTAAAGTATTCCAGACCTCTCCGACCCGAAGAAATCAGGCAGACCTAAGTATTCGTCATTTAAGCAATCTTGACTTTAAGAAGGCCTTAGAAATCTCTAAGACAAAGGAGGAAAAACTTGCGGTTATGGCACTTCAAGCTATTCAGCCTCATCAGGACGGGCTCAAATTATTGCAATCAATGGCCGAAATAGACCCAAATTATCAGATGCTGGAACTAGTGATGGCCAGAGAAATAAACAAAAACGAGGTAAATTTCTACGCAGAAAAGAATGCAGGATCATATACTTATGACCTTGACATCTATGATGACAACTATAAAATAGACTCCAATAAAGTAGATGCTATCAAGACAGAAAGCCTAGGATATTTTGCAGATCTTCTGATGTTCAATGAATCTCTTGTCCAAAATGAAGGGTTGGCAAAAAAAGCGTTCTGGCTAACGACTGCAGCCTACCTGAATTATATAAAGGGCGACATGAATAAAATGAAGTCATTTTTGACCAGGGCCGAAAATGAAAAGAACATTAATAACAACTTGACGACACAAATTAAGGTTTTCAAGGCTCTACATTTCCTAGAGAACGCCAACATTAAAAATGATGAAAAACAAATGTTGGAGGAAATCAAAGGCCTCAAAGTCATTAATGGATTTAGAGATAGTAATGTGCTGACCTTCCTTAGCTCAAAACTTCAGAAAAAATACATAAACCAAGCAGACGAAGTTCAGGAAAAGTCGGGCTGGCTTAGCTCTTGCTATTCTTCTAAAGAAGAATCACCTAAAGTAAATTCGAAAATTGTTAAAGCGTTTTTAGCCGAGCATATTCCAGCGGAAAAAGAGGACTATGCTCTGTATTCAAATACCTTCTCAGAGGCTCAATTATTTAAAGATGCAGACGCAAAAACACTAAAAGCTACTTTAGATTTTATTAATCAAAATACACCTAGCTCAGAAGATGCCTTACTAATAGAACTGGCTGGGATAAACATCCAAGAGTTAATGATGGCTTACGGTAGAAAATTAGTTAGAATGCAAGCTTACGAGGAAGCTTTAGCTGTATTCAAAAGTACTGAAGACCCCACGCTCATGGAAAGTCCGTTTGCCTCTTACTTTTCCCCACTCCCAAATCAATTCATAGGAAACGAGCTTATGGATGAGACACTTCTAAATCCGATAATCTTCCTTGAAAATGCGGTTCTAAATCAGAAAAACGTAGATAAGAAACCAAAGGATGCCAGAGCTTGGTATCAGCTAGGTTTAGCAGCATACAACATGAGTTATTGGGGAAATGGCTGGTTGTTTTCAGATAGAGAATGGAGCAGCATGGATATTCTTTATAGAGAAACCACCGACGAAGACTATTTTACAAACACCTACGCAAAAGAGTGTTTTGAAAAAGCTTTAGCCGCTAATCCTGATCCAGAACTCGGAGCTCAAATCTGTTATATGGGTGCCTTGTGCGAAAAAAACCAATACTACTTGGCTTATGCAAAAGGTAAACCAAACACATATAATCCTGAAGAGCTAAACCGTTATGACGTCAAAATGACCAAAGGAGTACTGCCCACCTTCCAAAGTTTTTTTAGGCGATTAAAAAAGCAATATGACGACACACAATATGAAAGTCAGGTGATTAAAGAATGTATGTCTTATGTGGAATATAAATTAAAGTAAAATTGACCCAATGAAGTATTTAAGTCTACTAGCCCTAAGCATTTTAGTTTCCTGTGAGAAACCAAATTCGACCTATTTGGACCAAAGGCCTGAACTTCAAAAAGCTCTGTCTGACTTTGAAGTCATGGATGGATTTAACATTGAAATAGTAGCTGCAGAGCCCTTAATCTCTGATCCTGTTGCTATGGAAATTGACGAAAACGGAGATTGGTATGTGGCTGAAATGCCCGGTTACCCTTTAGATTTAACTAAAACTGGGAAAATTAAAAAGTTGATTGACACCGATGGAGATGGCTTGCCAGACAAAAGTGAAATTTTTGCTGATAGCCTCACATTACCAATGGGTTTAATGAAATGGGAAGATGGATTCTTAGTGACAGATGCACCAGACGTGCTTTATCTCGCTGATAAAAACAACGACGGTGAAGCCGAAATCAGAGAGCCTATGATTACGGGTTTCTCACTTTCCAATCCACAACACAATATGAATACGCCAAAGTTTGGTCTTGATAATTGGATATATGTGGCTCATTCTGGTGCAATCAATTCATTTGCATACGAACATATTTTCAATGACAAAGGCTCGGAAATCAAATTCGTAAAAGAACCAAATTCACCAAGGTTAGCAAGAAATGCAGATGGAAGAAATGTACGTTTTAAACCCAAATCATTAGAACTAGAAACCCTCTCTGGTGAGTCGCAATATGGGCATACTACTGACCCTTGGGGACATCGATTTTATACAGACAATGCAAATCACCTTTTCCATGAAGTTATGGATGCACGCTATGTCAATGCAAACCCTAATTTGGCTATAGAGGAGGCCATGGAAAAGTTTTCTGACCATGGTAACGCAGCTAAAGTTTTCCCGATTACCGAAAACCCAAACCATCAACTGCTAACCGATGTTGGCCAAATTACGTCAAGTTGTGGCATCACTTGGTATGATGGAGGAGCCTTTGGTGCAGGATTTGAAAACGCCACCCTTATTGGGGAGCCTGTCCACAACTTGGTACATATAGACCATATTGAAAGTAAAGGGGCTACCTTTTCTGGAAAACGAGTTTTAAAAAATAAAGAATTTTTAGCTTCCAAAGATCCCTGGTTCAGACCGGTCTTTTTCTATGTAGGACCCGATGGAGCATTGTATGTGGTGGATTATTATCGCCAAATAGTAGAGCACCCCGAATGGATGAGTGATGAAGTGAATGAAAGTGGAGCTTTATATGAAGGCACAGAAAAGGGGCGTATTTATAGAATAACACCAAAAAGTGGCCTAAAAATGGACTGGATGAGTGCTTTAAACTTATCTGAAAAAACCACTCAAGAATTGGCAGAGCTTTTAAATCATAAAAATGGATGGTATAGAAGAACTGCTCAGCGACTTCTCTTTCAAAGAGACGACCATTCCGTGGCTTCAATGCTTCATAAAATTCTCAAAGAAGGTAACGAAGAGGCCAAGATTCCTGCCTTATGGCTTCTACATGACTGGAAAGAATTAAACAGTAGTGATCTAACTATCGCTTTAACTGCCAAAGAGTCTGGTGTAAGAGAAAATGCGTTACAATTGATTGATAGGGCTTGGTCAAACCCTGAATTTCAAACAGAAGAACTAAAATCAGCTTTGTTAAAAACGGCCAATGACCCAAGTGATAGAGTTAGATTTCAATTTCTCTGTTCCTCAGCATTTTTTAATTTCCCAGAAATGGCAGAATTAAAATCTACCATTTTAAAGAATGATGTTGAGGATAAATGGGTAGGGATTGCTGCCATAGCAGCTTCCGCAGGTTCTGAAGAAATTTTATTTCAAAATGCTGTTAGGGATTTTGGTTCAAAGGCTTCAGAGAATAAAAGCCTATTTTTTGCACATACTGCTGCCACTCTGTACAAGAAAGGAGGTTTAGGACTGATATCAAAGATTCTCGAGAAAAATGAAGAATCTAATAGTTGGTGGCAAGCCGCCATGCTATCCGGTTTGGCTACAAGACAAGAGTATGATACACCCAATACACTATCAACATCTGAACAAGGGCAACTTTTATCTAGGTTTCTAGATACGCAAAGCAAAGACCTTCGAAAAAGTATCATTAGCGTTTTTGATGTGAATAAAGTTTCTAAAAAAATAAATACTAATTCAATCTACGCTAAAATGATTAATGATACCGATTTCCAAATTGATGGAATGAGTTTATTATCTGCTTTAGGCGACGCCAAAATCAAGGATAAAATTCTTAAAAACATACTTGCCTCCGAAGATGAAAAACTTCAATTAGCTAGCCTAAAAGCTCTTCCTAGCACATTAAAAGAATCCGAACTCGCACTCATAAATAAGAAATATACGGGATTAACAAGATCCTCCAAAAAGGCTTGGGTGAGTTACTTATTGGAAAACCATGACAAAGTATCCGAATTAATTAGACAGGTAGAATTGGGCAAAATTCCAAAAGCAGATTTAGAGTGGCCTCAAATAGTTGATTTGATGAATTATTATGACACCAATATTAGAAATTATGCCAGAGAAGTATTCGCTATTAACGAAGACCGTAAAGCCGTGCTTCAAAGCTATTTGCCTGCCGCCAACATGAAAGGTAATGCTCAAAATGGTAAAAAAATATTTGAACAAAATTGTGCTATTTGCCATCAAATAGACGGTAAAGAAGGAAAAGCCTTTGGCCCTGATTTAGCTACACTAAAAAGCAGAAATAAACATTCAATCATAACCGAAATTATTAATCCGAATAATTCAATAGCTGATAAATATGGTCAATGGGAAATTGAAACTAATAACGGCACTCATCTCGCAGGAATTATTACTTCTGAAAACGAAAATTCGTTGAGCTTGAAAACACTTGGCGGAAAGTCTGAAACCATTGCAAAAACAGCCATCAAATCTCGTCAAATAGCAAAAAAGTCTGCCATGCCAAATGGTTTTGAGGGAGCTATCTCACCAAAAGATATGTCCGATATTTTGGCTTTGATAAAAGGGGAATAAGTCAGAAAAAGTTTAATTTGACTCTTAAACTAGAGTAACTTTACCCCATGAAATGTTTAAGAAAAGAAATCAATTTATGAAAAAAGTAATTTTAAGTCTTTGGTTAATTTGTGGTCTAGTCCCACTCTTTGCCCAACGGACAGTTCTCTCTGAAAACTTAAATCAGTTTAAAAATAAAGGCAGTAACTGGATTATAGCTGGCGATGTCTCGGCTAATCCTTTTATTGATTATGATATACAAACCTCCTCAGGAACTGGTATCTTAGTAAACGATCATGAGCACGGCACTTATGGTGACAAATATGAACTAGTCTCGGAGTTTAAACATGGCGATTTAGACATTTCTTTTGACTTCATGATGGCGAAAAATTCTAATTCTGGTGTTTACATGCAGGGTCGCTATGAAATTCAATTACTAGATAGCTGGGGCAAAAAAAAACCTATACATGGAGACTGTGGTGGCATCTATCACAGATGGGACGAGTCTAAACCTGAAGGTAAGAAGGGTTACGACGGCCATGCCCCAAGGGTAAATGCTTCCAAAGCCCCTGGCTTATGGCAGCATATGGAGATTTCTTTTCGAGCACCTCGTTTTGATAGCAAAGGGAATAAAACCTCAAACGCTACTGTACTTGCTATAACCTTAAATGGCATGCTCCTGCATGAAAATGTAGAGCTTTCAGGTGTAACTCGTGGAGCTTATGGCTCGGGCGAAGTTCCAATGGGTCCATTGCGTTTTCAAGGCGATCATGGGCCATTGGCCCTCAAAAACATAGTAATCAATAATTTTGATAAGCCTTCTGCAAGTCTAAATAACCTAAGCTATGGCGTTTCCTATATTTCTTATGACCCTGCTGCAGACCCTGATAATCTCCCTTTAGACGAAACTGGACAAATGGCTGACCTTACTTGGGAGTTTATGAACAGGCCCAATAATTATTCCTATAACATAAAAGGAGACTTCAATGCCCCAGCCGACGGAAAGTATGAGTTCACTGTTTTTTCGTCTGCAAACAATTTCCTTAAAGTAGATGGGGAAATCGTTTTAGCAAACAAATATACCGGCCCTAATGATGCCAGAAATGGCTCTGTAGAACTTAAGGCGGGTAAGCACAGCATAGAACTTTATAATGCCAAATATGATGCTTGGATGAATCCTACTTTAGGACTTTATGTGGCGGGGCCAGGTTTTAGAAAAACAGCACTTCATTCCCAAGGGTCAATGCTAGGCAATAAGCCAACCGACCCAATCCTAGTAGACGCTAAAACCAATACGAATATTAGGAGTTTTATGGATTTTGAGAAAGATGGCAAAAAGAAGCGTATAGTACATGCCATAAGTGTAGGTACGCCTGAGAACCTTCATTTTACCTATGACCTAGATAGAGGTGCCCTTTTACAAATCTGGCGTGGTGACTTTTTAGATGCTACGCCTATGTGGGATAGCCGAGGAGATGGCTCTTCAAAGCCTAGAGGATCTATCACTCTGTTTGATAACGATTTAACCCTTAATACTTCTTTAACTTCTTGGTCAGTAGATACTTCCAGTACAGGTTTCAGACCAAAAGGTTATATGATGGATGAGGAAAATAGGCCAACTTTCATGTATGAAATCTATGGGTCAAAGGTAAGCGATAAAATTATTGTCAAAGACAGTAAGGTTTTTGAGAGAACCATCACTCTTGATGGTCCAAGACCCGAATTAGCCATTAAATTAAGTGATGCAAAAAATATTGAAAAAATTCAGGATGGGCTATACGCCGTCAACAATAAAGATTACTTCATAAAATTAGACGCCAACGAAAGCATTCATTTGGTAGATAGTGGAGACAATAAACAGCTTATTGTGCTCGCCAAAAAGCAATTAACTTATGACATACTTTTCTAAATTCACAAAAATGAAAAACTTAAAAATATTGTTCTTCAGCCTTATTTGCATTGGATTGCAGGCTCAAGAGTCTCCTAAAGAAGAGGATTTCTATCGAATTATTACACCGCCCATTCCTGAAGGTGTCATTCTAGAAGTAGGGGGACTTTGCACCCTGCCAAATGGTTCCCTAGCTATGGCTACTCGAAGAGGAGAGATTTGGATAATGGATAATCCTACAAGTAGAAACCCGCATTTCAGACTGTTTGCCTCTGGACTTCATGAGGTCTTAGGTTTGGCACATAAAAACGGAGCTCTTTACTGCGTACAGAGAGGAGAGCTTACTAAGCTCATAGATAACAATGAAGATGGCATAGCCGATACTTACGAAACGGTACATGCTTGGCCTGTCTCTGGTCATTATCATGAGTATTCCTTTGGACCTAAAATTGCTCCCGATGGCAGCTTTTTTGTGAGTGGAAATGTAGCTTTTGGAAATGAAGAATGGTGGCGAGGTGAAGCTAGAGTACCTACAAGAGGAACTGTTTTCAAAGTTTTCCCTGATGGTCATAGAGAAGAATGGGCTGCAGGTATGCGTTCGCCAGCTGGTTTAGGTGTCATAGACGGTGAGCTTTTTTATGCTGATAATCAAGGAGACTGGATGGGTTCTGGCGGTATTTGGCACCTTAAAAAAGGGGTTTTTACCGGTCACCCAGCTAGCTTGGCTTGGGTTGATGAAAACTCTCCTGTAACACTGACAGAGGATCAGTTTTATGCTGAAAGAGATAATAGAAAAGTACGAAATGCTACCGGAGCCTATATTAAGCCTGAAAATGTGCAAGGTGAAAACGCCGATATGCTTTGGGAACTGAAAGAAAAGTATCCTTCTGTTCAAACGCCCGTTGTGTGGCTTCCACACGGTATTTTAGGAATCTCTAATTCAGAACTTATCAAAGATGAAACAAAAGGAGCTTTTGGTCCCTTTGTAAACCAAGTCTTCATTGGCGACCAAGGTCAGTCTAAGATCATGAGGGTTTTCATGGAAAAAATAAACGGTGAATATCAAGGAGCTGCATGGGATTTTAGAAGTGGTTTCCAGTCAGGGGTTATGAGAATGGACTGGGCCAAAGACGGCAGCCTTTTTGTGGGAGAGACCAACCGTGGTTGGGGTTCTGCCGGAGATGCAAATCAGGGCCTTCAACGTTTGGTTTGGAATGGCCAAATGCCTTTTGAAATGCTAACCGTAAAAGCAATGCCTGATGGCTTTGAAGTAGAATTCACTCTTCCAGTAGATAGGAAATCGGCAGAAGACTTAGCCTCTTATGCAGCCTCTAGCTTTAACTACAAACATCATCCTGTTTATGGCTCTCCGCCAATTAACAGAGAAGATTTAAACATAAAAGGTGTTAATCTGTCCGCAGATGGCAAGAGACTTAGAATAGTAATAGATGGACTCCGTAAATATTATATACATGAGTTAAATCTAGACGGTATTAGAGCGGCAGGAAAGTACTACTCTCTAATCCATCCTACGGTTTATTATACATTGAATAATATTCCTGAAGGAGAAAAAATGAGTAGTGATGATTTGAAAACAAATACTTCTGCCAAAGTTAAAGCCGAATCATCCACTAGGACGGCTAAGCTATTAGACACCCCAGATAGAAAAAACAAAGCTACCATAGCAGTTAACATGAAGGCACCAACGTTCGACCAGGTTAAGCCTTTGCTCCAAAGACATACCTGTCTGGCATGTCATGCTGAAGGAAAAAAAGTCATAGGACCCTCTTTTACAGATATTTCAAAAAGGAAGTATTCTGATGATGAAATCTTAAAATTGGTGTACACTCCAAAACCAAAAAACTGGCCTGATTATGCTACACCGATGGCTGCCATGCCTCATGTGCCGGAAGAGGATGTTCTCAAAATAGCGAGTTACATAAATGGATTACGTTAGTGATTCAGGACCCCTATTATTTATAGAAACCCAATTGAAACCAAAATGAAGGATACAACATCAAGAAGAAATGTCATAAAAACTATTGGTACCGTAGCAGCCACCTCTTTATCTGGTGTGGCAATGGCAAATAAGAGTTTTGTAGACACAAAACTAGAACTCAAAAACAACATAAAGCATTCCGTATGCCGATGGTGTTATTCTAGCATTGATTTTGAAGAATTATGCCAAGGTGTTAAGGATATCGGTATGGCCTCTATTGAACTTACTGGTCCGGAAGAATGGCCTATTTTAAAAAAATACGGTTTAACGGCCGCCATTGGTTGGGGGGATTGGCCAAAGGGAACTGGTCTTTCAAATTTCTTCTGTAATCCCAAAAACGATGATACTCTTGTAGCTTTTTACGAGGATTTAATTCCTCAAGCAGCAGCAGCAGGACTTTCTCAGCTTATTTGTTTTTCAGGTAACAGAAATGGGATGAATGATTATGTGGGTATGATGAATTGTGCTAACGTTATCAGAAGGATTATTCCTACGGCTGAAAAGCACAACATCATATTATCCATGGAGCTACTAAGCTCTAGAGATAATCACAGAGATTATATGTGCGATCATATAGACTGGGGCGTTTCGCTCTGCGAAATGATAAATTCTGAGCATTTCAAACTGCTTTATGATATATTCCATATGCAGAGTATGCATGGTGACCACATTAGAAATATAAGAACCTACGGAACGTATATTAGTCATTATCACACGGGTGGAATGCCAGGCCGTAAGGAAATAGACGAAACACAAGAGATTTATTACCCAGCCGTAGTGAAAGCTTTAATAGAATCTGGTTATAAAGGCTATTTAGGACAAGAATTCATTCCTACACCCAAAGACAAAGTAGGAATGTTAGCCTCCCTAGAAAGGTGTGTCAGGATTTGTGATGTTTGATTTCAAGTATTAAGTTTTCAAAAAGCGGAGAGTCAGATGGTTCTTCGCTTTTTTTATAGTTTCTTCTCTAACGAAAAAACTGTTTCTTCTAAGCCCTTGACATAGCTATATTTTGCGTGCAGTTTAATGAAGTTAATAGCTTCAATTTTGCTCTAATCAATTTTTAAGACAGTTAGTGGCATTTAACTATCCGTGCCAAAGAAATTAATCCCTTCTGAAAGTCGGACATAAGACCTCAAAAAGACGGCATTAGCTGTGCCAGTTAACGTGGCTGAATATCATTTTCCTTTTTGAATCGTCAGCTTTTCTTCCTTATGCAGATGTATAGCATTCACCTCTTCTGGTAGAGGCATTTCTTCTGACAAATGTCTTGAAAACATTACAGCGTATTGTCTGAAATCAAAATCGTCAATACCAAGCTATAAACCATTCACAATTTTCTCTTAAATCAAAAAATCTTTTGATTTAAAAATTCCATCCTGTCCAGCCCTTTCTTCTTGCATTCCACCTGCATAGAATTCCCTCAGGACTTTGGCTCTTTATTTTGGACTTAAACAAGCAACTAGGCTACCTCGCCGATTGGTCACAGTCCTTTAACTAGCTTGGAGCAGCAGAACTTATGATTGCAACAGAGATGAACTCAGAAGTTTCGTAGTTCATCTTACGCGTATGTTCATAAAGAGACCGCTACAATTAAATACATTCCTATTTGTCATAATTATAGGGTTTTTAGGTTAAAACCTTCGGCCACAAACACGCTTCTAAGTCAACTGAATTATTCCAGACTTAAGATCTTCATTTCTACTCTTCTATTTTTTTCAGGGTTAAGAGATGACACAGGGCTATCTGGCCCTCTACCCAACGTAATTATTCTGCTTGAAGAAATACCCAAACTAACAAGGTAACTTTTGCAGGCTTTAGCCCTGTCTTCTGACAACTTGATATTTGCCCGTCTATCTCCCTCGCCAGAAGTATGACCAGTTATTTGAATTCTTGCTTTGGAGTAAATACGCATAAAGGTTAGAACATCCATCAGCTCGCTCTCATTTGTAGGGTCGAGTTCCGAAGAACCACGTTCAAAAATCAAACCTGTTAAAACCAATTCTTCTCCTATCTGAATAGCCTCCTTACCTACTTCTACCTTCTCTTCTATCTTGTCCTTCTTTAATTTAGGCTTTCTTCTCCTTTTCGATTTAGGTGTTCTTTCCCTAAAATTAAGTTCTTGATTTAAGCTCACAAAGATTGTATTAATAAGTCTATTTGTCTGTGTTACGCCTACCGTTGAACCCGACCTCAGAAAAGAAACTTCTGATATGGCCAATGGCACCGCAGCTAAATTGAGGCCTACTTCCAATTCAAAATCATTGTATCCAAAGGAAATATCTTGACCTATACCTACATAAACGCTCGCCTTAATGTCATTACCACCAAGTTCTCTAAATCTAAGACCCGTATTATTTTGATTTAGGAAATCCACCGTATTAGAGCCTGAACTCACATCATTTCTAGCTCTTTTTTTATACACCGCATTTACATTCGGGATCCATACTCCTTTTAAAACGTAGAAAAGACTATGAGCTTCATATCTTAGCCCTACATTGCTATTGTAATAATGAAAATCATCAATGATTCCTGATACCTCTGCTCCGTTTCTTATGTAAGACAAACTTGGTCTATACACACTTAGCTGATTTATCCTTTCTGCTCCAAGTGTTATCTTAAGCTTATCAGAAATTCTATAATTAAGATCTACGCCAAATCTATTCGTCGTTTCAAAACTAAAACTTTGCTCACCAGCTGCATTTGAAACATTGCCAATATTATAAAAGCTCCATTTATAAATCATTCGCTCATTTCCCCCTATCACATTTTGCTGCCCAGGAAGCACCATACCTAGGCCAAAGTGCGGACTAATACTCAACCGAGATTTTTCACTTTGAGCGGCTACTTCTACGCTTAAAACACTAAGAAAACAAGATAGAACTGACCTTAAAACTAGCGTCTTGAGAGAATTCATTTATTTCTTCATTAATTTCTTAAAAAGAGGTAATGCTAGTTCTAAGTCCACTAGCTCTGGATGCCATCTTTTCTCCCATTCCAAACTAATAAAACCCTTATAATCCATGGCGTCTACTGCTTTCAGAATATCTAAAACAGGTATTTCCCCTTTACCAGGTAACGTATATTCATGAACTCCTTCCTTTAAGTAACCATCCTTTATTTGTACAAAATTTATGTATGACTGTAGCACATCAACCATTTCCTTGGCCGTTTCTCCCGTTTTTAAGTGCATATTAAAGTAGTCCCAAATAATGCCCGTGGTTTCTAAATCCTGCGAATTCATAATGTATTCAATATCCGATGAGAAAACTACGTCTCCATGAGCGTCAAGTAGCGTTTTAATCCCAGTTCCTTTTGAAAAAGCGGAGAGTTCTTCTAGGCCTGCACCTATCAAATCCAAAGACCTTTTTTTGTCTCCTTCATAAGTTAGTTTATCTGGGAAAACCCTCACAAATGCACAATCAACCTCATTCGCAAGCTCAATATATCTTTTAACAGTATCAATATTCTCTTTTCGCTTTTGGGGCTTGGTTTCATGAAGGTTGGCAGATGGATTAATGTTCACAATCTCCACACCATAATCCTCCGCCATCCTTTTTGACGTCTTTCGATTTTCTTTAGAAAAAGTTGGACTATTTAAAATGTCTATCTCGTCTAAAAGACCTCGTATTTCAATACCCCCAAAGCTATATTTGTTAGCTGTTCTAAGAATTTTATGCCATGACCATTCTGGACATCCCAAAGTAGAAAAGCACAATTGTCTGTTGTTTTTAAAGGACGTCAAAGCAAGTCCAGAAAGTGTGGTAGCTAAAAATAATCTCCTATTCATAAATCAGTTTTTAATCAATTTGACCGGGTGCAAGACATTTGATAAAGCCTTTTATTGTAAATTTACATAAAGCAAAATTTAATTTTATGAAAACCCTTATAGGACTTATTTTTATGTTAATCTCGTTTTCTACTATAGCTAAGGAAGATACCCGAGTATATGAGCTTCGAACCTATCACTGTCATGACGGACGAAGAGATGCTCTCATTTCAAGATTCGAAAACTTTACAACCAAAATTTTCGAAAGACATGGCATGGAAAATATTGCCTATTGGCTTCCTACTAAAAACGAAATGTCTAACGACTTGATCTATATGTTAGCTTATCCCACTATGGAGGCTAGAGATGCTTCATGGAAAGCCTTCATGGCAGATGAAGAATGGCAGAAGGTGTGGGCAGATTCTAAAAAAGATGGCAACATCGTAGAATCCGTTGATTCAAAATTCCTTAAAATAGAAGACCAATTAACGAAGAGTTTTAAATTAAAAGCCAAATCTCCAGAGAGAGTTTTTGAATTGCGTTCTTACTTTTGCCTTCCTGAAAGATATCCAAATATTGTAGCTCGATTTAGAGATCACACCCGCAAAATTTTCAAAAAACATGATATGGAAAACGTTGCCTACTGGGGCAGTATTGAGAAAGAAGGCAAACAGCCCCACTTAGTTTACATTATCGCTCATAAAAACGAATGGGCCTCAAAAAGGGCTTGGAATGCATTTAGAGTAGACCCAAATTGGAAAGCCGCACAAAAAGCTTCTGAAATCGATGGAAAAATCGTTGAAAAAGTGGTCTCTGTTATGATGAAACCGCTGTCCTTTTCTAAGCTTAAATGATATGAACCTTTTTAGTTTTTGGTCTTTTATTACCTTTTGTCTCACGCTCACAAAAGCTTCTTCGTGGAGCATACCCTTCAAAGTGCGACTCAAACAGGTATCAAACTTAAATGGCGAGCAACTACTTCTGGCGAAGTAGACGTTAGATATGGTAAAGACTCAAATAATCTGAATTTCATCATCCGTGAGTCACAGGTTTATAACCACGAGGTACAGCTAGAAAACTTCGAAGCAAATACTAGGTATTTCTATCAAGTCTATGGCTTGGGGATTGAGCCTTTTG
>JBNMFK010000074.1:0-13986 GCA_051269965.1 Algoriphagus sp. | reverse complement strand
GCCCAACCCATATAACCCAGCTTAAGATATCTGATAGTATAAACATTTAAACATACACCTAGTATACCTATTATACTTGCCCTTATGGCTATAGGCTTTGCATTTTGTTGTAATTGATATCTGATTTCCCCTATCCGTGCAACTGGACCAAAAACTATCAATGGCAGTGTCGATAATATTGCTAAATTTAAGGCATTTGACTGAGCCTCCGTTGGAATAATTAAATATATGAATATACCATTTAATACCCCGAACATGGGCATCCATAAACTTAGAAAACCATATAACTGCCTCCAAATCCAGTGGTATCTGTTTGGGTAATTATAAAAGGAATTACTTAAAGTCACATAAAGTCCTAAAAAGGCAAAAGCTTGCGTTAGTCCTATATAAGCTTGAATTAGACCCCAGACTCCATAATCTACTTCAGTTAAGAATGGTGTAATAAAAGGCAAGGCCAAAATAGAAGACACCCTACTAACCTGCGTTGAAAGGGTGTAAAATAGCGTGTTGGAAAGTAACTTTGACAATTGGAAATATTAATCTGTAAACTGCCTAATACCAAATAAATCAGTAAGCTGATCCTCAGTCGTAGACACTCTTTTCCAAAACTCATTAGATTTTAAAACACTTTTTAAAAAAGCATAATCATTTATAAAATGAGCTCTTCGTTTATTTTCTGAACCATACCAATATTCGCTTAGGCCAAATCCGATGCCCGATATTACCACTTCAGAATTTTTATACGTCTGCAAAATATAAAGTACGGCGAAAAGACCTGTAGATAATTTAAGCTCTCTTCGTTTAATTGCCCAAATCAAAACACTTAATTTTTCTCTAAAATGTGGACCAGGTACTAGCAACAAATTTAACAAAAAATAAAACATCCCTCCAGTATAAGATCTCTCGATTGATGCTTTTTCAGATCTAGACAAAATCATTAATTCTTTATATTCAAAATTTACCTTTTCCCTAAAGCTACTTTCTATTACCTTTTCATTTTGAAAAGCTATGAAAACGACTTCGTTAAATCTCTTTTTCTTAAATGAATTATAGACATAGTCTCTAGCTACATTCCCTTCGTAATTTAGAACATTTAATCCCGTTATTAAATTAACAGGCATTGATTCCTCAATACTCAGTTTCGCACCACCGTTTACATAAAACCTTTGATCCACTTTATTTAAAAGCTCTGCACCTGGTTTTGACCCTATTACTTGTATTCTCATTTAGTAGGTAAAAAATTTCTTCGTGATTTTCAAGTCTTTAGTGTGATTTCCTTTAAACGTACCCAGAATAATTTTACCTTCATCTCTAAGGTTACGACTCATTACTTTTGTTCCCGCTGCTACTACACATTTATCGCCAATATGGGCATCTCCAATAACAGATGAATCAGAATATAAAACCACATCTTTGCCTATCGTTGGATAGCTTATACTGTCATTTTCATTATGCTTTCCACCGATAGTAACATTCTGATAAATAACCAAGTTACCCATAAATTTCGCTCTACCTATTATAGAACCTAATGGATGTACAAGTAAAAAATGCTCTGGCATATCTACATGTCCAAATAGGTCAATGCCGTTGAGAGCTTTATTTAACAAAGCTGCCTTAAAATACACTGCTTCAATCCCTCTTTCATAACCGACCCTACTGACATAGTAAAGAAAACAAGCGTAATGATCGCCATGAAGGTGGTTAAATTTAGAAACTCCTATATCATTTGTATACTGGGTACTATTTATATTTGAGAAACAATGTAAAGTGCGACTAAGAGCAGTTTTTACGACACTAATATCTAAAGCATTATCTCCTTTATTATCAGGGAAAAAATTTTGAATCTGTCTTTTCAGATAATTTAATAAAGCTTCACCTTCTATCGAGCAATAATTATTCATTCACCAAAAGATTTAAGCATGGTATAAAAGTGTAAGTATAATAGGTTTACCCATGTTAAGTTATAGATTTCGTAATATATAATCAGCTATAGCTTAAAAAAGTTAGTCCTCTGTGTATCCGAAAATATTACGATAGATTAATAGACTATCCCATAAATCTTTTATACTGCATAGGTCATTTCTACCTTGGATCCAGCCATCTACCTGATTATAAAACCCTGGCTTATAAGCCAAATCTTTACTATAATCTAAATCTACAAGCTTAACCACAAAATTTCCTTTTAGTTGCTGTTGGAGCTGTTCCATCGGGCTAAACAATAGCTTTCTTTCTGCAGTCATAATCTCAATATTCCATTTACCTGGACAGCCCCAATTCGCATGATAAGTAAACGGTATTCTATCTTTAGTCTCTCCAACACCCGTGAAAATAGAACCTGCAGGATGCCATTTTACTGAATCTCCATACTGGTTTGCCTCTATTCTGAAAGGTAAACCTCCTGCTAAATAAAAAGCAGTGTCTATTACATGTGAGCTATTAGCAATACCCCAATACAAATTAGATTCTTTATCGTAGTTTTTTGGATCTATTCGGAAAATAGCTTCTGTAAAGTCAAAATGAAATGATTTGACGCCACCATCCTGTTTAATTAATCTTTTAGCTTCTTGCACTGCAACATAGCTTCTTCTATTGTATGCTACCCTAATATTTGCTGAATATTTTATCTCCAAGTTTAGTAGTTCATTGGCTTCCGAGATAGAATAAGTCAAAGGTTTTTCTACTAAAATGTTTTTACATCCCGCTAAAAGCAAGCCTTTGGTCGCATTGGCTAAATATTCAACTTGGGTGCATATAATAGCATAATCCGTTCGATTACCGTCCTTTAACCAAGCCTCAAGACCTCCTTCAACAGTCGTGATTTCCTTAAAATCTGTTTGTAAAGCCCTTAACCTTGCCTCTCCTCTACCTATAACCACGATTGAATAATTCATGGCTAACAGAACTTTCACATATTCCCGGGCTATTAGGCCTGCACCAACTATTACTATTTTTAAGTTATCGGACATGCAATTGTTTTTTCAATTCTATTTCTATTAAAATGTTCTAAAAGCACCTCCAAGAATGGTAAATGACTTTTAACACTTTCATTATATGGTGTCAAGTCACAACTACCATTTCCGAAAAGCTGTTCTGCAACAAGATTTGTTAATTGGCTTTGATAAGCCATATTAAAGTCACTTTCAGTTAGCGTAATAGATTCCTCCGTGATTGTTTCTTCCCAAACTTTTCCAACTCCTTCACCAACAACAAAGCGCCTATCAGCTGTCGAAATACGAATAGAAATATTTGGCTTATTCTGATTAAAACATGTTAATGTCAATCTAGATTTACCTGAGGTATAGCCGACTAAGGCTCCACTAAAGTCAACATAACCAGACCTCTTGCTTTGGATAATTGAATCGTCTAGATCAGCAGACCATTTGGTAACATCTTGGTTGCTTAACCATTGAAACAGATCAATAAAATGTACTCCATTACAACCTAAACCCCACTCATTACCAACCACATCCATGTAAACAACCTTTGCTCCAGTTATGCTGTTTTTAATCTTTTGATAATCAACAAACAATCGTCTAGTGCAATTAACATAAGTAACAACTCCTTTTTCATTAAGCAGATTACCTATCTCAGAATATTCTTTTGCTTTTTGAAAGAGAAATTTTTCCAGAACCATAAACTTAACTTGTAAATGATTTAATAGTTCCTTTATTACCTCTGATCTTACCGAGGAATTGGTTGCAATGATAGCTAAATTCACCGCAGTTTTATCAAGTGAAGCGATTGAATCATGAAGATTTAAATAGTGCTTTTCAAAGCCACTAATTTGCTCGAATCGTTTTTTAGCAATTTCTAAATTTTCCCGAGTGGGGTCAACCACCTCTATGATAGCTTCTTCATGCAGCGCAGCTAATGCTTGTAGGTGCCGACTGCCTAATTGCCCAGCACCAATTAAAAGTATTCGTTTCTTTTTCATATCCTTAAATGGCTGTCCAACCTCCATCAACTATCAAATTTTGTCCGGTAATATAGCCTGCTTCATCCGACAGCAAAAAGCTTATGGCAGGCGCAATATCCTCTGGGTACCCCATTCTCTTCATTGGTACTTTGTGTTCATAAGCGGCCACAAACTTCGGGTCCTGCGAATCGAAAATCCCTCCTGGAGAAACACAGTTGATTCGCACATTATTTTGGCCATACAGGCCTGCTAAGTATCTGGTGAAGTTAATCAAGCCACCTTTAATTGCCGAATATGGCGCTGCTGTCTTTATTTTGGTGCCTTCATAAATAGTTTGATCATTACCTATAACCCCGTAAATTGACGTCATATTAACGATTGAACCAGATTTCTGTTTTTTCATTTGTAGTAAAACCTGTTGCGTGATATAAAAGACGCTGTTCATTTGCAGATCAACATTTTTTTGCCAAGATTCAACGCTTAGCTCATCGAAAGGAGTTCCCCAATCTTTGGTCCGTGGATATGCATTATTGACCAATCCATCGATTCTACCATACCTATCTAAAACTGAAGATATTGCTTCTCTGACTGATTCTGGGTTTGTTATATCGCATTGTAGGAACTCACAATTTAAATCAGATGACTTTTGGACATCAAAATTTATAACAAGCGCCCTCTTCGCTTGCAAGTCTTGCACAATTGCCTTACCTATGAGACCACTACCTCCAGTGACAATAATTATTTTCTCAGCCTTCATTTAAGCAATATTTTAATGTCTCTATTGATGACTCAAAATCATTCATAGTTAGTTTTTCCTGTTTGACAGCTTCCAAAAAATAAAGCATCTGTTGATCATAGGTTTCTTGTATGTCTTTCGGTGCTGAAAAAAGGACTCTTCCACCCTCATCAGTAATAACAAAATTTATCAGGTCAATTTGCAATGCAGAATCTTTTTGGACAATTTCTAAATGACGCTTAGACTGTTTTCTGAAATAATTTAAACGGATTGAGGCGGTAAAGCCATTATAGTTTAACCAGTAACTCGCAGAGTCAATACTATTAATTTCTAAACTCGATACTTTCCTCAAATTAGATTGAGTGGACTTAGGATCCCCGAAAATATACTTTATATAGTCTAATTCATGGATCAGGTCTAAGTGTACACCGCCGCCCAATTCAGCCATTGCACTATAGCCCATTTTATAGTCTGATCCTGGCCTCCAATCGGGTAAGTAAGAACCACAATAGGCCGAGACTTCTAGAACGTCTTTGACATTAACATGTTCTTTACACCATTTTATTAATGGATGGAAACGCATATTAAATGCCGAATATACCAGTGACCCCGACTGTTTAACTGTTTCTACAAGCTCTTCAGCGTTGGAGAGCTTGTGCATAGGAGGTTTCTCTAGAAAGATAGGTTTCTTTAGTTTAAGAGCCTTTATTAAAGTCTGCTCGTGTTCACTTGTGGGATTGGTAATAAGGATTATGTCTATATCGGAAGGAATATTTTCCCAGTTCGAAATATTGATAACTCCCGTTTCCTCTGATGCCTCACTTGTTCTTCTTAATGCAAATATTACAACATCAGATTCAGCTCTTTTTAACGCAATACTATGTTTTCGCGCTATCGAACCATAACCTATGAATAGTGCCTTCAAAACGTAAAATTTAATAATTCTTCTCTTAACATAATTTCCATAATCGTGAAGTCATGCAGCTCATCCAAATCAAAGCAAATGTGATCCATCACGTACGCTAAGGACTTATCTGTTGTACTAATTTGGTGGTTTTCTTCAAAAAATGCACGCTTAAAAATATAAAAAGAAGCATTCATATCGTAAACTTTAGGGGCCGCTTGTCGTGATTTAATTAGACCAGCATCCTTAACTACACGTACAAATCCGTTTTCTGCTTCTTCAACCATGTTAAAATAAGGATTGCGGGCTGCATGATTTACCGAAAAGATATTAAGCGCTTCTTTATTACTTTTTAATAAAGACATGGCTTTTATGATGTCTTCCTCTGTTCGCATCGGTGAGGTTACATCTAAGTCCAACACATACTCGTATTTTGTAACATTTTCCTTTTCAGCAAAACGCATTGCATCCCTTATAGCGTCTAATTTACCTGCCTTGTCGGTTGCGAATATTTCTGGTCTTTTATAAGATGTTTTATAGCCTAATTCTCCCGCGCACTCTAAAATGTTCTCGCTATCGGTACTAATCTGAATATCGGCATTCAATCTCGACTGAAGTCTTTGTGCTAGAATCAAAGTATAGTGAAGAAGAGGTTTACGATTTAATAATTTTATATTTTTCCCTGGTATTCCTTTTGATCCCCCTCTGGCGCAAATGGTAATTAGTAAATCCTTCATTTATAGACTTAAATGTTTTATATCCTCTTGTGCCTTTTTAAAGTCCTCGTGCTTGCCTATATCCAACCAATACTGGCGAATAGGATACGAAACAAGCTTGCCTCCCTCAGCAATAACCTTTTCCATTAAGTCAGTCGCATTATAGAAAGTATCCTTGGGAATCTTCTCTAGTAGTTCCTTCTTGATGATATATATACCGCCGTTACTATAATAAGTGTAAGTCGGCTTTTCCTTGAACGATAGGACTTGGTTATTCTCTGTTTCCATTACTGCATAGGGTACACTAACTTGATAAGGTATGCTAGCTACCGCCATATCTGCCTTCTTTTCTAGGAAATCAAGAAAAAAGTCTTCATAATCTAAAGTGGTTAATATATCAGAATTGGTAACTAAAACATATTCATGCTGAAATGCATCGATTTTACTAGCTGCTCCTAATGTACCTAAGGGCTCATTCTCCCAAACAAATTGCATCCTTGTCCCCTCTAGGTCCCGCTGAGAATAATGCTCTTCCAGCTGTTCCCCAAGATATCGTACCGAAATATGAAAATCATCAACCCCGAAACTTCTCAGTCGATCTATATTATGATCAATTATAGCTTTTTCACCTACCTTTAAAAGTGGTTTTGGTGTGTTTTCTGTTAATGGTCTTAGTCTACTTCCAACCCCTCCGGCCATAATCAGTGCATCCAAGGGTAAATACGACTTTTGCAGTCGGAAATTAATAATATTAATTACTCTACCCTTCTCATCTAAAACGGGTAAAACTTTAAAATTCTTTTCACGCAAAGAAATAATCTCCTCAATAGAGTATTTTGTCTTTAATATATGTTGTGGAGAAGCTTGTGTGAATCCTAATACCTTATCTTCAATATTACTCCCTTTAAGTAAGCCCCGTCGCACATCTCCATCAGTTAAACTTCCTAGTAAACATTCATTTTTATCCACAACAAATAATATAGCATCCTTAGCTAAATCATTTAATTGTTGGAGCGCTTGCTTTAAAGTAGCTTCTTGATTTATTAGGTGCTCTTTAAAATTTCTCATAATTCTAGTAGGGCTTTAACTATTTTATCAGTTGTTCCAACTTGAACATATTTATTAACACCAGTAAAAGTATTACGACTTTCAATTTCATTTAAGGCCTCAAGTATTTCATTGTGGTTGAAACTGACATCTAAAATATTATTGCTGCGCAGCCTACCTTTTTGTCTATCCCCTAGGTTTATTACCCATTTCCCAAAGGAGGCTGCCTCAATAATACCACTTGAGGTATTTCCTAATAAAAAATCACATTGACGCATCGCTGAAAAATAATTAGCCTTACCTAAAGAGGCTACAAGCCTTATTTTATTTGGGTTCTCAGCCGCTAGTTGCTCAAGCCTATTGTTAAAAATGCTTCCCATTACATCAGCATTAGCCTTTGTAATTAAAAGGCAATGCAATTTTGCAATAGTTGTTAAAGTATTGAAAATTTCTTCCGCATATTCCTGATTTCTATTTGCATTTACAGATTCAGGGTGAACCGTAACCAATATAAAACGATCAAAAGGAATATTGAATGAGTTGCTTACTTCCCCCCATTTGGGTAGGGTCATTGTATCGATTGACTCCAAACTTATTGAACCAACAGTATAAACCAGATTTACTTCCTTGGTAATTTCAATTATCCTTTCAGCAAATTCTTGTGCTGCAGTAAAATGTAAAGTAGAAGCTAGTGATATTTGATGTCTGTAAATGTTATCTGTTGCTCCTAATGTTGTCTCTCCACCGTGGATATGCGCTAGATTTACTTCAAAAGGTATACTGGCTTGCACTGCAGCCGACATTTCCCATCTATCTCCAAGAGTTAAAACGCAATCAAATTTATTCTCAAACCAAAAGCCGCTAAAGCTTTTAATTAGCTCTCCGTAACCCTCAGCAACTTCTTTACGACTATCGCCTGAAGGCATCCCATCTACTGTTACTATTTTTCCAAAAGCATCTCTTTCGATTTCTGCAATAGTTTTACCATGCTTCTCTTGTAAATGCATGCCAAAAGCAATCATAAATAGCTCAAATCTTTTATCTCCTGCCAGCTTTTCTAATAATGGCCGATATATACCATAGTCAGCTCGCGAGCTTGTTAAAACGCCTATTTTCATTGAAGGTCTTCCCCGCTAAGTTGATGAAAAGCATCTAAGTCACGTTTAATAACTTTACCTATAACATTATTCCATTCTAAGGGTGACATTCCATCTCCAGGTCTCAGTGCAATTAAATCTTTCTCCTGCAGTTTTTCACCTTTTCTCATTTCTCTAGTCAAATGAATGGATTTTCTTGCAATTACTTTATTCTTGGCTTCACTAGCGCTCGCTTTCTTAATCCCATCTCCAGAAATCGCTGCTTCGATATTTCTTATTGCCTTTACCATCGCTTTCAACTCATTTGGCTCCAAAGAAGCCTTATGATCTGGCCCTGGTAAGTTTCTATCTAGAGTAAAATGCTTCTCAATTACCGTTGCTCCCAAGGCCACAGCAGCGGTCGGCACCTCTATCCCCAAGGTATGATCAGAATATCCAATCTTTACTCCCAGCTCCTTGCCAATAGTATTCATCGCTAAAAGGTTAACATCCCCCATTGGAGTGGGGTATTCTGTATTGCAATGTAAAACGGTAACATCAGCCTTGATAAGAGAACCCGCAGACAACAAATTAACAGCCGCTTTAATTTCAGCCAAGTCTGCCATCCCAGTTGATAAAATTACTGGTTTTCCTAATTCAGATAACTTTCGCAAATAAGGATAATTAGTAATCTCCCCACTTGGTACTTTAAATAACTTAAAATCCAGACTATTGAGATAGTCTAAACCGTCAACATCAAAGGCGGTAGAGAAAAAAGCTACCCCCTTCTCCTTTGCAAAAGCGATTAATTCTAAATGATTCTCATGACTCAATTCTAACTTTTTCAGCATATTGTACTGTGTATCATCACCGTCACCAATATTCTTCTTTTGATACTCGGCCTGCTTTGCCGTCTTTGAAACTAGCTTGTCAGCCTTAAAAGTCTGGAACTTCACATAATCAACGCCTGCTTCTGCAGCCGCAATAATCAATTTCTTGGCTTTTTCTATATCACCATTATGGTTTACTCCTGCCTCTGCTATAATTAAAACTTTTTGCCTCATTATATTTTTCTGATTGGATTTCCCACGCACTTTGTATTTGCTTCAACATCTTTAAGTACCACACTACCTGCTCCAATAATAGCGCCATCGCCAATATTGACTCCTTCCCTAATTACCGAATTAGCACCAATAAAAGAATACACACCGACCTTAACATTTCCTGCAAGTACCGCTCCTGGCGCTATATGCGCATAATTTCCAATAATACATTCATGGTCCATACTTGCTGAAGTGTTAACTATTACACCCTTTCCAATTTTAACCAAAGGATTTACAGAAACATTTCTGGCCAAAAAAGAACCTTCCCCTATTTCTATATACTTAGAAAGCATTGCGCTAGGATGAATAATTGTAAGGCAATTAGCCCCAGCATCCCACACTCTTTTAGCTATTCTGGCCCTTACCCGATTTTCACCAACCCCTAATAAATAATACTTACAACGCATCCAGCCCTTAAAATCACTTTCCCTCTCGTCACCCAAATAATCTAGTGCATAAGGGTTGCTTAGCAATTCTTTATGATCAGCATAGCCCAATAAGTTTATTCCATTTAGCTCAGCAGCTTCTGCAACCACTAATCCGTGGCCAGAATAACCCAATAAAATAGCTTCCAATTTACTATTTGGCACTACTAGGTATATTGATAATTCTTTCTTCCAAATACTCCGCATTAACTTGTTCATCCTTCTGACAACTTGCGTACATTGGTAAACGATACATCAACTGCCAAATTGGTCTGGTCATTATTCCCGCAGCATTTGTTTTCTCCAATAATAAATCTCGCTCCTTCTTGTCCTCAGTTTTGATACTAATTAACCAATGATTCCATTGTTGCCCCTTGGGCGGTGATACTAAGTTGAAATCCGTTCCAAATAAATCCTGATACTGGCTAAAGAGCTTTTTCTTCAAATGTATAAATTCTCCCACTCTCTCCAATTGTGCACTTAAAAGAGCTGCATTTAAGTTGGGCATGCGGTAGTTATAACCTAATTCATCGTGAAAATATTCATAAGGATGTGGCTTTTTAGCAGTGGTAGTAAGGTACTTTGCTCTTTCAGCCCATTCTGCTTGCCTAGAGACAATGGCGCCACCGCCTCCCGCTGTTATAATTTTATTGCCGTTAAATGATACCGCTCCCATCAATCCATAACTTCCCGCGCTTTTACCTTCTGCAGTATAGCTTCCCAAAGCCTCTGCCGCATCCTCTACTACCGGAATATTCCATTTATCACCAATAGCTACTATTTCTGTTATTCGACAGATAAAGCCAAAAGTGTGCATCGGCATACAAGCCGCTATTCTTCTATTTGTCTTTTTATTAAAGGCCGAGCCTTCACGCATTTCAGCATTCTCTTCTAACCACTTTTCCATGGCCAGTGGAGATAAACCCATGGTATCCAAGTCTACATCTATAAAAACTGCTTCTGCACTATTGTAAGCAATCGCATTTGCCGTAGCCACGAAAGTTAAAGCTTGTGTAATAACTTCATCACCCGCTTTCACACCCGCCAGTCTTAAAGCAACTTGCAAGGCGGCTGTGCCATTCACCACCGCAGTAGCCTTTGCTGTACCAGTTAATTCCGCTAACTGATCCTCTACTCGATTTACATATTCTCCCACTGAAGAAACAAAAGTAGAGCGTAAACAATCTGCTACCAATTGCTCCTCACGCGCCCCAAGATTGGGTTCATGTAAAGGGATAAACTCCTCAGTTTGGAATATATCGCGGATGCTTTTTATAAGTTTATCTGTTTGCACTTGTTTGTTGTGTAACGTTTAGGAGTTGGAAGAGTATAGTTGTTGAGGGGTTTAGTTGTTAAGTTGTTTAGGAGTTTGGCGCTAAGTGGAACTTAATACTGCTTTTCTTAGAGCATTTAATTTGTTTGAGACCTTTTCTATCACTGGCCTTAATCGATCCATCCTATCTTCTTGTATAAAACCAAGATCGTCCGCCAAAAGCAACTGGCTCAAAACCTCCATTAAGCTACTGTAAGCCATGGTATAAAAATGCGCTTGATCTCGTTTTGTACTCCTTGAACTACCCTCTGCTATATTAGAAGATACTGAAACTATCGCACGTCTTAACTGACTGGTTAGACCGAATCTTTCATTTTTAGGGAAGTCCCTAGTTTCATTATAAACCAATACCGCCAAAAACTTAGCGTCTTGCCAAACCTCTAACTTTTCAAAACCGTATCTCCTCATCTTATCTACTCAACGAATCAACAACTCAACCTCCTAAACAAATCGACCTCAAAAAACTACATTTTCCCATCCAAATACTTCCCCTTCTCTTCATGTCCGAAATTGGGAATCATATCATGAAAGAGCTTAACTATCTCCTCCTTTTGCCAAGTTCCTTTTTGCTTAAAGCCATTTATAATAGTCTCGAAATGAACAAGCTCTTCTTCGTTCAAGTCAAGGGCGTTTTTAATTACCCCTAAGCTTTCAAAACGCTCTAAGTCTAAAATCTCTCTGTTAGTAAAAAACTCCTCAAAGTCTTTTTCCCCAGTTGTGTCCGAGGGAGTAAACAAACAAGGCCAGATACCTTTATCTGGCAATGTTTCGATTAATTCTCGTGCCTCTTCTTCACTTTTACACTTATATACTTCATAGCCTCTATTTTCAAGGTATCGCTCCGCAATCTCTGCAAAGGTTATTAAATGTAAATCTTGACTTAATTTGGGGAAGAAAATATCTCTGTTCTCTCCAAAAATAGTAGACATTAAGCATAACTCCCCAGATTCCTGAGGGGTCACAAAATATCTTCTAACATCATTAGGTGCAACTATGGGCTGCTTTTTCAGTATACGTTGGTTAAAACCATGCAATAATGACCCATCAGAAAATGCGACGTTCGCAAAACGTGCGGTGGAAATATCAATATGCTGACTCTGTCTCATTAAGAACATTTCCATGATTCTTTTGGAGCCACCCATCATATTTACCGGATTCGCAGCTTTATCAGTACTTACGCAGAAATATTTTTTGACTCCTTTTGCAATACTTTGTTTAATGGTTTTTTCCGTGTTAAAAATATTCACCTCAATCATTCGCATTAAGGTATATGCATCCTTTTCACTGCGCACATGCTTTAGCGCCGAAAGATTTAACACATAGTCAAATTCTCCGTCTGCTTCAAAAAACGCATCATATTGCCAAGATCCGATATCTAAAGCAAAAGTCTGGAAATCACCCGATATGTACCCAAAAGAACTTCTAATATCTCTAACCAACTCAACTAAGTTATTTTCAGAGATATCAACTACATGTAATTTCTTGGGATTTCTTTTAAAAATCTCTTTGGT
The DNA here is from genome assembly GCA_051269965.1 of Algoriphagus sp. GTDB lineage: Bacteria > Bacteroidota > Bacteroidia > Cytophagales > Spirosomataceae > Arcticibacterium. Next base: position 1,219 of record JBNMFK010000074.1, on the reverse strand, counting down.
TACCGCTTGACCGATCGATCCTGCTCCACCTAAAACTAGAAATCTTGCAGACGCTATTTTCTCTGCTAGTAATTCTTTGTTGTTGCCAATGTCTTGTCCAAAAAGCTCTTCATTTCTACCGATTAATCCCAGCAAACTCATAATTGACTTTTATACCAATTGTAAACCTCTCCTAAACCTTCCTCAAACCTTCTCTTTGGCTGATAAGCTAGATGTTTCTCAATTTTACTAATATCCGCTCGGCTATGTTTCACATCACCTGCCCGCTCTGGTCCATAAGTAACCTTAACCTTCTTTTGAGAAATACCCTCCAGCATTTCAACCATTTCATTCAAAGTCACTTGGTCCCCACAAGCGGTATTATACACCTGATTAATAGCCTCTTCATTTTGCGTGAATAAGGCTAAATCATTGGCTAAAACTGCATTGGCCACGAAAGTAAAATCACGACTAGTTTCTCCGTCCCCATTAATAGTTATTTCACCATCCTCCAAAAAGGCCTTGCAAAATATCGGTATCACTGCCGCATAAGGATTATTAGCATTTTGCTTGGGTCCGAAAATATTGAAATAACGCAAGCCGATCCAGTTCAATCCGTATGTCTTCTGAAAAACATCCGCATATTGCTCAATCGCCGCTTTGCTCACCGCGTAGGGAGATAAGGGCTTTCCTTCCTTCCCTTCCACCTTCGGCAAACCGGGGTGGTCACCATAAGTACTGCTCGAAAATGCTAAAATCACTCGTTCCACTCCTTGCGTCTTGGCAGCATGCAAAACATTTACCGTTCCACCTACATTAACTTTATTGGTTAGCATCGGGTCCTCAATACTCCTTGGCACCGAACCCAAAGCCGCCTGATGACTAATCTTATGAATACCCTCACAGGCCTTCAAACAAGTATCATAGTCACAAATATCCCCCTCCATAAACTCAAAACGGGGATGCCCTATAAATTCCTCAATATTCTCGTAATAACCATTCGATAGGTCATCCAATACTCGCACTAGCCCCACTCGCTCATCCTTAAGGAAGTGCTCCACTAAGTTGGAGCCTATAAAGCCCGCACCACCGGTGATGAGTAGGTTTATTTTTTGATTCGCTTCGTTCATAATGTTATAACGCGGCGCTCGCAACGATTTCGCAGCGATCGATTTCCGACAATTATTTAAAGATTATTAACTATTCTTTTTATTCCGTCTTTCAGCATTTTCTCATTGAA
>JBNMFK010000073.1:0-14013 GCA_051269965.1 Algoriphagus sp. | reverse complement strand
TAAAGAGACTGAAAAAATCTTAAAAGAGGAAGGTATCGATGTTTTAATCTGTGGGCATTCCCATCAAAAAACGGTACAAAAAGATAGAAGAACCGGTATGGTGTTTATAAACCCTGGAGCAGCTGGTAAACAAGGTTTTCATAAAGAGAGATTCATTATGAAGATGGAAGTCCAGAATAAAAAAATTACTAATTTAGAGACGATACGTCTTGGAAAAAGATAAATATTAATGGCTACAAATTTAAAAAAGACAAAAACTCTTTTAAGCTATCTTAGTATTGCTTTTTACATGCTACTTATACTTACGATAAGTAGAAGGGTTAATGGTCAATTAACTTCGGAAGCTAGAGTGGAGTTTGATATTGATGCATCTGAAAGTGACGAGTTTAACGTCATTTCTTTTAAAGAAAAAGGCCTTCTGGTATTAAATACAAAGGCAAATGACTTTGGAAGAAATATAGAAATTCAGTTTTTTAAATTTGACACGTCACTTAAACAAGTATGGACCAATAGCTATCAGCCGGGTCTCCTGTTTAAACTTGTGAAGTATTTTGAAAATGAGAACTTCCTTTATTGCCTGTTTAGGCAAGACCAAGATGAAGATATTTTCATCCTCCGCCTAGATATTGAAACGGGAGATTATGTTCTCACAGAGTCTAAGCTTCTAACCCGTATAAATATTGACCTTTTTTCTGTTTTAAAAAGCAAAGCACTTATAGGTGGTAGGTATAATGACAGACCTGTGGTGGAAATGATAAACCTGTTTTCCAGTACCGCCAAAGTATTGCCTGAAATACACTCAAACAATGTTAGACTAAACAATATCGAAGTAAACGAAGAGGAAAGTCTCATTTATGTTCTTCTTAAGAATGAAAAAAATTGTAAGCTCTTCTTAAAAGTATATAATTATGAGGGGAAAGTGATTGGAAAAGAAACATTGGGAGAGAAAAACAAGCTCCCGCTAAACGGCAGCCTAATGAAAATCCCAAATGGCGACTATATACTTGCAGGAAATTATGCTGATAATTGTTCTGAATACTCGGTAGGTTTTTACACACATTCCTTAAGTAAAGACCAAGAAGAAACTAAATATTATGACTTTGTAGACCTAGACAATTTCTTAAGCTATATGCCTGAAAAAAGGCAAAACCGTGTAAAAACAAAAATTAACAAAAGAAATCTGAAGGGTAAAGAATACAAAATAAGACAACGTCTTATCATGCAAGACCCTCGTGCCAGCCCCGAAGGCATGACTATCACTGCAGAAGTCTTTTTCCCCGAATACAAAAATTACGTGTCTAATTTCAGTTCTGTGGGAAGAAATTACCGTTACAGTGATAACAACTACTATGCCTTCAATAATTTCAGGTATACGCATGCTCTGATCCTTAATTTTGACAAAAATGGAATCTTAGTTTGGGACAATTCGATAAGTCTTAAAGATCTCGAAAGTCGTACACTAGATCATAAAGTTCAATTTTCTGCTGTAGGCGACAAATATGTGGTGGCTTATCCAGACGAAGGTATTATCAAAACGATTGTAATGGATAAAAACTCTCATTCTGTAGAAGAAATGCCCTTAGAACTTCTTAAAGAAAGCGAAAAAATAGTAGATACGTCTCAAAGTGAACTTTCCTCATGGTACGGTCATAGTTTTGTGGCCTATGGTATACAGAGCATTCGACAGCCCAATGGCATCTACCCAAAGCAAGTTTTCTATCTAAGCAAACTTACCTATCAATAGAATACTGAAATAGCTTTCATTCTATTCTCATACTCTATTTCTACCAAAGTGAAAGATTCCATGAGGAGTTGAACACATCTTCAAAAACAACTCCTCAAACCATTAGTATGGAACATACTTTAATAGGCTTGTCCTTAAGATGACGCAAACTCTATAAAGTACCCTTTTGCAGGATCTTTTACCACTCTGCATCTAATCTCCAAGAGCCATAAGTCAGGGAAGTATAGGAATTGCGATTTTAGAAAATACTCTGACATTCACACCTGCGTCAGATGGTGTTCTGGATACTAAGCAGTTTAGTAAACTTCCAAAGTTCTGGTCATTGAGCAAAAGAGCAGTTAACATTCTCAAAATAAGCTTTTTACTATCTCTAGTGCATAATTTCGTTTGCATTAGCTGGGCGGTAACAGGGCAGCTATCTCTGGTTCTAGCTGTAGTAATTGTACCTAAATTCTTCGAGCATCAAAATAAAACTATTAAAAGCAAGGGACTAAAAATAAGTCGTGAAGATATGTTTAATATAGCAGGCAGGACATTGGAAACCGTAATCATAACCTTTTCTTATTTTTAAGAAGAAAAACCTATCGAAATAGTTACTGGCAAAATCCGTATCCTCACTATGGCAAGGATTGAAAAGCTTAAGAACTAATTTTCTAACAATAATGTCAGCTCAACAAACTCCTGGTAAGTCAGCTGTTCAGCACGTTTGTCTAAGTTTGGATGTTGGAAGTTAACACCCAATGGCTTCAAAGCATTACTCAGTTTTTTTCTACGTTGATTGAATCCGCTCTTTACTACTGCAAAAAAACGTTTTTCATCACAGGCTAAAGTTAGATTTTTGTTCCTCACTAGCCTGATTACCCCAGAATTAACATTAGGTGGCGGATCAAAGGAAATAGGAGGAACATCCAAATGATACTCAATGTCATAATACGCTTGAAGTAAAACACTTAGTATTCCATATTTCTTACTTCCCGGCTTAGAGGCTATTCGTTCTGCCACTTCTTTTTGGAGCATACATACGACTTCATCCACCGTATCTTTGTCTTGTAATACTTTGAAGAAGATTTGCGATGAGATATTGTACGGAAAATTACCTATGATACCAATTTTTTCATTTTCTGCCAAATTCATTTTCTTAGTTAGCCATAGGTTTAAAATATCCTCATTATAAACTTTCCCCTCAAGCTGAGGAAAGTGTTCGGCCAAGTAAGCCACAGACTCTCTGTCTAGCTCCACCACATGTGTTTCAACATCTTGCCGTTCTAACAAATATTTGGTAAGGACTCCCATCCCAGGACCTATTTCCAACAACTTATTAAATCTCTCATCGGGCATGACTAAATCTACGATGTCCTTTGCAATGACTTCGTCAATTAAAAAATGTTGTCCTAGATGTTTTTTAGCTCTTACCTTCGCCATTAATTCTTCTACTATTTTTGCCAAAAATAGCTATTAATTCTTAGTTTTAGACGTTTATTGACATTCATAGCTTTCTAATAAGCTCCCTTCATTTTGTATCAATGCCAAATATAAATAACGATTTTACTGAGTTTGATCCTTTAAGAGATCTAATAGATAATACGTCTGAAGTCGTGATGATGCTCTCTCCAGATTTGAAATTCCTATTCGTCAATATGGCCTTTAGACAAACCTTTGATCTTTCCTCAGAAGAAGTGATGAGTATGTCTTTTTTAGATATTATTCATCCTCTATCTCTAGATGAAGTCCAAGCACATCTTGCAAAAGTAAAAAAAAGGGGTGATGCCGCGTCCATCTCCGACTTTCAGATGATCACCCGTAATAAAGAGTTCAAACGTATTTATTTAGAAGGGGAGATTACGTGCAGATTTGAAAAAGGTAAGCCGATAAATATAAGATGTCTTTTTAGAGATATCACCCAGCGTAGAAGGGCCCAGCGAGCCCAAGAATTATATTATTCAATTGCTCAAGCAAACCTAAGTACACGAGACCTTAAAGACTTCTTAAGAGTTGTCCATGAAGAATTAAAGAAGAAAATTTATGCCAATAACTTCTTTGTGGCTATTTATGAACCCGAAAATGGTACCATATATTTTCCTTACAGAGTAGATGAACAGTATCCTACACCCGTAGAAGACCGTAGGAAATTAGGTGGCGGCATTGTAGAATATGCTTTAGTGCAAAACAAACCACTGCTATTCTACAAAGAGGAATTTGCAGAACTGGTCAAAAAGGAAAAAATATTCCTATATGGCAAACAACTCCCCGAGGTACAGGTTATAGTTCCCTTAATTGTCAATGAAAAAACTACTGGAATTATTGGTATTAAAAGTTATTCAGATGCAACTAAGTTTAGCAGTAGAAACTTAGAGCTATTAGAGTTCGTCTCGGGCCAAGTAGCTTTAGCCCTTGTGAGAAAAAAGTCTCAAGAAGACCTTCTGCTTCAAACCTCCAGACTAAATGCAGTCTTTGACAGCAGTTCACACTTTATCTGGACCGTAAATAACAAAAGGCATTTGAGCTCGTTCAACAAAAATTATGAGCAGCTCATGGAAACTCAATTAGGCGAAAAACCATTAGTAAATGTCAGTACTGAAAAATTAGGATGGAGGCTTATCGCTCCTGGAGATAAGCCCCTGCTCCGAGAAATGTATACTTTGGCCTTCGAGGGTAAGCCACAGTATTTTGAGATGCATTGGGGAGCCCCAAATGGTGGAGAAGAATGGTATGAATTTTATCTTAATCCTATCCTGTCTACAGGTACAGGCAAAATCACGGAAGTCTCGGGCATAGCAAGAAATGTAACAGAAAAGAAAAACTCTGTCCTTGCCATTCAAAATAGTGAAGAGAAATTTAGGAATATTATTGAATCATTTATTGACATATATTACCGAACAGACCTTGCAGGTAATGTCACCATGATATCACCGTCGGTTTTTCGCCATACTGGGTACTCATTGGAGGAGGTCATGGGAAACAAGGTGGACAAGTTCTTTGAAAATGTGCAGGATAGCTCTAGAAACATTAAAACTCTTTTAAAAACGGGAAGTATTATAAACTTTGATGTTACTGTAAAAAGGAAAGATGGCGAAATACGCCAATTCATGCTGAATATCAGGATGATAAAAAACAAAAAAAGATTTCCGATCGAGGTGGAAGGCATAGCCCGAGATATTACAGAATTAAAAAATAATGCAGCAGAATTACAAAAAGCTAAAGTAGAAGCAGAACACTCGTTAGCTGTCAAAGAAAGGTTTTTGGCAAATATGAGTCACGAAATCAGAACGCCGATGAACGGAATAATTGGTATGATAGACGTTCTAAATGAAACCGAATTAGAGGCTGAGCAAAAAGATTATGTAAGTACTATCCGAAATTCTTCTCAAACATTGCTTACTATTTTAAACGATATTCTAGACTTATCAAAGATAGAAGCTGGTAAGATGGATCTGCACTTAGTAGATTTTGAATTAGAAGAAATGCTAAAAACCTTAGTAGCTCTTTTCAATCAAAAAGCATTTGAAAAGGGTAATTCTTTAAAATATTCAGTTGCCAGCAATGTACCTGCCTATTTTAAAGGAGACCAAACTAGGTTACTCCAAATCCTTTCAAACCTCACCTCAAATGCCATTAAGTTCACTGACAATGCTCTGGTAGAAATTATTATTAGCTTAGAATCGGATACCTCAAAACTTAAGTTTGAGATAGTAGATCAAGGTATAGGAATCTCAAAGATAGATCAAGATAAGCTCTTTACTGCTTTTCAGCAATTAGACAATTCTACTAGCAAATCTTTCGGTGGCACAGGACTAGGCCTTGTTATTTCTAGAGATTTAGCACAAAGAATGAATGGGGAAATTGGAGTTCACTCGCTTATAGGCAAAGGCAGCACATTCTGGTTTACTGCCGAATTAGAGCCCTCGAAAAAAGAGCAAAGTACTGCTGCAAAAAGAGGAGATGGAATCAAACTCACTAATTATCTCAAGGTTTTAAGCCCAAAGGTCTTACTAGTAGATGATAATCCCGTCAATAGAAAGGTGGCTACCGAAATCCTGAAGAGGGCTGGGGCATTGGTAGTAGAAGCTCATTCTGGCCAAGCAGCCATCGATATCTTCCAGGCTAATCAAGATTTCAATATTATTCTAATGGATATTCAAATGCCAGGTATGGATGGTATAGAAACCACTAAAAATTTAAGAGAAGAATTTGCTGGCGTTTTACCCAAAGTAGTTGCAATGACAGCATACTCCATGCAAGATGACCGAGAAAAGTTTCTTAATAATGGTTTTGATGGTTATATATCAAAACCTATTCGGGCCGAAACACTCGTCAAATCTGTAGAAGATATTATCACATCAAAAACGCCGAAAACTGAGATTAAAACAGAAACCGAGAGTCTATCATTTGATATGTCTGTTATTGATGGTTTGAAGGAAATGGTAGGTCAAGATATGTTAAGATCGGTCTTTGAAGATTTCAGACAAGAGGCACAAGAACAAATCACCAAAACAAAAGAAGCATTTGAAGCTAAAGATGTTAAAACAATCCAGAGTCATCTCCACACCTTGAAAGGAAATTCAGGCACTATTGGTCTTATGCGACTCCATGATTTAGTTAAAAAAATTGAAGAGCCCGCCAAATCGGGAAACTTAGAAAACTTCATCGAAAACTTTCGGGCACTAAAAGAAGAATTCGATCTCGTTAAAAAAGAATTCCATCGGCTTTAGTCCTAGTTAAAAAGCTTTCAGTTGATTTATCTGTCTTTTATTTACTCTGGATTGTCAGCGCTGCTATTAAGCTTTGAGTACTATGCTCAAAGTAAAATCTCCTATGAAACGCCTGAATTAAGCACTCTCTAAAAAGCCGATCTTGCTTTGATTAAAATAATAAAAAACTAAGACGCTCTAGTTACGCAATTTTAGTGAACGTAATCATTGTTCAAGCAGTTCTGAACCAGCCAAGCTTTAAGAATCAGAAAGAAACCAACTCTTGACTAGAGCTAATATCTATTTCAAAAATATTGGACTGCAATTTCAACTTCTAAATGATTTAGTTCAGCATGTTCACAATGATAAATATTTGGATGTTAAGATCATTTATGAACTAGAGCTTCGCCAGCAATACGACCAAAAAGATGTAATAAACCTCTATTTCGTGAAATCTATTAGTAGAGAGAATGGCTCGATTTTGAATGGCTACAGTAATTTACCTTCGCTTAAAACACGTAGTAATATGATTATCTTGAGTTTCCAAGATAATCATATAGAGGATTGTATAAACCTAAAAGATAAAACTTTGCTTTAAAGACTTAGCCATTATTTTGGTCTATTGCATACCTTTCAAGACAGCACTAATAAAGACCTGTCCAGAAGAGAACTTGTAGATCGAGAAAGTACAGCCAACTGCATGATTTACTGGTAATAAGCTTTGTGATAATTCACCAGACCCCTCTAAGCGTTTGATAAGTGTTTCTGCGTATAACTGTCTAATTGTGTGCGGATTTAATCAACGTTGCAGGAAGAGCTATCGTCTCCTTTTTCGATAATATCATGTCCAATCATCTAAGATGTTGAAATTCTTTTACAGAACAGCAATATCAAAGAATGCAGTCTTCAATCCGTATTCGCCTTTCTACTAGTTTAGATAACCAAATCACCATTCAATAACAGATTTTTTAGCTATCAACCCTTTTGAAGGTAAACTTTTTTGTGCTAAGGAAACCATCAGCTTTAATTTGACTAAAAGTGGTATTTTTTAAGAGATAATAACCCTTTCAGTGCCATAAGTAAGTAATGGTGAAAGTTTTCAAAATATTACTTCCATAGTTTACGTGACCGTCTAATTAATAGAGCTTCCCTATAGTATACCACGTAGGTTGAACTATAGATTCAGGATAGTAAGGAGTTCTCCGCAGACTACAAGTTTTCTTACCTAAGGAATTCAAATAAACTCGGAAGCCGAAATAAATCTAAGCTCAAGTAAAAAGTTCATTAATCCTGGCGACTATACTGAACTGAAGATAAAAGTGAACGGAACAGAATCGTAGGATTTCCCACTCTCTACTAGCTCTGTTTTTAAACATGTATTCCTCTCAGGAATAGTATATTTGTTTGTCCTAAACAAAGACTAAATATGGTATTATAGCTACCACAAGTTTGTGCCAACCTAAGGTTGGTGTCTTCCGCTTAGAAGTAGATGTGGTTAAACCAGACATAAGAATCTCCAATACTTTGGCTAAATCCCTTTGTAAGAAAATGCTCATAAGAATTCCTGTTTCTGGACTAAGCCTCACGATCCTTGGCGATGTTGAAATAGAGTTTAAAAATGACGCCATGTTTTTTTATTACTCCAACACTATCTGTTCTCACGATGAGCTTTAGTCTACCCGATGAAATCCCAAAAGATACTGAGTACTCCACTAGAATTGTGGAGATTGGTTTAGGAGATTACAGGTTAACAAACGGAAATCTACGTTAAGGAAAGACCCTCAAAACCAAAAAGTAATCGTCTTGTAATTTATTACTTTGGTACCGTAGCAGCCGAACTAGAGGCATAAGGCACTAATCTCATGTGATAGTATGAGGAAACATGTATTCTCCATCATCCTAAGTTGATTCCCGAAACTCAAAAAGAAAGAACTCCCCATTATTATGTACAACAAACACTTAAAAATGGATGTTAAAGTAACATTGCGGCTAGTGTAAAATCAGGAGATTCAGCCGCTATTAACGATATTAAAGCCACTATAACAGGAGATTCTAACTTGATTTATATTGACTTCACAGGTGAGGCTACTTGGAATATTCAGCTTGAAGGCAGAGTTGAATTCCCTTCTTTTACAACAAATATAAACTTCTACGTGAGCCCACTAGAATCTACTTACTTCAGCATAATATATGTTAACAGCACTTGTGGCTCTGGAAACGCCCCAAGAAAAGTACGCATTATTGTGACATTTCCGCTGACTTTCAAAGAAACACCTGACGGAAATATTAGCCTTTATCCTATTCCTGCTTGGCTCTATATTTACATAGAAACGACTTTATTCCCAAACAGAATGGTATGCCTTGTTTTAATAAATATTTTAGGGTTTTCAAATACAGAAGATTTGATTGATCTTCGAAATGGCAAAACCCGCTGGAGAATACCAAATCCACCAAGGGGACTATACTTACTTCATTTCAAAACTGAAGACATCTCAATCACTAAAAAACTAGTCCTTGAATAGGCCTAGTCTAAAAGAAAGTACCCACACTTAAAGATAGCACACCAGACTTATTCGAAATAAGAGAGGAATCAAAGTTCTCTGGATTACTCAGAGTATAAGGCGAAAAACTACCCTCCGATGTATTTGCTGTGTAGGCCGCATCTATAAAAATCTTTGAATTACGGTAGCCAAGTCCAGCAGAAACAATCAGTTTTGACCTATCCACGCCATTTGAATTAGCAACTGGGTCTGCCAAATAATTAACGCCGCCTCTCACTCGAAAATTAGACTTCCTAAGCTCAACGCCTCCTTTAATATTGACCACATTATTAAACGAAGCTGCTATCGCGTTTTGCTGTTCAGCAGACCAGATAGCATTATCTTTGTCTTTTAGACTCATGGAGCCATAACCAACATATTCCGCCTCCAAACTCAGGACTCCCACTTTTTTAGGTAGCAGATAAGATACGCCCACGTTACCTCTCAAAGGAGATGTAATGCGATAATTAAAGTCTCCTGGCAGAGTTTGGATAGTATTAAAGTCAGTCTCAAAAGTACCAGGTATTTGATCAATTTGAACACTAGAGAAAATAGTTTCTCTTACTCGCATTGCAGTCGGTGTCGTAATATTGATTCCCAAACTAAGCTTTCTAGATGCCTTATAGATAGCTCCGATTGTTAAATTCACACCATTTCCATTGACTATCAAGTCATCAGTAGAGCCAACACCGTTAAATATTTCTCCATTAGGAAAACGCTCTTGGTGATTCGTAACCATATTATAAGTTAAAGTCTGAAGTCCAACGCTAGCTCCTAGATATACTTTGTCGTCAAAATTAGAACCATATGCCAAATTAAGTTGTCCAAGATTTCCTGTTTCAGTCACCACACCTTGCTGGTCTACAGGAAAACTATTTTCGGCCACCACATACCCACCTTGGAATGGATTAATGGTATAGGCCTGATAGTACATAGACTCCTGCGTATCGGCATAGCCTGTATTCGTGTCAAACTCATTGTCCAAATCAGCCGTAGTGGCTCCACTCAAAGTAGCCTGCTCGGCAAAGTAATCCATTATAGAGCTCCTATTATTGCTGCCTGAGTAAGCAAACTCATTTTGGAAATTTACAAGTGTGTGATAGGTCACCGCAAATACAGACCTCTTCTGATTAGCACCTTTTCCCTGCTTACTTATCACTGCCGAGGCATGAGCCAAACCCACCTTAGAAGAATTTCTACTCAAAGTATTTCCCAAATAAGAAGCAGTTGTAGCTATATTCCTAAATACTGGACTGATACTAAATTCTGACCTATTGTAAAAACCTAGGCCCGCTGGATTTACAAAGGCACTACTCGCATCACCACCAAGAGCGGTAAATGAGCCTCCCATCCCAGCTGTTCTAGCGGTCCCATAGTTTGAGTATTGGGAAAAACGCAGAGCGTCTTCGCCATAAAAATGACCGCTTATATTAACCTGACCGATAGCCGAATCAAAGGCAATTGTAGCAATCAGTATACTTATTATTATCTTTTTCATTTGTGTTTTTTTGATACAAAGAGAACCTTAACTTCTCTCATATACTTATCCAGATAGTAGGCATAAAAATACCCCGCCAAAGCTCCGTTTGGAATCAGCGGGGTAAAATAATGTATTGATAACCACATTGTGTGGTGTCTTTCTATCTTGGTCTTCCAGAACTACCAGACCTACTACTACTTGAGCTACTAGCACCTCTTGAGCTTGATCCAGAAGAAGACCTTGCTGAGCTACTGCTGCTAGAGCTTGATCTGCTAAACGAACTGTTATTAGTGTTTGGTCTCGAGTAATTTCCAGAGCTTCTTGTTGGTGTACTCCTGTTTGCAGAATTCTGCGGCGTATAGCTTCTTGAGCTTGTGGAGCCTCTTGAATATGTACTTGCATTTCTACTCGAAGAAGCCACTCTTGACCTTGGCGTCGCAGCAGGACTTACCGCTCTAGATCTTGGTGAATTCGTACTTCCAGCTCTTCTTACAGAACTGGTACGTGTGTAAGCATCATAAGATGCTGGCCTCCTTACAGAAGGACTGTATCTTCTTCCATTTGATCCATCTATTACACTACCATTAGCTCTTTCTGTAATACTACTTCTAGTGCCGGATGTTGTTGCAACTCCTCTAGTTGCCACTCTCCTTGAACTAGCTGTAGCAGTAGGTCTTCTCGTATTCACAAACCCATCATTGTAAGCACTCGTAGCCCTTCCACTGTTCCTAGGCCCGAAACTTCTGTTGTTTGAAGCAAGTCTGCCATCGACACCATTAATGAATGCAGGTTGTGTACCGTTATAGGGATTTCCAAACGAATTAAAACCATACGAGCTGTAACCCCAAGGATTCCCGAACCTATTGAATCCGAAAGGACTGTATCCAAATGAGTTAAAACCTAACGATCTATTTCCAAAATTATTAAAGCCGAAAGGGCTATTTCCAAAATTATTGAAGCCAAACGGACTGAAACCGAAATTATTAATTCCCCCACCGTACATAAGAGGATTATTCCCTAAATAAGAACCAAATCCATTCCTAAATGGTGAAAACGCAAAAGAAGAGTTGAAACCAAATGGACTATTAAACGAATTCCAATTGTTGAATCCGTTGTTACCTCCCCAAGCATTATTATTCCAACCCTCTGAATATCCATCTGCGTATCCAGAAGAATAACCTGCGTCAGGTGTATATTTTCTTTTCAAATTGCTAGAACTAACATAATTCTCATCATAATAAGTGTCAGTTCCTTGAATAGAGGTATCTATCGGAGGTCTGTCAAATGCGTCATTATACTCTGTTAGGTATTGAGGATCATAATCTCCTATGGTTCTAGATACTGTTGGCGAATACGCCACAGGACTGTCAGAAGAAGAACCATACAAATCATCGTACTCACCAGAGCTAACAAGTGTCTTAGATGTAGAGCAGCTAATTATTGCCATAGCTACCAAGACTGATAATCCGAAATATTTGATGTTTTTCATAATATTAAATTTAAATAAGACAAATTCTAATGTCGCCTCTTATTCTATGATGCACAAATCATCCTAAAGGTTGCTTTGAATGCATAAAAATCTTTAGCCCTCAATCTAGTTAACGAACTAGTCTTCTAGATACATACAAAACTACCCAAAAAACTTATCTTTGCAAGCCCAAATAAAAGCTTTAACATATGGCAAAAAGGGCTTATCAATATTAAATACGACAGAAATGGCAAAAGGGCTTCCTACACGTAGTGAAAATTATTCTGAGTGGTACAATGAACTCGTAAAAAGGGCTGATTTAGCGGAGAATTCCGATGTAAGAGGTTGCATGATCATTAAGCCCTACGGCTACTCTATTTGGGAAAAAATGCAAAGAGCATTAGATGATATGCTTAAAGATACAGGTCATAGCAATGCCTATTTCCCTCTATTCATTCCGAAATCTTACTTATCGAGAGAGGCGAGCCATGTAGAGGGCTTTGCCAAAGAGTGTGCTGTAATAACACACTACAGGCTAAAAAACGATGGAAAAGGTGGTGTAGTGGTGGATCCTGAAGCAAAACTTGAAGAAGAACTCATTGTGAGACCTACTTCAGAAACTGCTATCTGGAACACTTATAAAAAATGGATTCAATCTTATCGTGACCTTCCATTGCTGTTAAATCAATGGGCTAATGTGGTACGATGGGAAATGAGAACTCGAATTTTCTTGAGAACTTCGGAATTTCTATGGCAGGAAGGGCATACTGCACACGCCACCAAAAAAGAAGCGAAAGAAGAAACCCACACTATTCTGGACATTTATGCCAAATTTGCTGAAGAATGGATGGCATTACCCGTAGTAAAGGGACGTAAAACAGCTAGTGAGAGATTTGCAGGAGCAGATGATACCCTTTGTATAGAAGCTTTAATGCAAGATGGAAAAGCATTACAAGCCGGAACTTCTCACTTTTTAGGTCAAAATTTCGCAAAAGCTTTTGATGTGAAATTCCAGAGCAAAGAAGGAACATTAGAATACGTCTGGGGTACATCCTGGGGAGTAAGTACACGTCTTATGGGTGCCTTGGTTATGGCACATTCTGATGATAGAGGCTTAGTATTACCTCCAAAACTAGCTCCCATCCAAGTGGTGATTGTACCCATCTATAAAGGGGAAGAGCAACTGGCCGAAATAACAAAAATAATCAAGCCAATGATGGACGAACTCAAGGCCTTAGGTGTCATCCTGAAGTATGATAACGATGACCAGAGACCGGGATGGAAGTTTGCAGAATATGAACTCAAAGGCGTACCACTAAGAGTGGCGGTTGGAATGCGTGACCTAGACAAAGGTTTAATAGAAATAGCAAGAAGAGATGATTTAAGTAAAGAGCAAAAACCCTTAGAAGGTTCAGCAACTTACATAAAGGGTCTCTTAGCTATTATTCAGGAAAACATTTTTAAAAAAGCGATTGACTTCAAGAAGGACAATACCTTTGAGGTTAATACCTGGGAAGAGTTTAAAAGTAAATTAGAAGATGGTGGATTTCTTTCGTCGCATTGGGACGGCACCTCAGAAACAGAAGATAAGATAAAGGAACTTACTAAGGCCACTATCCGTTGCATACCTTTAGGTGCCAAAGAAGAGGCAGGAAAGTGCATTTTAACAGGAAACCCTTCGTCTCAAAGGGTTCTTTTTGCGAAAGCATATTAATTAAATAGTAGAACAAAATAATAGACACATGGTAAAGGTAGGAGATTCAATCAAAGTACATTACAAAGGAACTTTAAACGACGGAAGCGTTTTCGACAGCTCTGAAGGGCGTGAGCCTTTAGAATTTGAAGTTGGAAGCGGGATGGTTATTAAAGGTTTTGAGGAAGGTGTTTTAAACATGAAAGTGGCGGATAAAAAGACTGTTGCCATTGCTGCAGCAGAGGCTTATGGTGACATAAACCCCGAAGCCATTTTTGATTTTGAGAAATCTCAGATTCCAGAAGATGTACCACTAGAAGCAGGAGGTATGCTTAACATGCACAATGGACAACAGACTGTACCTGTGAAGATTTTGGAAGTAGGCGAGACTCAAATAAAG
>JBNMFK010000072.1:0-14101 GCA_051269965.1 Algoriphagus sp. | reverse complement strand
GAAAAATATTTCGGATGCTAAATTGTTGATAAAAGCCTTTGGGAAATGTACTACTGACCACATTTCAATGGCTGGTCCATGGTTACGTTTTAGAGGACACTTAGATAATATTGCAAACAATACTTTAATAGGGGCAGTCAATGCATTCAGTATGGATAACAATGCCGTTAAGAGTCAAATAACTGGCGAGATAGGTACTGTGCCAGATACACAAAGAGCTTATAAAGCTGCCGGCATTCCTACTTTAATTGTAGGTGACCATAACTATGGCGAGGGTTCTTCTAGAGAGCATGCAGCCATGCAGCCAAGGCACCTAGGTGTTAAGGTGGTTATTGTGAAATCTTTCGCAAGAATTCATGAGACCAACTTGAAAAAGCAAGGTGTTCTAGCTCTAACTTTTGCAGATGAAGCCAATTACGATAAAATTCAGGAAGATGATACTTTCAACTTTGTAGATTTATCAGACTTTGCTTCAGATAAGCAAATCACCATTGAGGTTGTACACGCAGATGGCTCTAAGGATATTATCAAAGGAAACCATACATATAACGAAGCTCAGATAGAGTGGTTTAAGGCGGGTTCTGCATTAAATTTGATCAAGTTGATGAATAAGTAAACTAAGCCTTTACTCAATAGCTATAAAAAAAGACCGACGATGTCGGTCTTTTTTGGCTTTATACATAACGCTAAAAATTACTTTGAACCAAATTCATGACGCAATTCCAAACCAGTAGAAGACCTCTTCTGGAATCCTTCCCATGTCTTTTTGTTTGAATCTTCTGGAAGATCGAGAAACTTCTCAGAATCGATTCCTTTAAGGTGCTTGCCCAAAAAGGCTGTAAGGAAATGGTTATTAATATTATTCATCCTTCTTTTATCCCAAGAAGGCTCCGCATATCTATAGTACTCGTCAAGGTTAAGTCCGGGCTCCAAAGATTCTGGGGGAGCAGGATTGGAAGCCACATTGTGGCGGGCATTGGCATAAGTCAGTAAATACCTCTCCGTATTTACTGCACCATCAAAAATAGTCTTTACGCCCTTTTCATAACCAGAGATATCATCCTGTGAACCTACTATGAAGAAAGTGGGTACTTGCAAACCACTAAGGCTAGTACTGTCCCACGCACCCCTCTCCATTCCCCATGGAGCAAAAGCCACTACCGCCTTTATTCTTGGATCTGCTATTTTTCTATATGCCTCATTTTCATAAATCAATGAAGAGATTGCCGAGCTTCCACCAGATAATGCCTTAAAAGTTTTTTCTAGCACACTGCTATAGCCAGCTCCAGCGACATTAAGTACACCATATCCTCCCATGGAGTAACCAATGATAGCTGTATTACTGGCATCTATTAGTCCTTTTAAGAACGTATTTTTCCTGCCAAAAGCCTGCATTTCGTTTAAAACAAATTTCACGTCTTTGGGTCTGTTTAAGAGCGTACTTTGAAAACCTGCTCCATCTTTAAAAGTAGATTCTTTGTGGTCAATTGCCACCACTATATAGCCTTTAGAAGCCAAGTTTTCACAGAGGTAACTCATTATGTACCTCGAACCTACATAACCATGCGACACTATCACTAACGGAAATAAACCAGCAGATTTCACAGCATTTGCATCCCTAGCCGCTCTTCCCTGAAAAGAAAAAGGAATTAATGGACGCTTAGGATCATTGGCACTTCCCATTACTTCCTCATAAGAAACTAGATCTTTCTCCCCTATTTTTAAAGCAGCAGGATACCAAACCTCTACTTTTAAATTTCTATCATAAATAGGATCAACCCCATCTTTTGTATTTAAGACATCAATCTGGTTTTTATTAGTAAGTGTCATGGTTCTTACGCCAATTTTAAAATCACCTCTAGCAGCTAATTCTGGAGCATCAGGAAGCAGGTCTCCATAGATAAAAGTTTCTTGACCTTGAATAAACGGATGTATGAGAAAAGACGTTAGAAGTAATAAGACCTTTAGATAATTTTGTTTTTTCATATAGGGTAATTGGTTTGATGAATATTTGAACTCAATATAAATCAAATTGAGTGAGAACCAATTTTTTGAAATAAAGACAGTTCCAAACTCTACAACTGAAAATCAAGAATTCAGCTTAATTGTTTTCATAAAAAATAAATTTACAAACTCAATTAGAGACATCCTTGCTAAAAAAATAATGTGTCCCTTGTCTAAGGAAAAAGCGAAAGAAATCCTGATGAAAAAAAATCATCCTCGTAAAATAGAAACATGATACAGAAAGGAGTACGAACGAGAAAAAGCTGATTTTGTACTAGCCAATGTTTGTTCAAAATCTTTTGAACAAACCAGATTTAATTTTCGGAATTAGAACCCTTTAAGGCTCTATTAAGTAACAAATACTCTGGTAACATACCAAAGAGTAAATTCCTTTATATGAATTTAAAGAATAGACAAATCGTATCAATTGACTTTTAGGATTAAACCCTTGGAGTTTCCGTATGATTACAGAAAATCCGGAAAATGTGGACACGCCAGAAGGTGATCACATACCATTTTAAATACGTAGCAAAATACCTGTTAAAAGTAGTTTGATAAATGGCCTTTTATAGTCAACTATACGTCATAAAATGCTCGGAATCGAACTGGCAGAACCTGAAGAATACCTATGCTTACAACCTGAACATATAACATATCAAGATGGCTCAGCTGATTAAAGCACAAATGAACCTGCGTGCTTACGCCTCTCTTAAAAAACTTTAACCTCTTTGATAAAAGAAATACGAAAAAGAGAAGATTTTTTAACCTTTAGAGGTCAAAACGAGATTGTATCTCTCACACAATTCTATAAGAAAAAGACTTTTGGGGCTTATGTAGAACATCATAAGTCACTACCCTAATTGTAAATATATCAAGGAAGACGCTTGTAATAATGCTCTGCATAAACGTTGTAGCGATTGTTTACAAATCATTTAGCCAACAGCTTAAACCTTTTTTCACAATGTAAAATTCGGTATCGAAAAGACCTTTCATATTGTAGATACCCACTTAGAGCGTTTCAGCTGTACAATTTTCCAGAACAATTGGAATAAATCATAAATCTGCCTTGTTATTTCAATATAAAATTTGTGCTGCAGTGAAAACTATCAAATTTCAGGTCACGTTGAGGCGTTCATTGGTCAAAAAGAAACTAGATAAGTTTATCGCAGATAAAGCTCAAATTATAGTCGCAACTCAAAAAAAAGACAGCTATGCAATAAATGGAATACAGGTAAAATTGACAAGACGACTACATCAGAGCTACAAACTATTTTCGACAATTATATTTCAAAAAGTGCAAACTATGAACAGATAAATGGAGAGTAAACGCTCCAATAAGTAAATATTTCAATACTAGGAAAGAAAAAAGCGTCCCTATATGAATTGCAAAGTGATGTATGGTGGAATCCAACAATTGAAAAGCTAGATTAGGAGGATCCACCACAGTGATGACAAAAGATATTTGTAATCCAAATTTATAAATTCCACGACAGAACTAGTCGCTCAATTCATAAAGATGGAATTTTTTATAATCTAAATGATACAAATGATTTTTATCCGCTCTAGCACTAAAAATCAAATAATACTAGTCTAAAGCAATGAAGTGGGCTTTAGTATAAATCTAAAAAGACAGTCAGAAAGCGTAAACTGACATAAGATTTAAGACGCTCATACTACCTTACCATTGAAAAAAAGCATTGGATAAGATATGGGCATTAAGAAGTCTCCGCCCTACGGACAAAAACAAATATCAAATATTTGAACAAACAATCGTCCGATAATAATGCAACGAAATGTAATAATTTCTAATTTCGCTTTTATATGAAAAAAACAATATTTGCAAGTCTTAGCCTTTGCATTTTGCTAAGCTTTAGGCCTACACCCGAAAAAAAAGTCCTCCTTGTTTTACTCGACGGTATTCCCGCTGATGCTCTAGAAAGTACAGAGACACTAAACATTGATGCTATCATAGAAAACGGAGCCTACGCCAAAGCTTATGTCGGGGGCCAAGTGGGTGGTGCCTCTGAGTCACCCACAATTTCTGCAGTAGGTTACAACAGCATGCTCACCGGCACCTGGGCAAACAAGCATAACGTGTATGGCAACTCTATCAAAAATCCTAATTATGATTACCCTTCTATTTTTCAAGCGGCTAAAGACTCTGACAGCACCATGAAACTAGGTATCTATTCTACTTGGGAAGATAACCGGACCAAATTACTTGGAGAGGGCCTGGCAGCTACAAACCATCTCAAAATAGATTACGCCTTTGATGGCTACGAACTAGATACTATCCGTTTTCCTCATGATGCAAAAAATAAGTATCTTAATAAAATTGATGATTTAGTGGCACAAGAAGCTGCTAAAAGCATTAAAAAAGATGCTCCAGACCTGAGTTGGGTCTATTTAGAATACACCGATGCCATAGGTCACAAATTTGGAGACAGTCCAGAAATGATTCAAGCAATACAGTTGGCCGACAAGCAGGTAGGACAACTGTGGGAAGCCATCCAGTTCCGTGAAAAGGAATTCGATGAAGACTGGCTCATCATTATCACTACAGACCACGGCCGAGATGTTGAAACGGGTAAAGGTCATGGTGGCCAAACCGAAAGAGAAAGGACAACCTGGATAGTCACCAATAAAGCAAACACCAATGTAGTTTTCAATACAGGTCTCAGCATTGTAGATATTTATCCTACAGTGGCTCATTTTTTGAATTTGAGACTTCCCTCTCAAGATATTGATGGAAGATCCTTTTTGTTTTGAGAGATTTATTATTACCTAAATAACTAGACAACAGTCTATTGGGGCAAATCAAAAATATGTCCCAATAGACTAAAAAAAGAGAATATTACAAAAGAAGTATTGAGTTATTCTATTAGTCTGATATTAATTAGGACAACTTTACACAAATTAGTCGAAAGAACAAGAAATTACCTATATCTAACAATAATCGTACTGCTTTCTAGCTGCACAGAGTAAAAAGAAATAAGCTCTACACGTTCGAAAAATTGGTCAAAGCGAACTACAGATATTGACTCAGCGGATTTACCTGACCTTGGCTAAACTTACTTATCTTTTTGTACACAAATCTATAATATGTAGGATTAAAAAACTCACAACCTAATAGTTATGATAAGTCCTAGGAAAATAAGCGATGCTAATACTACCTATATCCCCAAAGCATATTAGTATGACACTCTAGATAATCCGTTCGGAAATGCTTTGACAATCCAATATTTTTAGGTCCTTTTGAAACAGCTGAAATTCATATACCTGGAGGAATGGGTTCAAACCTTATCTTTAAATAGGCAACACCAAAAAATGGTCCAGAGCCCCTGTTTAAAGTAGATATGAGTTCTCCAAGAGGACAACTGGTTTTTTTTCACAACAAAGGGAAAAATCATCAAATGGGTTGGCTGAGATTTCAATCAGAATATTCTTCTATATCGCATGAATTGACCCCATCGGTTCTATACCTATTTAGCTGGAATCAATGAAAGAATTTCAATAAAATCTATAAAAATAAAATTATAGTTCGTGCATCTATAATTGCATTCCCTATTCCTTTATTTTTATTGAATCCTTAATATTAGAACTCTGAGTTCTATTTAAAAATAGCCTTTGGAGCTCCTGAGGTGCGTTATTTACGTTGCGAGGCAACACTCGCAAATGGGTTGAAAAGTACTCTAGTTTGGCGGAATTGGAGCATAAAAAGCCAAAAACACGACAAACGTTTCATTAAAGGTTCTTAAGATTAGTGAGTCTACTGATTTTCTTACGCCGAACTCAAGCTAGGAGGTCTATATCTGTCTTTTCACACATTTAAGATTTTAGGTGGTATCATACTTTTCTTTTCCCCCAATGATGCTATTTGGAGATGGAAAACCTGAATAAAAAAAGAATAGAATTAAAGATTATAAGTATGTGACTACACTCCCATTTACAATACCATCCATAGTATCTCTCGGTACCATGAATAGCTGTTATTTTTCTAAGGGACAACAATATGTTTCAACTTTATTGGTAGTAATTGTTATTGGAATTACCTTTTTTAATTCTTTTATCAGCGAACTATCTTCAAACAAGTATAAAGAATTACGGAATTACCGAAATTAGTAACTTCGAACGCGTATTGGCAAATAACTCAAACTCAAGAATAAACTTATTTTGCTTTAAGCCAGAATTTGATGATTTTATTAGGCTATCTCTTCAAAAAAGCTTGTCCTTATTCAACATAGTTGATTCCTCTAATAATTGAAATTTCATAAGACTCTTCAGTTCACCATATGATAGATGACTTCCCTGATTTTTAACCACTAAGGGTTATCTTTAGCTCCTTGTCGGAATCAAATACGCCAAGTTAAATTCAACGGATCACACGTTAGATATTAAAATTCTTTTTTTGAGTATTAGCAAAAAAAGCCGCCCCTGCTGCATTTCTGACAACAGAGACCCGCCTCTAAACTAACTTTCAACTTAAACTAAACGTCTCTTAATTAAAAATTTCCATGTCAATCTCTCCTAAGCTGCTAAACTGTAGATTCGCTTTAGCAGCACCCTTTACAGTAGGATTAGCATACAAGGACCCCGTAATAACTACGTCACCTTTTTTAATCATATATCCATACTTTGGCAACATATTTACCAATGCATTAAGTGCATTCAGATGTCCTCTATGAATTCTACTGGATACTCCAGAGGCCGCTAATTCACCATCCACAAAACACTCTACTGCTTCGTTTTCCACATCAAATTCTGCGAAGTCGATTTTTTTATTGCCCAACATAAATCCAGCTTGTCCCGTACCAAAAGCCAAAACATGGTTGATTTTCACAGTTTCTGGATCATTATTGATTCCTATGGCGTTTGATTGAGCAAATTCTACCGCTCCAATGGCATAATCAATACCATCTTTTAATTCTTCTATGGACCCCACACCCTCAGGGAAATCTTGTTTAAACACAAAGCCCACTTCCCCTTCTATCATTGTTTCATTTTCAGGAAAAGCTTTAATAGCTATTTTATCTCCAGAAAAATACTGGTTCGCTTTAAGCATATAACCCATTATTGGATCAAAACTGGTACTATCGCCAACGGTGCCTCCCATTTTCCATCCTGCTAATATGGCCCCACCTGCGAGTTCTTTTTTCAAACAAGCCAACTGAAACGCTATAGCTTTCTCTCTTCCTAAGTCTGGAAATTTACGAGATAGAATGTCAGTTTTAATCTTATTATTCCTGAAGTAAAGGAGCGAATCTACCAGTACGTCGGTGTCCGTTATACTCTTCTCTGTTTTGCTGTTTTCCTCACCACAGGACATTATTAAGACGGCCAGAGCGAAAATACTTATACTTTTTAACATACTATTTTTATTTTTATTAATGAAAACTGACTTCTCACCAGTCTACTACTGAGCTATCAATTGGGTCGTAAGTTTGAGGATTTTGCTAATCATGATCAAGTTTATCAGAAAGCTGGTTCTCGTCTAATTCTATACCTAAACCTAGCGCCGTAGGGATCATAACATGGCCATCTTTTCCCAATTTAAATGGCGTTTTCAAGTATCCCTCACCTAAAGAAACCTGCTCTTGAACCAAGAAGTTAGGAATACTAGCCGCTAACTGTAAGCCTATGGCCAAAGAAATAGGCCCCATAGCGTTGTGATGGGCTATTTGAGCACAATAGGCTTCTGCCATACCTGCTATGACTTTAATTTCTGAAATTCCTCCTGCATGACACATATCAGGATGGAGAATAATAGCTGCTCTTTTTTCTAAAATCTCTCTAAAGCCCCATTTTGTGAAAATTCTTTCTCCAGTGGCAATAGGCAAATAAGTGCTTCTGGCAATATCAGCTAGAACATCCACATTCTGCGTCTGAAACGGTTCCTCAATAAACATCGGCTGATAAGAAACTGGTTCTTTGATAAGTATCTTGGCAGTTTGTGGAGAAATATTTCTGTATGAGTCAATTCCGATATCCATGGTATCTCCTCCTGTTTCGCGTAATGCGGCAAAATTTTCAACAGCATATTTGATAAACGTTGGATTTTCTACGACTCTAGCAGGACGCTCTTTTGCCACCCCAGTTTTAATGACGGTATGCCCTTCAGCACCTTTTTGTTTCATTTGCTCAGGAGTACTCGCTCTTCCGTATGTCCGTACTCTGTCTCTGGTGGGTTCTCCTAATAATTCGTACACAGGGACATTCAAAAGTTTACCTTTTATAGCCCAAAGGGCATGATCTATTCCACTTAAATCACGGGAACCTCCTATATGAAAACTATGTCTATAAATAGCTTGCCAATGATGTGTTACAGCTCTTGGATCCTTTCCAATGAGGTAAGGCTCTGTTTCCTTTATAGCTGTTTGAATCGTTTGAGCTCTCCCTTCTAATAATGGTTCTCCCGAACCTACAACACATGCATCTGTATGAATCTTCAAAAAGACCCTTCTAGGCTTTATCAAGAAAGTCTCAAGCTTGGTGATTTTAACCATAGTTCTGTCTTCTTTGTAAACCTTTGATTATGGTCTAGCAAAGCTTGCTCTTGGAATGGCGATTGCTCCAGCCAATCCCGGTGAATATAAAACCTTTCTTCCTGACATTCTATTTTTCTTGTCATTCGATTCGTTATTCATCAATATTATAGGGTGTTTTATAGATTGAGCAATAATTTCAACTCAATTTTTATAAAGATACTTTACCTACTTTTTTAGTCCATAAATGGATGATTAGCCATGCCACTAAGTATGTAAATCCGCAGATTATAAATAAAATATTATCGCCAACCTCTACATTACCAAGGTCTTTGTATTTATCTAATAATCCACCAATAAGCATGGGAAAAAGAATACCCTTTTCTTGTACCAATCTTGTCAATGACCATCCAAGGAAAAGTAAGCCAACAGCATATGCCGCCGTAAAGGCCATCACTATTCTAGCAAAGTCCGTTTCAGCCCATTCAAATTCGAACTCTAATATGGGCTTTAATTAACCAATAATTTGACGGTCCAAATAGTTAATGATTGTTGCGAAAAATAGAAGTGCTACTATTATCCATCTATAATTTTTAATTTTCATTAGGGTGTTAATTTTAGGTTTTTAGAATGTATTGTTCAATATGTTCTTGTAATCCTTTCCAGTTTTCCTCGACAATAAGCTTTTTATTAAAAAGCTGACTTCCTATTCCATAACCTGCGGCACCAGCAGCTTTAAAGTCTTGAATATTATCCAAACTCACTCCGCCCGTGGGTAGAAGTTTAATTTGGTCTAAAGGTCCTTTCAAGTCCCTTATAAATGATGGGCCAAGAGCAGTAGCAGGAAATACCTTAACCACTTTTGCACCTAAACTCCATGCTGTATAAATCTCGGTAGGTGTATAAGCTCCGGGAAAAACAGGTATACCCAATGCCACACATTTTTCAATAACTACCTTTGAAATTATAGGTGTCACAATAAACTGAGAACCTGCCTTTAGGGCTCTTTCTAAATCAGATTCTGAACAAACAGTTCCTGCTCCAACATTCATGAATCCTTCATTGTTTTCAAAAGCATAAGAAATCATTTCTTCTACCCTTGGAGTATTCATTGTAATTTCAAGATTGGTAAGACCTGCTTTTTGGCACACCAAGAAAATATTTTTAAAATCTTCAAAAGCTATGTTTCTAAGAATACCTACAATGGGTACCTTTTCAAACAATTCCCACGAAAACGAGTTATTAATCATTTAGAATTTTATTATGAATTTTGAACACTTCAGACTGACCAGCTATGGTGGCTTTTATTAAGATATCATTTTTCATAAACTGAGTTCTTTTTTCAAGTCCTAACACCTCTAAAGCCTTTTTATACAGCGTATTCATGTTTTCTCCTCCACAGAGAATAATGGGCCTGGTATCTGATGGAAGACATATATTATTAAGCTCTTCACCTATCAATAAACCACTTAAGTACAAAGCATTATCTTCTTTCTCCATTTCCTTAAAAAGGAAGTTAGTCCTTACTTTAAAAAGATTTACTAGCATGCTGGTATCTCTAGCATTCAAAACACCTTTCGAAAAAGCCTCGGCCGCCTTTGCCGACCACTCCTCTGGTGTTTCGATAGTGACGGAATTGCTTAAAATACTATACTCAGAGAGTATTTGATAGAGTTCCCCTGTCAGGTAGGTTTGAAAATGACTTAATACACCATTTTTCACAAAACAATGTTTGGAATGTGTTCCAGGCAAAATAACGATAGTTTCCATTTCTTTAGGAAAATCCATCAAATGGGCAAGTCCTAAAAGCTGAACCTCCTCACCCCGCATAACATCGTGTTTATCTCGCAAACCAGAAACCAAAATCAAAGGATTAGGAAATGATTTGATACGCTCAAATATTTCTACATTTAGATCTGAAGCATCTTGTACTCCAAATGGTAAATACCCATAAGGAAGCTCTTTCATACCAATTGAAGAGGATGCCATTCCAGAAATAATAATACTAAGTTTATTAATATCAAATGAGACCTTACTTTTCAAGGACGTCAGATTCGTCAATATCACTTCACAGAAATTCTCAAAGCGAGCTGCTTCCATTTCCAACCTCCTATTGGTCTTAGCTATGCCATCAGTACTCATTAATTCCGTGATAACAGTATTTGTAGTGCTGTCAATAATCCTTAGCCGGAAAAAGCTAGTTCCCCAATCACAACCAATAATTAAGTTCTTCGTGTCTTTCATTTTTATTTAAAAACCCAGTTTATTGCGTATTATAACATTTACTCAAGGCGTATTATTCTAGAGAGAATGCCAAAAACTTGGATCCTCCTTTTAATCCATATCCTGCACTACAAGCGGCTACCTCAATATATTGTTTACCATTAACCATATATGTGACGGGTGTGGCATAGCCGCCAGCCGATAGCTGATATTCCCAAACAGTCTTTCCTATTTTAGTATCTATTGCTCTTAATTTCTCATCATAAGCTGCCCCAATGAACAGCAGCCCACTTACCGATAAAATAGGACCTCCGTGGTTCTCTGTACCTGCTGGGGCCAATCCTTGTTTTTTTTTAATTCTGAAAATTCTCCCAATGGAACTTGCCATAAAAACTCTCCACTATTCATATCCACTGTGTTTAGATTCCCTCATGACGACTTCATCGCTGGGTAACCGTCTAGATCCAAAAACTGAACATTCCCACTGCTTAAATAAAGTGGATTATACGGAAATAACTTACCATCCTCTGTCTCTTCGGTGTCAGTCTTATGAACATCAAATCCGGAGCCCTTTTCCTTATCTTTTTCTAAGAGAAAATTAACAATAGACTGCCTATCTTCTGATTTCAAATACTAAAAAAAAGGTATCCGACCTCTTCCAGATTCTAAATATTTTAAGATTTGCGATTTATTTAAACGAGCGGCTTTATACTCTAA
Source organism: Algoriphagus sp. (assembly GCA_051269965.1). GTDB lineage: Bacteria > Bacteroidota > Bacteroidia > Cytophagales > Spirosomataceae > Arcticibacterium. Next base: position 2,675 of record JBNMFK010000072.1, on the reverse strand, counting down.
ATTTAGGAACGCTTGATTTGCAGCAGCATTTTTATCTATCCCATGACAAGCACTGCCGTTCTGATTAAAAAGTCGTTCTCCACTTGAAGATTGATTTCCCTCAGAAGATTTCCTCATTTGAATCCACCATAACATATTATTGCCATTGACATACATAATTCCATTAGGATCTGCTGCCGCTCCACCCCGCTCCGCTCCTCCAGCAATGTGATAAATGAGTGATCCTTTTTCACTTGGTGGTAAATACTTGTTTCCCAAAATGCTATTCTTAAACCTTTCTGGCACAAACTTATTTGCCTCGAGCATCCTCTTTATAGAATTTTCTTCAAGTACCTGATTTACGGAGGGCTTCGATTTGGTTGGCATAGGCTAAGTAGGCCATGGTTTTTCTCCCGGCAATTCTGGCGAGACGGGAACATCAATTTCTTCAAGATTAAAAAGTGGTTTACCAGTCTCTCTATCAAAAATAAAAATAAACCCATCTTTAGAAGCCTGAGCCACCGCATCTATCCTCTTGCCTTCATGCATAACTGTGATAAGATTAGGCGGGCATGGTATATCTTTATCCCATAAATCACGATGCACGGTTTGAAAATGCCATGCTCTCTTTCCTGTGTTTGCATCAAGCGATATAATACAATTGGCGAAAAGATTCTTTCCCGGCCTCTCTGCTCCGTAAAAGTCGATGGATAGAGAACCTGTACCTAAAAAAGAACTGCCTCTCTTCTGATCAACAACCATCCCAGCCCAACTATTTGCTCCCCCTATTTTTTTGTAGGAGTCTTTTGCCCACGTTTCATATCCATCCTCGCAAGGAAGAGGTATGGTATTGAATACCCATCTCAGTCTCCCAGGTTTAACTTTGAAAGCTCTGCTATTTCCTGGTAAAGCACTTCCGCCTTCTGAAACCGAAGAACCTATAATAAATGTGTTGTTATTAATGACGTAAGGTAAGGTGGAGCGAATGCTATAGTCGTTCACATCGAACCCCCTGACAGATTCATCATCCAAGCCTTGAAGTAAGCCGCCCAGACCTTTTTTACCAAAACGCTTAATAAGCTTTCTCGTGTTGGCATTTACTGCCAGTAAATAAGAACCTACCATATAGATTATTCGTTTTTCTCCCCAATAAACCACACCATGCATAGGATGAAAACTCTCTTTGAGTGCAGGTAATGAGTAAGGATCAAACGTCCATAACTCCTGACCAATAGCAGCATTTAATGCGAAAAGCTTATGTTTTGAGGTGATTCCGTATAATATTCTATTTACCACAATAGACTGACATTGATTGGCAAAAGACTTTTCTAAATCCACTTCTTCGCTGGTATCAAACTCCCAAGCTACTTTTAACGAACCTACATTTTCTATGTTAATTTGAGACAATTCAGAGTACCTCGAACCTCCGCTATCTCCACCGTAATGTCCCCAATCTACATGTTGAAAATCTTCTGAAGAACTAGAAGAAATTAACAGAGATGATAAGCTCAGGCAATAAGTAATGAATAGTGCTTGCTTCATGGCTTATCAATTAAGAACTCATAATTAATTGTCCATGTGAAAGTCTCTCCAGGCAATACTTCTATTTTAGTGAAAGGCTCTGGACAAGAAGTTGTAGCACAAGCCCAAAAGACCATATTGTTTATAGGTCGATCACAGGTAATGCGTACTCCAGCCTTGGTTTTTAGATTTTCAATACGTATATCATAATCTTTTGAAGTATTTCCAAATCCTGTCATGTCATTTGAGAATACATTTTCTGAACCCGTAAGAGCTTTAGTGTAAATAATAGCCTTATCCCTGATTAATGCAGTTGTTCCAAATCCTTTTACTGCTCCATCTGGCTTTACGTCAAAAGCGAATGATGTTTTGATGTTAGCATTAGTAGGCTCCTTATCAATTATGAAAAAATTGTGATTGTAAACACTTGTTTGAATGATTTTATCTCCTGTATTTTTAAAACTATGACTTAAAACCAAGCTGGAATTTTCCAATTTCATCTTCTTGACATATTCATAAGAATAGTCATTGGACATCTTAAGAATTTGAGTGAACTGAATTTCATCCTTTCCTACTTTGACCTTTCTTTTTCCGTGGTTTTTAATTTGATAGGTTTTAAACCTAGAGTAAGCAGATTCTTCAGGTTTTTCCAGCTCGCCTACGCCTATTTTTAAAAAAGTCTCACCCACTTCGGCTTTTTCATATCCAATGACCGTAAACTCTTCCACTGGCCCAGTAATGGCATCATGTAAACCATGTTCAAATTCTGGATTCCAAACGCCAAAGAAACTATGACCATTATATTCCAACTCGGAAATCACACCAGCCCAATCAAACCTTGTTCCTTGATAATACCCTTTCCCTTCATTTGGAAGGAGTATTTTAGCAGTGATATGACCGTTGGAGATTGTTGCATTTGGATAATTTTGACCAAAACAATTGATAGCAACAAAAAGCATTACAAAAACTATTCTCATTTTCATTTTCAAATTAGGGTTATCTATAAATTAAAATTGTCTCCGTCTACCAACCATAGATGGCTCCATCAGGACTTTTTAGGTATGGATGAGGGAACTTAGTCCTCTCAGAAACCTCCATGACAAAATCTGCTTTTTTAGGATTGAATTTTATGCCTAAACCTGGATCTGGGTTCAAATAAAGTTTACCCTCTTTAT
>JBNMFK010000071.1:0-14219 GCA_051269965.1 Algoriphagus sp. | reverse complement strand
AAAAGTCAAGGTATAGGCTTTTTCGCCCCTTGCTTATTTTCTTTTGTCTTAATGTAACTTTAGAAGTCATTGTCTTTTATGCTAAAGTGAAAAAGGTGAAAAAAGTGAACGCTGAAAAACAACTTTATTTTACGTCAATAATTTATCAATGAAATTCTTAGGTACATAAGCATACCATCCTTTTTTAATTTTGGGTATGTTATTTCTTACGATAATCCTGTGCAGGGCACCATCCGAAATGCCATACTTTTCTCGTATCTCTTTTAAATTGTAACAATCTTTAATGTCATACTGAATGGCTTCATATTTACTTGCTTGGGGTTTATCATTAGTTTCAAAAAGTTTGTCAATCTCTGTACGCTTTACCCTAGTAATTCTTTGCCCCAAGTTTACTGCACTTATTGAACCGCTTTCAATGTGATAATATACAGACCTTACTGAACAGTTTAATAATTGGGCTACCTCACGAACCGTTAAAAACTCCTTTGATTTTAATAGCTCCATGGCTTGCTGCTTTTTCTTAAAAGTATCTGTATTAGATTGGCTTACTTTTTCGGAACGCTTGTTTGCCTTGTAAGCTCTTTGGCTACATCTATGAGAACAGTACTTGGTCACCGTAGTACTGGCTGTGAATTCTTGTTCACAAAACTGGCAAATCCTTTGTACCCTAATATTACTGCTCATTAAATAGCGTTTAATGTCATTAAGTATCTTTAAGTGCAAATAGGTGCAAAAATAAAAGGGCTAAACCCTAAATATTTGTACCTCGAAACTAAAGGTACAAATAAGGTACAAACAATAACATAATAAAGGTGTAAGATTACAAAATAAGACAAAGTATGATATTAACTTATTATGCTATTTATAAGTAGTTTATGGTGTTTACTATACGTTTGTTGATTGTTTACCTTGTGGAGGTTACTTTCCAATACAGAACCTACCAAAAATATTCTTGAGGAGGTCATCTGAAGTGATGGTACCTGTTAGTTCTCCTAGGTGATGTAAGGCTAAACGAATATCTTGGGCTAGGAAATCGCCAGTGATTCCAAGTTCTAGTCCTCCCAGAACCTCACTTAAGGCTTCGTTAGTTTTTAACAATAAGTCATAATGACGTAGGTTGGTCAAAATAGTATCCCCTTGATGCTTATTAGAGGCAGCTTGAAAAAGTATCTCTTCTAGTTCTGCAATTCCTGTTCTGTCTTTGGCAGAAAGTAATAAGTCGCTTAACTCAACTTTATGGGTGTTTAAATCTGATTTAGTTTTAACCCAAACAACTTTTTTGCCGGCGATTTGTAACTCAAAGTTTTGCTTTAAATAGTCCCTCTCAGTCTCTGAGTCATAGAGGAACAGGACAATTGCAGATTTCCCAAGGACTAATTTTGATTTTTCTATGCCAATACTCTCTACTTTGTCTGTAGTACTTCTAATACCAGCTGTATCTATGAACCTATATTTTATGCCTTTTAGAACCATCGTATCTTCAATGGAATCTCGCGTGGTACCTGCAATATCCGTTACGATAGCCTTTTCTTCCTTTAGTAGGGCGTTTAGTAAGGTTGATTTGCCTACGTTGGGCTGTCCAATGATAGCTACTGGGATACCTTCTTTTATGACATTACCTGAATCAAAAGAGTCAATTAAAGGATTGAGTTGTTCTTGTAGATTGGCAATAAGCTTTTTTAAATCATTACGGTTGGCAAATTCTACATCTTCCTCCCCGAAATCTAATTCCAGCTCCACCATACTGGCAAAATGGATGAGTTCATCTCTAAGGGTAACTAATTGTTCTGAAAAGCCTCCACGAAGTTGATTTATGGCTAATTGGTGTGAAGCAGCTGAGTCTGACTCAATGAGGTCTGCCACGGCTTCCGCCTGAATTAAATCAAACTGGCCATTTAAAAATGCCCTCTGTGTAAATTCTCCGGGTTTGGCTAGTCTAGCTCCGTTTTCTACAAGAAGTTTCAGAATTTCTTTAATAATAAAAGGACTTCCATGACATGATATTTCTACCGTATCCTCTTTTGTAAAAGACTTCGGCGAAAAGAAAACAGCAGATAAAACTTCATCTACAACAGCTTCACGTTTTAGGATTGTTCCAAAATGTAAAGTATGTGATTTAGCCTTTTCAAGTCTTTTCCCTTTGAAGACTTTGTCAACTATCTTAATGGCGTTTTCGCCAGAAATTCTTATAACCGCTATGGCTCCTATTCCAGGAGCAGTAGCGAGGGCACAAATGGGTTCTTGTTGCAATATCATATCGCCAGCAAGTTACCTTTTATTCAGCATTAATAGGATAGTCGATAAAGCTTAAATCTGTGCTTTGCACTGGATATTTCTTTTTATTTTTGAGGCGAATTTCAATAAGAGCTGCCCAAAATATAAAGTCTACTTAGCCTAGATGCTTTTTAATTCTCTTCAGTTTCTTTTTTTCTTCATTGTAGTTTCTATCCTCTACTATCAGCTGAGGCATAGAGGAAGAATTTGGCTATTGCTATTGGCCAGTTGTTATTTCTATATGGCATTTAAGCCTATCTATATTCTCATTCTTTTTGTTACCGTCATTGTTGATTATTATGCGGCTTTTCTAATTGATAGGGAAGAAGGCCCTAAGAGAAAAATGTGGCTCATGCTTAGCCTAGTGGCCAATATTGGCTTCTTGGCTCTTTTTAAGTATTTTAACTTTATCAATCAGAACATTGGTTTCGCTTTAGGATTAGTAGGTATGGAAAACCCTATTCCTAATTATGGATTAGAGCTCCCCATAGGTCTTTCTTTTCATACATTTCAGGCGATGAGTTATACTATTGAGGTTTATAGAAAAAAGCAGAGGCCAGAAAAGGACTTCGTTATCTACTCTCTTTATGTGATGTTCTACCCACAATTGGTGGCAGGGCCCATTGAGCGGCCACAAAATTTGCTGGTACAGTTTCATACGTATTTTAAATATAATTTTGAAAACGTAAAACAAGGTTTGATTAGAATAGCCTGGGGTCTGTTTAAAAAGGTAGTTGTTGCAGATAGGTTAGCCATCATGGTGGATTATTGTTACACCAATCCTTCTGAGCACAGCGGCATTACACTTTTATTGGCTACCGTTTTCTATTCTTTTCAGATTTACTGTGATTTCTCGGGGTATTCAGATATCGCTATTGGCTGTGCCAGACTTATGGGTTTTAATCTCATGGAGTTTTGGAGTAGATGGCACATATCATTATCTACCTGGTTTAAAGATTATTTATACATTCCCTTAGGAGGGAATAGGGTAGGGGAATACAGACTCTATCTTAATTACTTTATCGTGTTTACCATCTCAGGCTTGTGGCATGGTCCTTCTTGGAATTTCATTATTTGGGGGGCATTACACGGTACTTTCTTGATAATTGCTATGTATTGGAAAAAGCATGTTGGATTTAGCCTACCAAAAAACAGGTTTAATACGGTTTTACAAGTGGCTTTTACCTTTAGCTTGGTCACTTTAAGTTGGGTGTTTTTTAGAGCCCAAGGGCTCTCAAATGCATTAACTATTCTAAAAAAAATATTTACGGTGAGTGAATATTCAGGATTTAGTAGTCCTTTGGCTAGCAATGAGCTCTGGTTTTCGTTGTTAGTTATTATAATATTAATGCTGAAAGAGATATATCTACCTAAAATAGATACGAGTAAAACACCGGCTTTTTATATGAAATTTATTGGGCTTGTACTTATTTGTTATTTCTTTGGAGTGTTTACCTCCAATCAATTTATCTATTTCCAATTTTGAAAATATTTAAATACATAGTGCTCTTAGCGGTCTCCTTTCTTTGGTTGGAGGGATGCTCTACTTCCTTGGCTTCCTGGTTATTTGAGAAAGGTTTGGTGAAGGATGACTATCGATATGGAGATTTATATAGGTTGGCTAACCTCAAAGATTTTCGAGTAACAAAAGAGCTTTGTTCTACGCCAAAAATGCCTCAGAATAACAACATCCATTTGGTATTGGCAGGAGATAGCTTTACCGATCAAGGCAGGATAGATAGCAGTCATTTTGTGGCTAAGGATTTTAGTTATATTCGGATAGACGGGCAAACGGCACTTGTACTTGATACATCACAGTATAATGTCTTAGTACTAGAAACGGTAGAAAGACACTTTAGAGAACGTTTTGTTTCTTCTTCTTGGGATGGTATCTCCTTTTCTCAGCAAAGCGATGAAAAATCAGGATGGAAAGATTATTTTAAGAAGATAGTGGCCTTTGAATTACCTTATTCTAATGAATTACATGAGGGACTGCTCTTCGGATATGACTTTACGATGGACGTTCGTGAATGGAAAGCTGCCTTAAATTACCATCTTTTTGAAAGAGTGGATAGTCACGTTAAGCTAAATAAATCCGAAGAGCATCTGCTTTATTATTTACCCTCCGAAACAGGAATGAGTTCAGCCTTTGACGAAATTTCTGATGCAGAGATAGAAGACTTAGTGGTACATGTAAATAAAACCCAATTAAAATATAGGGGCCTCGGTTTTGACAAAGTCATCCTGAGTATAATCCCCAATAAAACGAGTATTTTGGGTACTGATTTAGGCACTTATAATGAATTGGCAACTAGGATACAAAATTCCAAGCAGCTAGAAATACCTGTTTTAAATGCCAACAGAATCCTTAAAGGTTTAGGTGAGGATGCTTACGAAAAAGGAGATACCCATTGGACTTGCCAAGGCAAGCAGCAATGGGTAGATGGTATTAATGAATTATTGGTTCAGGATGTCAAAGATGACTTGACCCAACTTTGATACTCAATTTTACTCTACAAAAAGTCATTTGGGTCTTCTTTTAGCTTTTCGGCTCTGTTGGAGTTTAATTATGCAACAAGGTCTTTTTTATATACTAACTTTCCCAACAAACCATATTTACCAGCTATCAATAGTCGAACGAACTAGAATGTTGCTCAACTTATGTGTTTTTGGTAAATAGCGGGAACTACGTCTGAAGAATCAAAAAAAAGAACTGGATGGCTTTTCCACAAACTTTTTCAAGATGCGTAGTAATCAGGATGGCCTAAGGTAGATCTCTAACAGATTTTCTATTTATTTTTGATTGCTAGGGTAATGGTCCCGGTAATCACTAGATGCATCTTAGGAGGCTCTAGAATCGGATAAGATTTTAATGGAAGCCTCAATACCTTTCCTTATGTCTAAATAGCCAAAAATCAGAAAAGTAATCTTTTTTGTTTCATGGAGATTGAATTCAATTCGTAATTCATTAAAGTTGTTTCTAGAAAGGGTATATTGTTCTACGGGGTCGAGACAAAAGCTAACATGTGCATAACTTGTTATTTTTTTAAAGGGGATATGGATAAATCATCGAGTGCTGGTAAGTTTTGTATACTTATTTTGCCAAAAATGAGCCTGAGTATAACCCTTTTTAAGAATTGAGAAAGTTGTTCTTTTAACCTGAGTTCGACCTAAGAAAATAAGTTAACGCACTAATATTAATAGCTTTTAATGAAATGTTTGGTGAGACTTTGACTTTTAAGGCTAGAATTCCGCCAATCTAGAGTACTCTTCAACTCATTTGCGAGGGGTTTTATCCCTCGCTGCATAAATGATGCTCCTAGGAGCTCCAAAAGCTGTTCTTACATTGGACAGGGTTGTAAGTATAAACCATGATTAGGGTTGTAAAAATGGGGTCTAGTATATGCCTAGTAGAAGGGTTTCCATGTATATGAGAAGTGACGCACGCGATTTTAACTCTTGTACAATCCTTATGAAAAGATTCTATTCTTTTATGGATTTTAAAAATATGCCACTAGTTTTAATAGTTGTGATGAGGCTTTTTTCTATTTCAGAATAAATAATATTCTATAGGTTGAACTGTCCTTTTTATCGTTTCATTAGTTCTTCATAAGTAGCAACAACTAAACTTCCTTTACTTTTTGATTTCTAAGAAAAATAAGAAATAATAGGCCTGATATAGCCTCTTGATGACCCGCGAATTCTAAAGTAAAGGTTTAAAGTATTTATTTTAACTAATTGATAAAGTGTGGGTAACACGGAAATCAGTTTACGCTAGGCTTAATAAGGTGGTAACGAATGCAGTCATACTATGTTTTTCACAATACGAAGAGCCATTTATTTTCCAATCTTCGGGACTGTCTATAAAGTCCTTAAAGTGACTTGAGAGTGCCATAATATCTATGGGATCTACCTCTCTTCCTAAGGCATACGCTTTAGTTAGATCAAGCACCACTCCATAATTTGATACTAATGAAGGTTTATTGTATTTGGCAGCCATGCCTACAATCCCACTACTGGCAAAGTAATTGATATTCATTCTTAAAACTAGGCTAGAAGCATGAAAAAGTGCATCCATTTCTTCATTGCTCACGTAATCGTTATTCTCAATGATTTGAACTTCAGACTTATTTTCTAATAGGGCCTTCTTTAACACTGGAGCATAATTATCAGCAACCTTACCTATTAAAAGTAGGGCAATTTCCTCTTGGTATTCTTCTGATAATTGTTTTAAAGCTCTTAGTATATTAGGAACGTTTTTTCTATCGTCCAAAAAACCGAAAATAAGGAAAATCTTTTTTTCGATTCCAACACCGTACTTACTTCGAATGTCAATGGTACCCGATAATACCGATGGCATCACGGGATCAGGTAAATAGCAAAGCTTTGGTTTGTATTTTAAATTAAGTTCACTGACCGTTTTTTGATCGTTAAGCACAAAAATCTGCTTTAAGTTTGAATTCCTTAATGCCAATTTATAAGTGATTTTTTTTCTCATTTTAGCCATGCCAAACTTGAATTTCTCGAGGAGGGAACTTTCGATAGCCTTCTGATTATAAAATGGTCTAAACCAGATGCCGTTAATATCAAAATTCACTTTAGAGTCATTACTAATGGCTATCTGATAAATATCAAACTCCATTAGAATTAACTGATTAACGAGTAATTGATTAGCCTTGAATTTTATATGTTTCCACTGATTTTTATAGCGTACAAGGGGTCTTGTCTCTTGAAGTTCTGAGTTGAACTCTTCTTCTAAATAATGAACAGAAACATGCTTCGATAAAGAGGTGTTTAGCTCGTGATTAACTAAAAAATGAAAATGGTGACCAGAATCATTGGCATAACTATCTAACCAGTTTAGCGTTTCTTGGACAAAGCTAAGTTTGTGACCGTTGAGTTGAATATTTAAATCAACAAGAAGGTAATTCATTTTACTGTAGAATCAAGTGATAAATAAAAAAGCCTCTTTGATGCAAATCAAAGAGGCTTTTTTAAGTAGAAAATTCTAGTTTTCAGAAGGTACTACTGGCTCCTCTACACCCAGTTGTTTGAAAACAAGGCTAGTGATGTTATCTGATTCCGGAGCTACTAAGATAACTGGAGTAGTTCCGTAACCAGCATCAGAGTTGAATACATGGGTGTAGGCATTTGCCTTAGCCACTTCATCAATAGCTCCTTGGATTTTGTCCATTACTGGGGCTAATAGATCTTGCTGCTTGCTCTGTAAAGCATTTTCAGAATTTTTCTGGAAAGTCTGGATACCTTCTTGAGCAGTCTGAAGTGTCTTCTCTTTATCTTGGCGAATCACAGGACTCATTGTAGCTGCATTTTTTTGATAGTCTTCGTAGTCTTTCTGAAACGTAGCTATTTTTTCCTGAAGCAGCTTGTCATATTGGGCTTTCTCTGTTGCCAATTTTTCTTGGATCACTTTAGAATCCGGAATATTGGTAAGAATAAAATCTATGTTTGTGTAACCGATTTTCACTTGAGCGTTGACACCAAAACCTGCAAGCATCAAGGCTGCAAAAAGGGTTGCTAAAAATTTGATCTTCATTTTTATACTTATTGATTTAATTAATACAATTTATTTATTTTCAACTATTCCTAGTTCTTCCATTACATAGTCCGTGTAATCATGACGCGGGTCTGTGTAAATCATGCTAATATCGGATGCTTTGTCAAATAAAAACATAATTTTCTTGGTACGAGCCACTTTTTCGCAGGAATTATAAATGACATCCATTATGGGCCTCATTATCTCTTTTTTCTTCTGAAAAAGTTGTCCATTAAGTCCGAAAATTTCATTATTTAGACTTTTAACATTTTCTTCTTTTTTTGAAATAGCCGTCATCCTTTCTTTTTTCATTTCTTCAGTCAGGAGAATTTCTTCTTGCTCAAAAGCTAATTTCAAATCTTCCACCTCTTGGTATTTCGATTGAATATCTTTTACCCATTGATCAGAATAGGAGTTCATTGTTTTCATAGCTTCTTTATATTCCGGCATCTTACTGGTGATGAACTCAGAATCTATATACCCGAACTTCTGACAATAACTACTGGTAAAAACCGCAGATAAAAATAGAAAAAATAATGTCTTCTTCATTCTAGAAAAGTTTATAATTTAAATTTTACTCTTTGGTTTCCCAGATTTACACCTTTGATTTTAAAAACCAATAAAAGCCTAATCTCAGATGGTTTGTTAACAATGTTTTAATAGGTTATCGTATTTGCTGACCAATACTAAAGGTGAAATTCTTTAAACCTTTATTGGTTACGCCAGGTATAGGATCAAAACCATAACCATAATCAAATCCTAAAAGACCAAAAGCAGCCATGAAGACCCTAACGCCTACACCTGCAGTCCTTCTTAGCCTAAATGGATTGTAATCCTTATAACTTCCCCAGCTATTTCCTGCTTCCAAAAATGTAAGAGCATAAATGGTCGCTTGTGGGTTTAAAGAAATGGGGTATCTCAACTCTGCTGTAAACTTATTATAAATGATACCTCCTTGACGACTCAATTGACCATTTGAGTTACTAACTCCAGTTACATCAATAACTTGCTCGGCCAGAGACTTTTCGTAAACAATACCTTCATCATAGCCTCTCAGTCCGATAAGTTCGACACCAATATTTTGAGAATTTTGAAGACCTTGCCCAGCTCCTCCTACGACAAAACGACCAAAAGGACTATAGCCTACATCTTCCGAATAACGACCCAAGAATCCCATATTGGCTTTAGCATGAAATACGAGTTTTCCAACTATTGGTGTGTACCAGTCGGCATCTAAAAGCCATTTGTGGCCTTCAATCCATATTATATCCTCTGTACTCCTATTTTGACCAAAAGCAGAATAAGGAGGATTAAAAGTTGCACTCATGACTAGTGAAGACCCGTTTCTGGTAAACTGCGTATTGTCTAAGCTATATCTGGAGAGATTTGCACTAAGAGAGACATCATGTGCCTGTCCATTCCTGAAATTTGCTAATAAGAAACTATTTTTTACATCATAATACTGATAAGAGAGGCTACTACTCAGACTAAAGTTTCTGTCTGGCCAGTTTAGACGTTTACCAAAAGTGATAGATCCTCCTGTGTTTTTAAAATACCCACTGTATCTAGATGAACCTCCAAAACCTAATGAGCCCCCAAAAGGACTTCCAAATCCGGAACCGCCATTACTACCATAGAGTTTTTCATATCTCCCTAAAAGCTTCGCATAATCTTGAACCGAGTGAAATAAGCTTACAGAAAAGGAATTAGGTTTTTTGCCACCTAACCATGGCTCTGTGAAAGACATTGAATAATTCTGGAATCCGCCGTTTGCTTGGAAGCGAATTGAAAAACGCTGTCCATCGCCTTTTGGTAAAGGCTTATAATATCCTTTACCAAACTTTAACATATCCTTTACTGCGAAATTATTAAAGACAATACCAAAAGTACCTACAAAACCCTGTAGACCACCCCATCCACCGGAAAGTTCTATCTGGTCATTAGATTTCTCTTCTACGTTAAACTCAATATCTACGGTACCATCTGCTTGCGGAACTGGTCTTGGCTCAATTTTTTCAGGGTCAAAGTAACCTAGCTTAGAAAGCATTTGAGTGGTCTCAATCAAGTCAGTCTTACTAAACTTTTGTCCTGGCTTTGTCAACAACTCACGCATCACTACGTGATCTGAAGTTTTCGTATTCCCGTTGAGTATAATTCGGTTTATAACAGCTTGTTTTCCTTCAAAAATTCGCATTTCTATATCAATAGAATCACCCTCCACAGAGACTTCTACTGGCTGGCAGCTAAAGTACAAGTAACCGTCGTCCATGTAATAAGACGAGACATCATTCTGAGGAATGCCGTTTATTTTTTTATCCAGCTCTTCGGGATTATATAAATCCCCTTTTTTAATCCCTAAAATAAGGGCCAAAGTGTCAGATTGATGTAGATAATTACCCGTCCAAGTAATGTTTCTGTAGAAGAATCTATGACCTTCATTGATATTCATGTAAATATCAACATTCCCGCTTTCATTGGTAACAATAGAGTCAGACTCAATTTGGGCATTTCTATACCCTTTTTTGTTTAGCCAAGCTACCATGGCCGTTTTGTCTTCTTTGTACTGTTTAGGGATATACTTAGATGGACTAAATAACCTTAATGGGGCTCTGGCTTTCGTCTTTTTAAGTTTGGAAAGTACTTTCCATTGAGGCATTTCCTCTATACCATTAACTATAATATTGTCAATTTTAACTTTTTCTCTTTTGTCTATATCGAATATAAGTGTGGCGTTATTTACCCGAAGGGTATCATCGATTTGCTTTACTTGGACAGACGTATTTAAATAGCCTTTCTTAATAAAATGCTTTTTAATAGTCAATTGAATATTCTTAATCAGTGATTCTGTAATGACTTTACCTCTATTTTCACTCACAGACTCCTCTAGAGTTTCCTGCTCTGCTTTTTTTATACCTGTGAGCGATAATTTGTTAAGCCGAGGACGTTCTTTGAGATCAATTTCTAGAAAAGCTTTTTGGTCTTCAATTTTAATCACATTAATGGAGACCTCCTCTAAAATACCCTGATCCATTAACCTTCGTATGGCAGAACTAATAGGTTCTCCTGGAATCGTGATTTGATCATTAACACTCAGGCCAGAGACTGATATAAGTGTGTTTGGGTCTAGAAATTTAACACCTGTCACTTTAATGCCACCAATAATGAAACTTTGTGGGTTGTCGTAGGTTATGGTATTGATAGGATTTGCATTAACTTTTTTTCTTCCGACACCTATAAATTGCCCAAAAGCACCTCCTGAAAAGAGAAATAGGAATACAAGAATAATATAAAGTCTATTTTTTTTAAGCATAAATGCTGTTTTAAAGCTGTTCACTAGTTTTTCCAAATCTTCTCTCACGCTGCTGATATGTATGTATCGCATCAAACAAATCCCCTTTTCTAAACTCTGGCCAATAAATGTTATCTAAGAAAAGCAACTCAGCATAGGCCGATTGCCATAAAAGATAGTTACTAATTCTATGATCTCCACCCGTCCTAATGAGTAGGTCAACATCTGGGCAATCTCTAGTGGCTAAGTAACGACTAAAATAATCTTCGTTTATATCGTCAATCCCAATTTCACTTTTTTTAACTTTCTCTGCCACCTCTTTGACCGCCTGCACGATATCCCACTTCCCACTATAACTTAACGCTAACAATAAAGTTAATCCCGTATTTTGAGCAGTTAACGCTATACCTCTTTCCATCTCTTTCCTAGTCTTTGCTGGAAGTGAGCTTAGATCTCCAATAGTTTTGAGTCTGACATTATTTTTATTCAGATCTGGTACTTCTTTAGTTATCGTCGAAACGAGTAACCTCATAATTCCGTCTACTTCTAATTTTGGGCGATTCCAGTTTTCAGTAGAGAAAGTATAAAGAGTTAGGTATTTTATGCCTATTTCCCCGCAAGCTTCCACCGTTTCCCTAACTGCCTTAATGCCATGATGATGCCCAAAAATCCTCATGGCACCCTGCTTTTTAGCCCAACGACCATTGCCATCCATGATTATGGCGATGTGTTTTGGCAAATTGCTTACATCTATTTTTTCTATTAACACAGATTAAAAAATAATTTCGGTTTACGAAAATGTCTGCAAATGTAAGAAAATTAGAATGAATAGGAAAGTTAAGCCTAGATTCTTACTACCTCGGGCTAGGGCATTTCAGAGTCTTGAAAACGTAACTAAGAGTTATACTTCCTTGATAAAACATGTCTCGCTGGGGTGTGTTCGCGTTGGTGAATATTGCTAAGGTACTTCCAGATAAATATTCGTTAGTAGTCGACAGTCCGTCTGAGTCGAAACCGAGACCGTCATAAAGGTCTAAGTTACTCCTTTGAGTTTTTTTTCTCAGGGTGGGAAGAACAGCTTTGAAGTTGGCAGAAATATTCCAGTAGTCACTTATTTCTTTTTTGAAACCAAAGCCATAAGTTATGGATAAGTCTGGAAATTTAATTTTCTGAAGCGTCCTCATAAGTACAGAAGCCTCATATAATTTCCTGCTAGAAATCCCAAATTGTCCTAGACCAACGGACAGCGTTGGAGTCCAGCTAGATTTCACTATTGTCCCATATGAACGGAAGTTTAAAAAATTAAATTCTAGTTCTCCTTCCCAGTGGGATATTTGAGATTTGAACTGATAGCCTCTTTGTTTATTAAAGGGACTACTACTTAGGGCGTCATTTCCTTCTATAAAACCATAGCTTCCCGAAGCTTTTAGTGAAAATGCTCTAGAGAAATTATACCTCACTAAGGCATGCCCAGCTGGGCGAGCAAGCAAGGGATTAAAATTAGGGTTTAAGTCTCCTCTATAAAAATGAGCACTTAGCCCTCCTCCAACTTCCAACTTCTGGGAAAAAGTAGGAAGCGAGAAGCACGTAATTAGGGCAGCTATAGAATACTTTTTGACACTTCTCAAATGAAGAATGTTTTTAATTAAAAATAGACCTTATCATTATCTAGGAACAGGACATTTTATTTTATCACTAATGACGTAAGATATAGTGAACATGGTAGTAGCATAGAAGTCCGTTCTACTTGTCATACCTCTATAGAGTTTTGAATCGGTAGGATTGTATTTTTCATTTTTAATATCCTCGAAAACATCCCCACCACTTAGTCGGCCACCCAAATCAGCATAGATAATTTCTGAAAGCGGGAGTCTGTTGAATATTGGATCTGATCTATCATTAGCTCTTGCCTGTGTTATTTCTGTTTGTCTGTATGAAAAAGCAAAGTCATCTGGATAGCCACCTGTTGTCAATGCTCCCTCATTTGGATAATTAGTTAAGCCAACATCATCTAAATAATCAGAACCTGAAATTCTAAGGTTTCCCTCGAATGTTATGTCAATCTTATTATTAACTTTGATTCTAATACCAAGGCCAATAGGAATTACAGCGGCCACTTTTGAATAAACATTTCCTAAACCAATATTTTGACCAGAGGTACCAGCTTGCTGAAGAGGTTCCCATCGTGTGTTTCTAGTCCCAAGTATTGCAGGGGCAACTGCTTTGGGAGAATGGGCTACTAAGCCAACTCCGGCAGTAAAATAGGGGGTGAAATCTAACCTTTTATTTGCCCCACCTTTGCCATAAGTGGGAAGCAAATTCCAAACCCCACTCAAAGTAGCTTCATACATGTCATTTCTAAAGTGAAGGTTTCTTAAATAAGGGGACCATAGGATAGGGTTTCTTAGAGCTCTTGTCCCAGCAGATTTATCGATGACTTTGGAGGAGTAGGTAAAATCGTCTCCAAGAATTCTTATCCAAGATACTTGTAATCTTAAGGCAGCATTTGAAGTGATGTATCGTGTGTAATTAGCCCCAATATTCCATCTAACGTTAGTGTATAAACCAATTTGGAAATTTCTAATACTAGCGATATCACCGTAATAATGAGCGGATCCGAGGCCTAAACCTACCGTCGTATATTGGTTTAAGACATTTTCGCGAGAGAATAATCCTTGTGCTCTAAGACTACCTACAGCTAAAAGACTACAAAACAATAGGATAGATGAAGCTATTTTAAATGACTTTGTCATGCTTTGCGTGGATTCGTTTTCAGAACGTATTTTTTCATTTTTTTATTGCTGAGCAATCATGAACCTTCTTCGCCATGAGTTGTTGAAATGCGGTTTCGTATATCCTTTCCCCAACCTAACTTCGCTCTTAGTGTATCTAAAAAATCGGATCCGTGTAAGGTAACAAGCTTAGCCTTAAATGATTCTTGGCTTATTGTTATTTCAGAATCTACATTTCCAATGATTTTTGCACGCGAATCCATAGAGACTAAAAAGTTGTTACTTCGACTTTCTACTTTTAGAGAAATGACACTATTCTTTGAAACAATCATAGGCCTTACAAACAAATTATGAGGGCAAATAGGCG
>JBNMFK010000070.1:0-14334 GCA_051269965.1 Algoriphagus sp. | reverse complement strand
TGATTATCTAGTAGATTAGTCACCTTCCGCTGACAAAATGAGCTGGTGGCTATTTCGGTCTAACCATGCCAGTGATTTCGGTTCAAATGGTGCCACTTTATAAGATCATGTAATGTTACATAAATAATTTTCTTTTAGAACAATTTTGTTTTTCTGAGAGATTCTCCTTTGAGGTCAATTCTGTGAGATGAGTTTACTATTCTATCCAATATGGCATCTGCTATGGTGCCTTCGCCGATAATTTCATACCAAACAGAAACAGGTATTTGAGAGGCTATTATTGTAGAAGATTGATTATATCTATCATCGATGATGTCCATAAGAGCTTGTCTGGCGTTATTGTCGAAGGCATGAAGTCCAAAATCATCTAGGATTAGGACTTGAACTTTTTCGAGTCGCTTTAGTTCTTTGAGGTATGTACCATCTACTTTGGCGAGTTTCAATTTATTCAGAAGCCTGGCAGTAGAGTGATAGCTAACTTTATATGTCATCATGCAAGCTTGATGTCCGACAGATTGAGCAAGGTAGCTTTTACCTACTCCAGATGGCCCAGTAAGAATTAGGTTCTGTTTTTGTTTTATAAATTCTAGACCTGCTAGCCGTTGAAACATGTTTTTCTCTAGGTTCCGCTGAGAGAGATAATCAATATCTGCAATGGAAGCGTTTTGTTTAAATCCAGCCATTTTGATAAGCCTGTCTACCTTTTTATTATGTCTGTCATTGTATTCATGTTCGGTTAAGAATGTCAGATACTCATCAGGTGTTTGGCTTTCTATCTGATTGTTTTTCAGACTGTTTAAATGCATTTCTGCCATGGCCGGCAGTCGCATTGCCCTTAGTTTTTCTACTGTTTGATTGTTGTTCATTATTTCTTGTTTTGTTTAAAATTATTGATACGTGCTGGCCCCCCTTATGTTTTGATGTAAAGGGATATGGCTTTGGGTTTCATTGCTAATTGGATCCTGGAACTCTTCTTGTTTGTCCATATTGTTTTCAAGAATATTACGAAGCCTCTGATAGGAGCTGATACTAGTATTCAATGCTATTAGGCAGGCCTTGTCCAATCTTTGAGAGCTGTGTTTCTGATAGAGCTGAATAACACCCATGGCTCTTTTGTATTGAATTTCAGGATAATCTCCTTGATTGAGCAATGTGATGACAAAGGCTTTGACGTTTTGACCGTGCTTTTCGGCTTTGTTAATAAAATACTCAGGCGACCACTCCGAATAAGCCTTATGAGAGCTGCTAAGGTGTTCTTTATTGGTATGATAAAGTCCCTTGGCTGGTATTCGTTTATGACAGGCGATTCGAGTGTGTTCTAAGAAGACTTCAATATTGGAGGATGTATATTGAATCTGGGTTTGTTTTCCAATGAAACGATAAGGCACACTGTAATAACTCTTATCGACCGAAAAGTAAACATAGCCCATCTTTTGAACCTTGGCTCTTGTATAGCCCTTTAAGACGTATTTGTCGGCTGGTAAAGGCTTTAGCAACTCTAGTTCTTCGGATATAAAAAGTTCTTTTCTGCTGGCTTCTTTTCTGCCAAAAAGCAAATCATTATACGTGATTAATCGTGTCCTAATCTCTTTGTTTAGTGCAGGTAGAGAGAAGAAACGCATGTCTCTGATGGGGTGGTAGATGCGTTGATAGGTCAACTGAACAGCATTCTCTACCAATGCTTTGTCTTGAGGAGAATAAGCTCTAGTCGGATTTATGACAGAATCATAGTGTCGAGCAAAATCCTTGAAACTTCGATTGATTTCGGCTTCATATTTACTAGATTTATTGACAGCGGATTTCAAATTATCAGAGATGATAGCCTTAGGCACTCCACCAAAAAATCGTAAAGCATTCTCAGTACATCGGATTAAATCCTCCTTCTTCTGGCTATCACAAGCTTCAACATAGGTATACTGGCTACAGGGCAAAATAGCCACAAAAACTTCTACTCTTTTTATTTCTCCAGTTTCAAAGTCTATGACCTCCAGTTTTTTGCCTGCAAAGTCAATAAAGAGCTCATTACCTGCAATATGTTCCAGTTTCATAGAGCCTTTGAGCTTACTGAACTTACGATGGTAATGCTCCATAAACTGGGTATAGCTGTATGGCTTTTTTTGAGAAACTACATATTCCTGATAATGAAAAAGAAAGGTAAATCCTGGCTTTGATCTGGCCTGATTTACTTTCTTGAAGTAATTCATCAAGGTTTCATAGCGGTAATTGTCTATTGTACTTACAGCTGGAAAAAGCTCCCTTAATTCTGACTCGCTTTTCTCTAACAGCTCACTAGGGCTACTGTCAATAGACTTAATAAGACCAAAATAGACATTGATGGTATTGCGTGAAAAACCAAGCGTTTTAGCTATCCTGCGATTACTATAACCGTCAAGGTGTAATGATATTAATTGTTTTAAATCCATGGGATCAAGTTTATTTGCCATTGACTTCTGCTTTTTTGAAGCATAAGTCTAGACTCTTCTATTACTTGATCTTATAAAGTGGCACGTTTTAAACCGAAATACTTCTAAGAGTTTCTCAAAAGTGGCACAGTTTGAACCGAAATACGTGGCACTAATACTCCGAAATTAGTGGCACTATTTGAAACGGAATAGCCAGCTCTAACATGCCAAACTCATTAACTATGATATTATTGGTCTATCATACTGTCCAAAATGACCTAGCCAAAACTTAACTCAACTCAGCAATATGATCACCACCTCAAAAAATACGTATCAAAAAGAGGAATTGGTAGGAGAAACAGGCTATCCATACTCAGCCGATAGTTATGATGAGTCCGGAAATATCCTCAACCGAGATGGAGGATTAAATGGACATCCTATTAACCCGAGTTCGACGTAAGAAAAGACTAAAAAACAGTAAAATAAGGAGCGTATTTAGTGTCTTAATGCACTGAACATTAAACACCCTCTTCCAACAAATAAAATTACCGAGACATTCTGTTCAATTGATGACTTTATTCTTGTATTTCAGCCAGCTTTCCGCAAAAGACTCCTTTCTTATAGTAAATGAGAAGAAACGGAAAGAGCTCTATGTCTTAGAGTGAAAATCCCATCAGTACAGTTTTATTTCATACATGTGATAATTAGACGTTTCAATCATTTCTATATTTCCTGTGTTCAATTGAATTTAAAAAGCGAATTTCCACATATAGTTCTTACAATCGTTTTATTGAATTAACATAGTCAGATGTAATACCCTATACTCTGTTTTTAATGACCTCTTTTTGGAGTGAATGCAGCAATATCTTAATGGATTCAATACCAATTTGGGCTCTTAAAATAAACGTATAAGTAGTAATAAAGTGTTCAAAAACATTGCTGAGATAGGTAAGTCTGCCATGGGACTAGGTGTATTCTAAGACCTCGATATCTCCAACCCATAAGCCGCCTTTTTTACTTTGGGCCGATTTGTTGGAGAAATTATCCACATATAGGTTTTGGTTTCTGACTATGAAAAACATTCTTAGAATTAATTTATTGAACTAGACACTTAGTTAATATTCATACTTTTAGCTAAATCGGAATGATATTGAATAGTTATTAAAAGAAGTTTGTCAAAAATAGCACCATTTATTATACTTCTATTATACCTAAAACAATACTCATCTAAATAATTTTGCAGATGTTAAACCGAATGGTATATACCTATGAGCGATACTTTGAGCATCATTATGCAACGATATATTTCTCCGAAATTCCCTCTTTTTTTACTGCTCGTTTCTTGCACAAGATTTTAATATTCTTTTGTTGAATAGACTATAACCTGACCAGCCATCGGTTCTAAGCTTGGTACTTTTAGAAATATGTTCTTCGAAAAACGGTACAAATTGGCCATCACTACAACCTGCAATCACAGGGACATACATTCGCTTAACTCCTTTGGCTTCTTTCTCAATTACTATTATACCCGTCTTTTTCTTATTTTTTTTACGTCTAGTCAGGCTTTCTTCTTGTTGACGTACTAACAAACTCACCTACCTCAACAAGACCAGCCATAGGGGGTGCTTCTTGTTACTCTCCATGGCCTTGCTAACTTTCGTTTTAAAAGATCAACATATGTATTGACGCAACTTCAATTTCCTACTTAATTCTGTAGATGAAATCCTTTTCTTGTTGGAATTTATCCAATAGACAATAGTGATCGCTTTCAACAAAAGAAATCTAATCTTGTGAAAAAGGGTACCGCTCGTAGCTGTAGCTTGTTCGCCTAATATCGTAAATTGCCTTGTTTGATTCAATTTATTTTTTGATACTTTTCATTCTGGCATCTTTCACAGACATCGATATTAGGCCACTTTAATAATATTCCATACAATCATCATTATTTCTAACCCTTTGCTGAAATTCAAACAAACGGAATCTTTTGAACCGTTTTCCCATTATTTAACTCAATTGATTATAGTCTATGATATACTACTTTCAAGTGTGTTATGAGGATATTTAATAACATTTACACTGTGCCTAATTCAATGAAACTAAAAAAATCTTAATCTCTTATTTTACAAGTTATATGATATGTTAGAACAACCATTCATATCATATACTCAAAATTACTATTCAAAATATAAGACACAGTTTAGCGGTAGCTCACTATCTTTGTAATTTACCTTATTATGAAATTTTAAAAGCAGGATAATATGAATCTATGGAGCAAAAGCAAGGATGACAAAGTCATAGAAAACATCGAAATTTTTACGGTCGGCCGAGATCGAGAACTCGACATATATCTGGCTCCTTTTGATGTATATGGCTCTATGGCTCATACTATAATGCTAGAGAGCGTAGGTCTCCTAAAAAAGGCAGAACTTGATAGTATATTGGGCGAATGCAAAAACATATTAAAAAGTATTGACAACGAAAAGTTTACGATAGAAGAGCATGTAGAAGATGTCCATAGTCAAATAGAAATGAACCTTACCAAATCTCTCGGTGATATTGGCAAAAAAATTCATAGTGGACGTTCTAGAAACGACCAAGTTCTAGTAGACCTTAAGATGTATCTTAGAGATAAGATAGAAATGGTCAGTAAAAAAACGGATGACTTATTTAAAATTTTGGTTCAGAAAAGCAATACCCATAGGGGAGATTTGCTGCCAGGATATACACATTTACAGATAGCGATGCCCTCCTCATTTGGCCTTTGGTTTGGAGCATTTGCGGAGAGTCTTATTGATGATTTAACTCTTCTTAAAGCGGCCTATGAAATTGTAAACAAAAACCCCCTTGGTAGTGGTGCTGGTTATGGCTCTTCATTTCCATTAGATAGAACTTTAACTACGACACTCTTGGGCTTTGATGATCTAAACTACAACGTAGTATATGCACAAATGACGCGGGGGAAAATGGAGTATGCAGTGGCCTCTGCCTTGAGCAACCTCGCTAATACGCTCTCTCGATTAGCAATGGATGTAACTCTGTATAATAGCCAGAACTTTGGCTTTATAAAGCTCCCAAAAGAAATGACCACTGGTAGCAGTATAATGCCGCACAAGAAGAACCCTGATGTGGCAGAAATACTAAGAGGAAGGACTAATTTATTAAAAAGTCTACCTACAAACATTAATAGTTTATTATCAAATTTACCCACTGGTTACCACCGAGAATTACAGCTATTAAAAGAACTCATAATGCCTGCTTTTGATAGTTTTGAGGAATGTTTGGACATCGCAACATTTATGGTCACAAATATTGAAGTAGAAAAAAACCTACTTAAAGATCCGAAATATGACCTATTGTTCAGTGTCGAAAACGTTAATGACTTAGTATTAAAGGGTATGCCTTTTAGAGATGCCTATATTCAAATGGGGCAATCTATCAATGCTGGAAATTTCAGCCCAAAACGAGACTTGAACCATACGCTAGAAGGTAGTATTGGGAACCTCTGTAATGATAAATTAGAGGCAAATATGAACAAATTAATGGCCGACTTTAACTTTGAAAAAGTACACTTAGCCTACCAAAAGCTAAGAGATATGTAGTATTTCAAGTAAGCATAAACCCAAGAAAAGACGACCAAATTGGTCGTCTTTTCTTTTTATACAAAATCATAATTTTTAGAAACAAGACTCGTCCCCGTTTGAGCAGCATTTTGAAAAACGCTTTCCCATTTTGTTATATTGACCTTCTGAAATTTCAATATAAACTTTTCCGTCGTCTCCTACTTTCATTTCTTGCTTTGTTAAACTCGCTTTCAAATCAATTGGAAGATTAATATTCCTTTCAGCTGTCTGAGTCCCATCTTTATCACATATTTCTGTCGCATGTGTCAGTGTACTAGAACCTGTTAACATATACTTAAGAGCAGAAGCTCCTGCCACGTTATACTGTCCCAAGCATAGATACCTGTCAGCCGATTCACCTTTGGCTAGCTTAGCAGTTTTCTTAGAATGAGCTATGACAGTAACTGTATTTGAATACTCCTTACTTACCACTTCACTTATGGCGTTACTTCCAGAAAAGAAAAGAGTCTGCTTCTTTATGCCAATAACATCATTACCCGACTTCGACGCCACATCAGAACTTACATTATTTACATCGGCTACTGAAAGGCCCTCCATAGCCTCGTTTATCATCTCTGAAGCACAAACGTCGTAAAACTTATTTAAAATTTTAAAACGTTTTGCAGTCACGTCCATTCTGATTGCCCCCATATTTCCAAAACTCGTTTGACCTTCTTCCATATTAAAACTAAGATTAACTGGAATCTTCAAATCAATTAACGAAAGAGCATTATTGTCTTGATTATCTACCCTGAGAATTTCATTAACAGAAGTAGTTCCTGAAGCTTCATACACATAACTAACATTGACTGGAACATTTATTTTTCCTAAACACAAATCTACGCCCCCATAAGCTGCCACTAATTCAACCTCTTTAGTTCCCGTCACATAGTCTCCACTAGAGATATTACCAGCACCAGTAAGCGTAATATTTTGGTCTAAAGTTTCCTGACATTCTGGGCATGGCGTGCAGTTGCAGAATGGACTTGCGGTATTGTTGCTGGACCAAGCCGTGAAACTACTACACTCTGGACAAGGCTGAGACGTATCACATGATGGAATATCCTGATAGAAGATATTTCCACAGGTCTTCATTATATAAATAAAACAAGGACCATTTTTAACATTCAGTTTAAACCCTTCAAAGTCCTTTCCAAACTGAGCCTTAAAATATTTAGAACTACCAGAACCCATCCAACCTACAGAACCAGATTGAACAATAACTGGGGTAATCGCATCTTCATTAAAGGAAGAGTCATCAATACCTGAATAACCGAGTGTTTTCAATAACCTATCTAATTCAGCACCTTGTCTTGAACTTTTCCTTTTCACACCTTTCAAATGAGCATATGCCGAAGCAGCTGTATGCTTTCTTATGTAGCCAAACTGCGGATTGCTGCCCAATCTGTTTAATATTTTGGGGGCCGCCCCTTCTGGCATTGTAGTTACCACCATCTCATGGAAAAATGTATTAACTTTTTCTACACAAGGAACAGTACTCTGGCCGTTTGAAACCGTACTCATTGCAGTAATTAGCAAGAAGGATCCAATAAGAAGTAATGTCTTTTTCATCACGATTATGTTCTTAATATTAGTGTTAGAAAGTAAAAATACAAATAAGAATCTATATCAAAACAGAAATTAAAGCTAAATCTTGACATTCTATGAAGTCAAAAATATCATCCTAGTGCATTTAAATTCTTCTCTTTTGCTTCATGTGTATCTATGCTTTATTCATATTCGATTTAATACAACTATTTTTGTAACTCAATTTCCAAAAAAAAACAATAAATGAGTTTATTAACTGTTGGCTCTGTAGCCTTTGACAAAATAGAAACACCTTTTGGCAAAACAGATAAAATTATCGGGGGTGCAGCCACATATATTGCTTTAGCCGCGTCTTACTTCACCCAAAAAAATAACCTTGTAAGCATAGTAGGTAAGGACTTCCCCCCTGTCATGATAGAAACATTGATCAAACATGGCGTAAATACGGAAGGATTGGAAATAGACAATAATGGCCTGACCTTTTTTTGGTCAGGAAAATATCATAATGATATGAATAGCCGTGACACCCTAGATACGCAACTGAATGTGCTTGAAAACTATGAGCCTATAATTCCAAATATCTACCAAGATTGTGAGTACTTGATGCTTGGTAATATGGTACCCTCTATCCAACATGCAACGTTAAATAAGTTTAAGAAGCGTCCAAAATTTGTCATGTTAGATACCATGAACCTTTGGATGGATATAGCCATGGACGATTTAAAGGCTGTCATAGCGGAAATAGATTGCTTAACCATTAATGATTCTGAAGCACGTCAACTTTCTGGAGAATACTCTTTAAAAAAAGCGGCCAAAGTAATAATGAAAACGGGCCCTACCACTCTAGTTATTAAGAAAGGAGAACATGGTGCTTTACTTTTCCAAAAAGATAAAACCTTCTTTTGCCCAGCCTTACCTCTTGAAGAGGTCTTTGACCCTACTGGTGCCGGAGATACTTTTGCGGGCGGATTTATAGGTCATTTGGCTAGAACGGATGATATGTCTTTTGAGAACATGAAAAGAGGCGTGATTTATGGTTCTGCAATGGCCTCTTTTACTGTAGAGAAATTTGGAACAGAGCGTATTTTGAACCTCACACAAACTGAGATTGAAAACCGTGTTAATGAATTTGTTCAACTCGCCAGTTTTGACTTGAAATAGAAGATTTCTTAAACTTATCTATCAATTTCACAGAGGGGGCCTTAAAAGCCTCCTCTGTCGTAATACTGCCTCCTTCGACTAATTTTGAGGTCTTTTAGCAAAGATGAACGCACTCTTAAATCAAAACTATAGTTTGATGCTCTTCTAGAATTACCAGCAATAGGCGTCCAATTAAAGCTCATATCCCAACAATGAAGTTCTCTCATCATGCCAATGTTGGTCAGTGTAACTTCTTTAAATATAAAATCCCATCCTGTGGTGTAGGTAATCTTCCATTTAGGAGTCAAACTCACATCACCGCTAAGTTGTAGGGCCTGTGTAACTCTAGCATCTGAAAGTCCCTGCTTGTTATAATTTATGGTATAACTTAAGTTGACAGACCAAGGAATAGAAAAATCAACGTAGGCCATAGGGTTTGCCTTTACAAACTTTTCCATGGCTGCCTTGGCAGGGTCTACATTCTCATCGGTTTGTGGCTTAGCCTTTTCTTTATTAAAAGTACTTGGCGATAACTTTGTGCTTATCGAAGCGTTAAAGTTTGATAGATAATTCCCAAAATAGGAGACCTCACTTGTTGGATCTTCCTTCCATTTAAATTCAGTTATTCGCCTACCTGCTTTATTACTTGATATTTGATCGTCAGTCACATATTTATAGGGATCAAAACTACCATTAGCATTAAACCTTATCAATCCATCAAAAATGGAGCTATTCACACTCGTGCTAATATTAGATAAGGCGAATTCACCCACCGTTTTATCAGCTAATAGGTTATAATTACCTCCAATATTAAGATTATCTAACAGCGATATTTTTTCAAACTCACTTTCCGCAGTATCTGACTTACTCCTGAGTTTAGCTTCAAGCTGATTAGACAAACTAAAGCTTAAATTTCCAGCTGCTGAGCTTCCTCTATTTGAAGAATTCATAAATCGAGGTAAATAACGGAATGTTTGTTCCCCCGTACTATCTTGTCTTATTGCCGTATTCCTTGCGTATTGTCCATCTCCGTCAGGTGTATAGCTAACACTCATAGAAGGATTTAGTGTATGTCTGATGGCCTGCATTCTACCCTTACCATTAAACCTATATGTTCCATAAGCTCTTGTATTTATGCTAGTTCCGAAAGAATAGCTTTGACCAGCAAAGGCTCCAGAAAGTGTATCAATGATAACTACACCTCCACCGTTTGGATCCATAAGAACCGATAAATTCCCTAAGTCGTCATAGCCAAACGATATGGAATCGTAATCGGCTTGCGTATTAACAGATACTATACTTCCATCGCTCAAAGTGACATCTTCTCCATTAGAAAATTGATAGTTGAGCTCTTTTGTAAAAAAGTCTCCTCTGTAAGAAATACTAGGTGTAAGGTTTATGAACTTTGCTAATTTGATATTTGGTAAGGCTATAGGAACATTATAAGAAGTGTTAAAAACACCATTCTGAATGGCCTCTGCAATACTTACCGTTGGGCTGTTTAAATCATTCAACTGCTCCTGAAGAGATGCTCTTTCTGCCTCACTCAGGTTAGGCGAAAGGAGCAAAGTCTCCAACTCTTGTTGGAGCCTTTCTTCTTCTAAACTTATAGGTTCGTTAGAAACCCCAGCAATATTGTAATCTGTGTAGCTCGTAGAGCGAGTATTACTTTGATTAGTCACTTGGAATCCCCCGCTGACATTAAGCCCCATACGAAAAGACTCGTACCAATTCCCCACCTGCTTTTTTTCAGGCACAAAAGGATTAAACTGGCTCACACTAAAAGAATAAGTACCGCTACCGTTTAAGACCTTCGTTGATACATTTTGATTTATTCTTAACGCAGTACTGGTTCTTATCAGTTTTCCAAAATCCTTAGAATATTGCACAGACGAACCGAAAGTGTTACTGGTATACTGGTCCACAGCATCTAAACGTCTATTGTTTTGATTAAAACCATTACTCACCAAATTTACCGAAGCAGAAAAACTCCTATCAGGCCTTTTATTTTGGGGAGAATGTGACCATGAAATATTAAAATCTCTTGAAGGTTCTTGTAGTGTAAACTCATCTCCTGGTTTGTTTAGGTTAAACTGGAGATTTACATTTCCCGAGTACTTATACTTTTTAATATACTGCGACTGAACCCCTATACCCCAACTTCCTTTAGAATAGATCTGAGCCAAAACTTTAGCCCCTATGTATTCATTAAAAGCATGATAATACCCAAAATCCCTAAAATAATACCCTCTGTTATTTGGCTCTTCTCCATAGTTTCCCATAATGAAACCTGAAGTGCCAATTTCTTTCTTTTTAGGCACGGGGAAAAAACCAAATGGAAAACCGATGGGTAATGGAATACCCGCCAAAACTAAGTTAAACGGCCCAGAAATAATTGACTTTTTATTGACGAGTTTAATTTTTTTAGAAGCAATATGGAAGTGGGGATCTGCCAAATCACAAGTAGAATATTTAGCATCTACCAAGTATAAGTTGTCTTCAGGGTCTTTCTTAACTTTTTCTCCTTGAATGATTCCCTCGCCCTCTACAGTTACAATCCTGTTAACGATGGCCTTCCTAGATTTAAAGTTATACCGAATAGTATCTGCGTTATAGGTTGTTTCTCCTTGTTTAAAAACGGGTTTACCTCTTACCTTTTCACCTACCTCGATAGTAGAATCTGGCAGTCCGTAGGCATAAACCTCATTTTTACCCCAACTAATTCTGATAAAATCTGCTTTCAGCTGAATATCCCCATAATCCACAACCGCATTTCCGTATAGAAAAATAGTTTTCCCATCTATATCCATGATGGTACTATCCTCAGCGGTATACACCACGGTAGATTCTAGATCAGAGTCCGCACTTATTAAAGAATCTGCTATTCCTATTCTTAGACTATCAACGATATCTCCTTGAATGACTGAATCTCCCTCAATGCTTTTTGTGGAAATAGAATCCAAAGCAACCGGAATATTAGGTACTTGACCTTTGACATTGAAGCCTATAAAGACGAGGCAAGACATCAAATACATAGATTTGAGAAAGCAATTTCTAGAAGAGAGCCTCAGAACAATATTTTTAAATTTTCCCAGTTTTATCAAAAAGCGTAAATTTGAGGGACAAAAGTAGCGTAAATGTGCTTCCAATAGACGACATTGGGCTACAAATATCGTGTTAAAGTAACCTAAATAACACATAAATATGCTTTCCAAAAAAACATTTTACATCAGCTTTTTGCTGTCTGTCGGCTTATTATTTTCATTTTCTTCGATTCATATTTACTCTGATAACTCCGTTCTAAAAGTGGTGATTGACGCAGGGCACGGGGGGAAAGATCCCGGTACAGGAAATGGGCGAGAAAAAAGATATGCCCTAGATATTGCCCTCAAACTAGGTAAAAAAATAAAGGCAAACATGAAGGATGTAGAGGTAATATACACCAGAGATTCTGATGTGTTTATCCCTTTAAATGAAAGAGCAAATATTGCCAATAAAAACAAGGCAGATCTTTTCATCTCTATTCATTGTAATGCTTTTTCCTCGTCAAATGTTAGTGGTACAGAGACTTACGTTATGGGTCTTCATAAAACAGAAGCAAATTTAGCCCTTGCCAAAAGAGAAAATAATGTCATTTTATTAGAGGATGATTACAGTAAAACCTATAAAGGCTTTAATCCGAACTCTCCTCTAGCACATATTATGCTCGCCAATTACCAAAACGCCTTCATGAATCAAAGCATGGATTTTGCAGCTAAAGTAGAAGGCCAATTTGTGAGACGAGGATATAAAAGTAGAGGAGTAAAACAAGCCGGTTTTTTAGTTATTTGGGAGACCACTATGCCCAGCGTGCTTATAGAAACAGGATATCTTTCTAATCCCTCAGATGCCAAAAAACTTGGCTCTGAAAGCGGGCGAGAGGACATAGCAAAAGCTATCTATTCCGCGTTCAATTCCTATCAGGCAGAGGTGGAAAGAAACCAATAAGGCATTATATTTGTCAAGTATTAAATGTATTCATGATAACAAAATATGAAAATAGCAAAAGAAGCACGTGTAGGTTTATTGGCGATAGTATCACTGGCTACCCTTTATCTTGGCTTTAATTACCTTAAAGGACTTGACGTTTTTTCAACTGAAAACGAGTATACTGTTGTTTTTGATGACGTTCAAGGGCTTCAAAACTCTAATGCAGTCACCTACAAAGGCGTGACAGTAGGGCGGATAATGGCTATGCAAACAGACCAAAAAAATGATAGAATTAATGTTATTTTGACCGTGAAAAAGTCAATTGAACTTACGGATCAAACAGTGGCTTTGCTATCAGATGACGGTCTTATAGGTGGTAAACTTATCAAACTAAACATTCTTCCAGGGAATGTCATTGACGAAGGAGTTCAACTCAAAGGAGGTATTGAGCTAGGCTTGGCAGACGCTGCTATCCAAAAAATCACACCAGCCCTTAATGATGTAGACTCTTTAGTGGTCAACTTAACCAAAGTGGTAAAGCAATTTGACCAAACTGGCTATGCATTAAATGCACTGATGGCATCTGCTACCAAAACCACCAATGGTGTTAATAGGATAGTAGCTTCCAATGCCGCTAGTTTGGCACAAATAACAAGTAATGCCGCTATTCTGACCAAAAATCTTACTACCCTTACAGCTAGTTTAGATTCTCAGATGACTCCAATCATGAAACAGACAGGAGCATTTACACAAAGCCTAAGTGACTTAGAATTAGACAAGACCGTGGATAACTTAAACAATTCTATAGCAGGTCTTCAAAGCATACTTAATAATGTGAATTCAGGAAAAGGTACCCTGGGAAAACTGACTTCAGACGACTCACTCTATGTAAATCTTGACAACACCGCTGCGTCATTAGATGCCTTGTTATCTGACATGAAGGATAATCCAAAGCGTTATGTACATTTCTCTCTTTTTGGAGGGAAGGATAAGGACTAGTGATTAGGCTCTAGCATCAAGAAAAGTTCCTCCTTGGTGATTTAGTCCCTTCTTATTTTCAGCCGTTCACTCAAACATTCTACATAGTGAGTAGTATATATTGGTTTGAAAGGGTCACTTAGATACTCGATACTCACTTCGAAAAGCCTTTAGTTGTGTTACGATTAGATAAGTTGAATCCAAGGATATTCGAAATTGACGACTAAATACTATGAACCAAAATCTACATACTGCTCTGCTGGCTACGCCCCTAATTCTTTTTAAAAGCTTCTGAATATTCTTGCTAAATTTTAAGATTTACTTACTGAATAACAGACTATTTCGAAAAACAAAGAATAATTATTAAAGCCGCCACCTAAGCCATTGTTCCCTTATAACGTAAATTCGATCTAAGGATTTAGAAGCATAGGACTAATTGATTTGATTTTTCTATTTCAAACTTGATAATTAGGTTTTCATCTTGAGAGGAATAAGCAATTAAGGTAGCCATCTTATTAGTGATAAAATCACAAAAGGTACGATGCCTAGGATGCTCTTTTGACGACTCTTTTTCACTTGACCATTTATAGTTTTAATGAACGTTCTTTTCCGGAGTAAAGTCTTATCTCCCATAATCATTGAACATTTTTCATTTCGTTCCTTTTGATGGTGAAAAA
>JBNMFK010000069.1:0-14365 GCA_051269965.1 Algoriphagus sp. | reverse complement strand
AAAGAGCCCGAAACGAAATTAAAAAAGAAAACTTTATAGCAGAAGGAGTAATTTAAAATTATTAATATATTGTCCTAAGAATGGCGAACAACATTTAGTATAAAAGCCTAAAAAAAGTTTAGATTATTTCGTAAAATGTTATTTACCAAACATTGTTACAATGCATAAATTAATTCCGTTAAAAACATTTATTCTTGCATTGATAATTTCGTTCACCAGCCTTGTGATTTCTTGTCGAGTCAGCAATAAGGTAAAAGTATCTAAAGATGAGACCTTATTAGAAAAATCCAAAGCCGGGCAAACCTATCACCTCACAGAAGCTGAGGGTAAAAAACATCTTAGCGAAGTCAGGCAATCAGTCTTGACCCAGGAAGACTGGCAAAAAAGAGCCAATGAAATTCGATCCTATATTTTGAAGGCAACAGATTTAGATCCTCTCCCTGAAAAATGTCTACTTAATCCCATTTTTGGAGACAAAAGGAAATTTGAGGGCTATCAGGTTCAAAATGTGGTATTTGAAAGTCTTCCGGATGTTTATGTTACAGGTTCATTGTACAGTCCTCTAGCTACGACAGAAAAACCAGCCGGCATTCTTAGTCCACATGGACACTGGCCAAAAAAAGAGGATTATGGCCGATATAGAGCGGATGTACAAAACCGATGTGCCTCAATGGCCCGTATGGGAGCAGTTGTTTTTTCCTATGACATGGTCGGGTATGGACAGCTTGCAGAATTTGGCTGGGTACATGAAGATCCACAGACTATGAAATTACAAATTTGGAACAGTATCAGATCTGCTGATTTCCTGATTAGCATAGGTGTAGATCCTGAGCGGATTGCCAGTACTGGAGCATCGGGCGGTGGCACCCAAACTTTTCATTTAGCTGCGGTAGATTCAAGGATTTCGGTTTCCGTTCCCGTCGTAATGGTTTCATATCGTCACTTCGGGGGGTGTATCTGCGAACTTGGCATGGACATACGGGAAAATGGAAAATTCAAATATAACAATGCGGAGATTGCTGCATGCATAGCACCTAATCCTTTGCTTTTGGTTTCTGTTGGAACAGATGCAACCGAATCTACACCTAATGTCGAATTTCCGCACGTGCAATATATATATGGATTATTCGGTAAATCTGAAATGGTTGAAAATGCCCATTTCCCTAACGAGCAACATGGATACGAAGCCAGTAAAAGAGCCGCTGTCTATCCTTTTTTGGCGAAGCACCTAGACCTTGATGTTTCAGCAATTTTCAATAGCGATGGAACCTTGTCGGAAGATGGGATCATCATTGAAAAAATTGAAGCCCTTTATCCTTTTAATGAACAGCATCCATTTCCAAAAGAAGGCATCAGATCCAACAAAGATGTGATATGGGATTGGAAAAGTAACTTATAAATAAAAATGCCAAGGATTAAAAATGAAATTAAAGCTTGGACCTTACTACCAATTGTTATATGAAAAATGGAATACAGTTCATGCTGTTAATCCTTATTTTGGCAGGATGCCAACAAGGGCTTCAGTACAACGAAGTACTTTTAGTTGATGATTTTAGTTCAATTCGGCGTGGACCCTATTCCGTGGATGTAGGTGCACACACCGAATATCATTATTTACATGAAGCGGCACCAAGGTCTCAATGGGCAGTCTCTACTTTTACCTGGGATTCTGATTTCAAACGTGCTTGGCATGTTCGCCAGGAGGCAAACGATCGACAAATGATCCAAGTTATGACAAATAACCAAAAAAAACATACCCATCCCATGGTGGTTGCAGGTGACCAAGATTGGGAAGATTATGTTGTCAATTTACAATTTACACCTCAATTGAAAGAATTACAATCCGGATTGACGTTTCGGTATCGCAATGACCGAAATTATTACTTCGCCGGCGTAAAAGGTGATTCATTAGTACTTAAGATGGTTGATGATGCCAAGGGGTTTCATCAACCATATGAAGAGATTTTAGGATCAGCTTTATTGGAATGGAATCCTGATGAATTATTAACTCTACATGTAAAAGTCGAAGGAAATAAGCTATCATGCAGTATCAAAGAGGTAACTATTAATGCTGTGGATAATGCCTATCCTAACGGCAAAATTGGTCTCTTGGCAGATATACCTACCAAATTTCACCAAATAGAAGTCAAAACATCAATAGATCAATTATTAAAGCTCAAAACTTCGAGGGAGGAATATGCACTTGAACTTGAAGAAATAAGGGAATCCATACCTGAGATGAAAGTCTGGAAAAAAATCAACACACCAGGATTTGGTGTTGGTCGAAATCTGAGATTCGGAGATCTGAATAATGACGGGATACTTGATGTTTTGGTAGGACAGGTGGTTAATCATGGACCTCAGGACAAAAACTCTGAATTAAGCTGCATGACGGCGATGACTTTTGATGGGGAAATACTATGGCAAACCGGGACCCCAGACCCATGGAAAGTCAACCTTACAAGTGATGTTGCCTTCCAAATACATGATCTGGATAATGATGGAAAGTCCGAGGTTATATATACCATGAACAGGGAATTGATCGTAGCTGACGGAGCCACTGGAAAGATTAAATATAAAAGATCGACACCCATGGTTACCGATCAAGAGGTCATTAGTCCCGAGACACACAATATGTTTGGAAACATCTTAGGTGACTGCCTTTATTTTTGTGATTTAAGGGGAAAGGGCTTCGACAGTGATATAATAATCAAGGATAGGTATGAGCGAGTTTGGGCCATGGATGATCAATTAAATATTCTTTGGTATAGTAAACTAAACACAGGCCACTATCCATTTGCCTATGATGTAGATGAGGATGGTAAGGATGAGCTCCTCATAGGATACTCCTTACTAGATGATGATGGCAGTACATTGTGGACACTTGAAGATAAATTGGAAGACCATGCTGATGGAGTTGCGGTGGTAAAATATACGGAAGATTCTGATCCAATTGTTATTTGTGCTGCCAGCGATGAAGGACTTTTTTTTGCCGACCTTAATGGGGAGATTACCAAGCATCACTACATAGGTCATGGGCAAAACCCTGCGGTAGCTAATTTTAGAGATGACCTTCCTGGACTTGAGACCATATCCATGAATTTTTGGGGAAATCAAGGCATAATCCATTTTTATGATGCGAACGGAGATATTTATCATGATTTTGAACCCAACCAATATGGCAGTATGCTACTGCCCGTGAACTGGACGGGGAAATCCGAGGAGTTCTTCGTTGTGAACCCAAATGTTGATGAGGGAGGCGTATTCGATGGTTGGGGAAGGAAGGTCTTGGATTTTCCCGATGACGGTCATCCAGACATGTGCAATGCGGTACTGGATATTACAGGTGACGGCAGAGATGAAATTGTAGTTTGGGATCCGAATGCTGTATGGATCTATACCCAAGTGAATAATTTATCACTAGATAGGCTATATAATCCAATTCGAAATCCACTTTACAATTACTCAAACTATCAAACCACAGTTTCATTACCCAAGTGGAAGGAGGTAGAAATAGACTCTGATAAATAACGGAGACTAAAAGGACTAGCGGAAAATCTGGGGATTAGGCAAATAGACTCATGAGTCTAAACAGGAAAATTCTAAATAGACCTTGCAGCAAGTGATGAAGTTTTGTACTTCTAAAAGGTATAAAAGCTTAAGTTCCCGACACGTTTACTTCCTTCTTTTTCTTTTATAAATTAAGACTTATACACAACATAACTCCCTCTAGAACCTCCTTTTAGAGTAGTAGTAGTTTTTGTTACGTTTAGTTAACTTTAAGTCCAATGGTCGCCATGGTATATCTGCCCAGATACGCCACCACGGTTTTTGGACTGGCAAAAAAGACACCTAGCATATGCCTCTCACTATTGCTTAAAAGCTTGCTTCGCCCCTCGCTGATGCAGAATCCTGAGGTGAAACGGCCATAAACTTAGCTCTAAAACGAGGCTCATCGCTCGATTGGAAACAGGTATTGACCCCATACCTAGCTGCCTTCCATTTTCCATTGGCTTTTGTTCCACTGCCAGAAACAATACAACCGAACCGTCAGATCGTTTCATAAGGCTGAAGTCCCAGCTGCCGTCAGAGTCCCGCATCACCCCGAGTATGCAATGAGCCCTACATGCCAACTTTTACTCCTAGGCACTCAGTATATAATCTAAATACCTTTATCGTCTCCCATGATGCCTTAAAAAGTACATTGTAGATTTCTGTGTTAGATTTTGACAGCAGTTCATTAAAGCAAAGTGGAATCAGAATTAATTTATATTCAAGCAAACTCACTTAAACTAGAAACCATATGAGTCAATCGCTAAATAAAATTTTGTTTGATAACCTGTTTGATCAACAGGCTAATAATATTTTTTTAGTGAAATTGACTTATCAATTTTTGAAGTAAATAACCTGCGTTAAATAGATAGAATAAGGTCAAATGACCCAGAAGTAAATTACTTATCGTTAACTGTGGATCTAAAGCTATGTTTAATGTCGTCCAAAAGTCTTCTCTAGCTGATTAAAAGCCATGCAGCTGAATGTGAGAGCTATCAAAACAAAAAATGTGATAAATTCTCGTCCGAGGGTGTCTATTGGTATGTATTCTAAATTTATGTGATACGTGAAATTTACTAATCGGCTCAATTAAAAGCCAAAAATTGCTTCTTTGGGCTAAATAAGTACTAATTCTCAGCTCACATAATGTTTAATTTTGTAGAATAATTATTATTATCCTATGAATAAAAGCAGCCATAGAATCAAACTCCTTTTTCTTCTTTTCTTCTCCTATAATCTACAAGCCCAGCTCATCATAGAAGCGGAAGATGCCATGCTGACGGGTACTACTATCGGCACATCACACACCGACTATTCAGGTACAGGTTACGTCACTGATTTTACACAAATTGGAGATAAACTTACCCTAGCGATAGATATCCCTGAGGATGGTAATTACATCATCGAAATAAAATACTCTTCTCCTTTCGGAGACAAGACCAACGACATTTATCTAGATGACAAATTGATTTCATCGCAGATTTTTGTTCAAAATAGTAATTGGACTTCTGTTATACTGGATGGTACTCAGCCTATGACAGCCGGCAAGCATTCGATAGAAGTACGTCATAATTGGGGATATTTTGAGGTAGATTACTTCTCTTTCAAAAAGATTGTCGGTCAGGCTCCAGTAATTGTTGTAAAGAATATTTCCTCGATAGATACCGAAAATGATGGCAAAGAAGACGTTTTAATTGATGCTACCCATAGCAGAGACAGTGATGGCAGCATTGTAAGTTATAATTGGGAGTTTGAAGGAAATTCTATTGGCGATTCCGCTAAACTGCTGTATACCTTCCCTTTTGGTGAAAGTGAGGTGATATTTACTATTACAGACAATGATGACAATTCGGAAAGTAAAAAAGTAAAAATAATAATTGCTGACTTAACAAATAATGGACATCATCGACTGCCAATCAGAGATGGAAAAGCCTTTAAATTTATGAGCGGGATAAACATCGCTTGGAATAATTTTGCCAATGATTTGACCAACTTCAACACGTCTACTTTTAAAGGTTTTTTCGATAACGTAGAAAATTCAGGAGGTAATGCTGTACGGTGGTGGTTGCATACCAACGGTGCCGCTAGCCCAACTTTTGGTTCGGATGGAAAAGTAAGTGGTTTAGGGGCAAATGAAATCGCTCATATGAAAGAGGCGTTGGATATGGCAGCCGAAAGAGGTATTACGGTCAGCATGTGCCTTTGGTCCTTCGATATGCTGCAAAACCAAGGACAAGACCGTAGCAGAAATAAAAAACTCTTGGAAGATCCTGATTTTACGAAATCCTATATTGATAATGCCCTGATTCCAATTTTGAAGGAGATTGGTGATCATCCAGCGGTGATGACATGGGAAGTTTTCAATGAGCCCGAAGGAATGACTACAGAATTTGGATGGTCGACAGAACGAACTAGCATGAAATACGTTCAACAATTTGTGAATTTGGTGGCAGGTGCAATTCATCGTCAAACACCAACCGCACTTGTCTCGAATGGCTCTTGGGCGTTTATAGGTTCCTCAGATCAAGCTGGTTTTTTTGATTATTACCGAGATGACAGATTAATTGCTGCAGGTGGTGATAAAGATGGCACTCTTGACTTTGTTCAGGTGCATTATTACGATCATTTTTCTGAGAATGCGTCTCCTTTTGCACACGCCGCTACCTACTGGGGTATCGACAAACCTATAGTCATTGGCGAATTTCCCGCAAACGGTGTTAAGGGCCATAGCATCACCGAGGCTTTCGAACAACTCTATAAATTAGGATACGCAGGAGCTCTGAGTTGGTCATGGTACGACAATCAATTTGGAGGTTTAACAGCCACTACTCCTGCTCTTCAATACCTGGAAAAAACATATCCTAATGACATAATAATAGAGCCTCTTACTATTAGTGTAGAGGAGCAGTTACTTGGCATAAGAAATCAAGAGAGTCAATTAGAAGTTTCGATTTATCCTAATCCCACCTTACAGCAGGTAATTATTGAATTTCCGGAGGGAGAGGTTTATGACGATATCAATGTCACCATTTTCAACACCGTTGGTGTTGAAGTTTTAGAACAAAACTTTATTCTAAATAAAGAACTCAGTCAGAAAGTAAATATATCCTCTCTATCAGAAGGAGTCTATATAATGCATATTTTAAATAAAAAGAGTTTGATGAATATCAAATATAAAATGGTGAAAAGATAGTACTATTGACTTAATCTGACTAAGCTTGGAGAGGACATATCCATTGCAAACCCACGGTCGTCAGAGCGATTTGGAATACTCAAAATTCCGAAGTACTTAAAACGCAAAGATACCTTGTATGATTTATTAAGTAGCTAACCATTGAAGAAGTTACAGGTACACTATTTAAAGACACAAATTGCTCGTCCAAAAGTGGCTTGTTGAGTGGTGACTAAAAAGTCTTCAGGAATATTAGCAAGAGCTGTATGACGCAATGAAATCACTCATTCACAACAGCTCCAAAACCATCGGCTTTGTGACTTTCTATGAGAATAATCAATTCTTTGAATAAGTTACTTTTGTGAGGACTTCAAGATCCATTTGGAGTAATAAGCCATTTTCAGGAACTTTTATAGAGGCTACTAGCTATTTCGGGGTGACCATGCCAGCAATTTCGGTGTAATGCTGCCACTTTAAAAAACCGTGTAGTGATACATGAAAAGATTATTCTAATTCAAAAAACCTTTTCTAGAAGACTCCTCATGAGGTCAATTCGGTAATAAAAATTTATGAGCCTATCTAAAAATACATCGGCAAATATACCTTCACCAATGACATACCAGACTGATACAGATATTTGAGAGCCAATGAATGTGGAGCTTTG
Source organism: Algoriphagus sp. (assembly GCA_051269965.1). GTDB lineage: Bacteria > Bacteroidota > Bacteroidia > Cytophagales > Spirosomataceae > Arcticibacterium. The sequence goes on along the minus strand of JBNMFK010000069.1, from coordinate 6,977 downwards.
ATTGGATCTACGATCAATGATATCCAAAAGAGCTTCTCTGGCGTGATTGCTTAATGCTTGAAAACCGACGTTATCTAGATTGAGTAAGTCTGTTTTGGCAAGTTTGAGTTTGCTGAATAGCCTTGCGGTTGTGTTACAGGATACTTTATAAGCCATTATAGCTACCTAAACACGCTATTTAAACCTAAGTCAAGGTTCTAATTCCTTCAGCTCCAACAGTATAAACCTCAACCATCTTAGTATTGATTTTGATTTTTTTATTTAAACTTCGCATTTAGCCCGAAAGACGAAAAGCCCAAAGGGAATTTCGATGATGACATGTTCTACGCAACAAACTGAAAAAAGTTTATTAGCCTTATTGAATACAAATAAGAAAGACTACCAAAATCGGGCCCAGAATGATTCTAGAGAACTATGAAGATCACTTATTAAAAGTTATTCTGAAACAATAAAGCCCGAGCTACAATAATGGTTCTAAAAGCATACTCCCTTGAATACAAATCTTCTGCTAAACGTTTCCAACAAAAAAAGAAAGAATGGAAGAGAATGACGTTTTCAAATATGGATTTGAAATATGAAGTCTTCAGAGCAATTTTAGGTTCAGGCTCAAAACAGAAAGGGGATATGACAAAAATTGAATGTCAGATCATTGAGCTAAATTAAACCAGTTATTTGCTATTCTATTTAAAAAAAGCTCCTAGAGTCCAACTGATTTCAATTTTGAACTGAAAAAACGAATTTTATAACTAGTTTCAAATTCGAACAAAAAGATTGTGGCGAATGATCTTGGTATTTTCGTTTGACTTGACCCTAAAACACTTTTTTAAAATGAAAAAAAATCTAAACGCACTTATACTAGGATTTGGAATCTTAGCACTGGTTAGTTCCTGCAAAACGAATACAGGAGCACTTTATACAGCAACACCTCAGTCGGTAGGTATATCAGCCGATTCTTTGGTTGTTGCTACACAGCGTTTGCACAAACACGTAGATAACGGCGAGCTTCCTGGTACGTTTGTCAGAATAATCAAAGATGGTAAAGTTGTCTATAACGATGAATATGGTCTAATAGATGTTGCCAATAACAAACCAACACAAGAAAATTCATTGTACCGGATTTTCTCAATGACCAAGCCTATCACCGCTGTAGCTATCATGACACTTTTTGATCAAGGAAAGCTAAACTTAGACGATAAGGTTTCTAAGTACATACCTGAGTTTTCCCAAACAAAGGTTTATAAGAATATTGATGGTAAACACGACACAGAGCCGCAAAAAAATGAAATGACCATTCGACATTTATTGACCCATACCTCTGGTATACCCTATGGATGGGAGAAGAGCTACACGGATTCCGTTTACGCCGTCAGACAACATATGATGCAAGATTGGTCTATTGAAGAAATGGCTAAAGATTTGGCTACGATACCCTTAAAATTCCAGCCTGGTACAAAATATAACTATGGATTGGGAGTAGATGTTGCTGGTTATATCGTAGAGGTAATTTCAGGCAAAACTTTGAATGATTATTTTAAGTCGGCCATTTTTGATCCTTTAAAAATGGATGATACTGCGTTTTACCTATCCGAAGAAAAGAAGGATAGAATGGCGGTAATCTATAGCCATGATGAAAGTGGCAAGATTAAGCTAAACAAGACTAGCCTTACTTTAGGAGTTAATAGTCCGCCAAAATTGCTTTTGGGTGGTGCAGGTCTGATCTCAACATTGACCGATTATGAAAGATTCTGTAGAATGCTTTTGAACAAGGGAGAATTGAACGGTACGCGTGTCTTATCAGAAAAAGCTGCCCAAATTATAATGACAAACCAATTCCCGCCAGAAGTAGAGACCAATCCAGGTAAGGGTCATGGACTCTCAGGAACCGTGAATCTAGCTACCGGCGAATATAGCTGGGGAGGTGCGGCAAGTACTAACTTCTGGATAGATCCAGCCAATAATCTTATCGTTATCTGCTATACTCAATTGATGGGAGGAAAAACGGTGTACGCTAAAGAATTTAAGTCGGCAGTCGTTCGAGCATTGGTCAAATAACAGTGCAGATTTTCTCAGATTAAAGCAAAATGAGGCTATGTTCTTAATTATTTAGTAATATTTCTAAGTGTTCATAATTCAGAAACTCCAAACTCAAAAGTCCATCTTCGAGCATATCAGGCGTATTTGACCCCTTCTGACCTAATAGTTGTGGGATGTAGTCGTCGATGTGTAGTCTAGGAAGCGAAATGATGCGTTGACTTCGACTTCTCTTTTAAAGGTTTTTTACACGTACTTATGGGACTTGATTTTGATAATTTGTTTGAAAATTTTAGAAGTCTAAATTCGATTCTATGTCTTACCCAATAATTAACATTGACTTAATTGCTTATCAAGTGATTGAGGAAGAAAAATTGAGACTGTTCATTAAAGAGTGTCTTTTACATTAAAGGAACGATGGATGAATAAGAAACGAACACTTGAATAATTGTTTGAAGACCCAAAGATGAGTGACCGCTTAAAAGAAGTATCTCGAGAGTAATAATGAATTACTGGGAGTAAGGAAAGCCCATTTAGTGAGCTATGAAAATGCATGTAGACACCATGCTTGAGTCTGAGATTGATTCTTTCTTGAAAGAAGAACATTCTTCAGGTAAAACGAATAAGCAAAATGATCGGACGAAGAAACGAATTTCAAATCAGCTCGGTACCAAAGATATTTCAACACCCAAAGATCACAATAACCACTTTAAGCCAGAACACTTGGCAAGAGAGAGCCAGAGCTAACCAGTGGTTTAAATGAGTAAATATTGGCACTTTATTCACAGGGCAACTCTATAGAAGACGTCCGAAGATTGCTTGAACAGATTTATGGAGTGCGTATATCGGTAGGGCGTATATTTGAGATTACAACTAAGATATTACCCGAAATACAAGAATAGCGAACTAGAGAACTTAAAAGCTTTTATACCCTAGTATATTTAGGTGCAGTCCATTTCAACGTTAGGCAAATACTCAAATACTACCTTTTAAACAGTATACCCTGTTGATTGGGGCGGAAATCGAGATGCTTTAGGAATGTACATTAACTTTAGCAGGGAAGGTTCTCGTAATTGGGGTATTGTACTAGAAGAACTTACGCCTAGAGGTATTGACGACGTTTTGGATATCTGCACAGATAATTTAAAAGGTTTTTCGGAGCAAATGCAGGACATAATTCCTTCCTCAGTCGTTCAGAAATGTATTGTTCATCAGATCAGGGATTCGCTCAAATATGTAGATGAACGCTACAAGAAGCCCGTAGTTAAGGGACTTCGGAAGGTATATAATTCAGCCACAGAAGAACGAGCTAAAACCGCCATAAGAGCCTTTTATTTAGAGTGTGAGTATACTTATATAGTGAGACAATAGGAGCAAAATTGGTGTAAATTAATGGTATTCTATGATTTTCCAATAACAATGAGAAAGAAGATATACAGCAAATCCAGTAGAGGCATTTCATATAATTAAACGAAAACTCATTAAAATTAAAGCTTCCTTGATCTCAGAAACCGCCTTAGTAAAACAGCTATTTTTAGCTATAAATCACAAAGGTGAATCATGGAATTACAACCAGAAAAGATATCCGAAAAGAACTAGAAATAGAAGCCAGTAGCCCTATCATTTATGGTAAGTAATGATTCTTTCTGATGACTAGTTCTATCTATAAACCTCCTATTTGTTCCTTTAATTCAACAATAACGGCCACTGGTCAATACCAACTCGTCCTCGGATTTATGCTCTATTCCCCTTTAAATACCATCTTTTTCATATCTCTTTCCTTTTGACCTTAGATCTTGATGGAGCATTTCCTTTATCATTTCAGATGAATTGACAAACCCTTTCAAAAGAAGCATATTCAAGTCCATCTCTCTTAAAAACGCCTATAATCTACACGGGACTCTAGTCTATCATCAGGTACCTCACTACGCTCTATTTTATTGCCTAAATGAAATATTTTCAGGCTTCCTGATATATCTAATCCGAGCTTTTTCTATGCCAATTCAGCCTTATAAGGACCATTTCTTTAGTCTGAATTCTGTTTCAGTTCATGACGTACCACAGACCTATTCTTAACAAAAAAATCGCCAATCTTAATTTGAGAAAAACCTTCTGAAGAAAGTGTTGCAATTTGGTATCTTTGTTCAAGTCGTACGACTAGTCTTAAATGTTCCATTTTTTTTTGAGTCTGTTAATCCAAAGATAAAATGAAATATTTCTCTGCTACGCTTTTTCAACAGCCTAGCTGTTGTATTTGCGAGTTCAATGTGGACATTCATATACGCTCGAAAGGGCTAAAAAAAAGGTTAATATGAGTTGTAATAATTATTCAAAAAAGAGTTCTTCGGTTCCTAACGGTCTCAAAAGTAGTAGCTCTAGCTATACATATGGTTCTGATAAATCAGATGTTTATGACTGGATGTCTGACACTGTTATGCCTCCCGGTTATAAAGTTTGTAATATTATTGAAATAAAATTTAAGGGATCCCGCAAGGAATTCTATCTTAATCTTCAAAACACATATTTCAACAATGGAGAATTGGTTGTTGTAGAGGGTAATAAGGGTGGCTATGATGTTGGGCATGTTTCCTTAACCGGTGAACTTGTACGTATGCAGCTTAAGAAAAAGAATGTGCGTACGGAGGAAGTAGTAAAAAAAATCTATCGCAGAGCTTCTTCTTCTGATGCAAACAAGTGGAATCTGGCCAAAGAGATGGAATTAGAGGCTTTGTATAAAGCACGCTTTTTGGCTAAAGAGCTTAACTTATTTATGAAATTAACCGATGTGGATTACCAAGGCGATATCTCTAAAGCCACATTTTATTATACAGCCGCAGGACGTGTTGATTACCGGGAGTTGATTATACACTTGTCCAAAGCCTTTAATATACGTGTTGAGATGCGTCAAATTGGGAAACGTGAAGAAGTCTATCGTATAGGCGATGTTGGCCCATGCGGAAGCCATATCTGCTGCCATACTTGGTCTACTAATTTCAAAACTGATTCTCCTTTTCCGTCCCGGAATCAAAATATTTCAAGGCGACAAGGCCGTAAATTTGAATGCTACATCAAAGATGAGAGTCACATTAAATCTAGAGTTAAATTGGCTGATATTAAGAATAAGAAAAAAGGATATGAAAACAATAAATCTATCGTTGCCAAAGCCTTGTCTTATAAAAATATTGTTGGTCAGGATAGCATAACTCGCTTCGACTCTAAAGATAATAAGAGTGAAAAATAATTCTTGAAATAAGAACCGTAAAGAGAGTGGTTTACATAAAAAATCTAATCCTTATATAAAGAACAACCATGGCAGAGTTTAAAGTTAATTTAAGTTGGAAAAATGAATCAGAAGATTTCTCATATAAAAAGTATGACCGCACTCATAATTGGAAGTTCGAAGGAGGAACTATTGTTAAGGCCTCTGCAGCTCCCGAATATCTAGGTAAAAAAGAATTTGTTAACCCCGAAGAAGCTTTTGCCGCCTCGTTGGCAAGTTGCCATATGCTAACTTTTCTTGCTATTGCATCAATGAAAAAATACACAATAGAAATTTATGAAGATAGTGCGGTAGCACTATTAGAAAAAAACGAAAAATCAAGAATGGCCATAACAAAACTTTTTCTGAGGCCAAAAATAACATTTACAGGAGATAGCATTCCTGACAGAACAATAATAAACAAAATGCACCAGCGTGCACACGCTGAATGCTTCGTTGCAAACTCCGTTTTAACCGAGATAATCATTGAACCGGTGTTTTAGTTAAACGTAAATTATCATACGCCATTGATCCCTTTAGGTATTCCTAGTGAAAGAGAGCAAGAATATAAATCTGCAATAAAAGTTTTCGGCTATCCCTCGATAAACCTTTCAGATTAGGAAGGTAGTTTAATAGAGTCTGGTTCTATAGTTGCATAGGTATCATTATTTTCTAAGAAACTATTAGGAGAATTCGGAAACGAAATGATTTTATCTTTAGTGATGCCCCACGGCTTCCAATAATCTGTTAGCACTTGTGCGAACATATCATCATCCCAGCGGTCAAACAAAGGTTTATTCGCAGTCCCGGTCAAAGAAATAGATTCTACAATTACTTTTTCTTCTGTTGACGCTATACTATACTCAGCGAAATGATTTAATAAATAATTGGCGTAAATGAATCTCGCACAAAATTCTTCAAATTGAACGGGATGTAGCGTTTTATTTAAAAATTTATCTGTCATTTCCTGTTGGTTAATACCAACTGCACTATTGTCTTGTAAACAGGCTACAATCCCAAAATCATTCATTCCTAAAGAAAAGTTCAGATTGGTGGGTTCGTCTTTATAGTTAAATACATCCTTAGAATACTTGACTTTAAACACCCGGATACTCCAGGGTTTGGGCCCTTTGAAAACCATTGGAACGACCAAAGACTGTAATATCAAATGAAGTTTTTTAAATCTCTCCTGCAAGAATTTGGACAACTTAAACTCTTTTATTGGTTGCTTATCATATTTCCCTTTTACGGTAGATTTTCTTCCTTCAATACTTATATCGTTGTATAAAATACCATACACAAATTTAGCCATCCATTGAAACAAGCGTTCTTCCGGTAATTTTACTACCGCTTCATATCCAATACTAAAAGCTTTTTCTATTTCTTTTTCTAGAGGGTTTATAGCGTTTTTAATAACGTCAGACGAACAAGGTATTTTCATTTCCTGATACTTAACGCTACTTGCATCTAACACCTTAAATGCCTTATCTCTTAATAAATACTTATCCAGAATCCACTCAGGAAAAACAAAAATTTGTTCTTCTGCAGAATTTAGATTCTGACCAGTTAAGAAACATGTTTGTTCACTAAAATCACTTTTTTGGAAAGGGTTGTAAAGCTGTTTTGACATGGTGGTAAAACTAATAATTTAAATATTACGAATCTAATCAATCGCATCCTGTGCCAT
>JBNMFK010000068.1:0-14494 GCA_051269965.1 Algoriphagus sp. | reverse complement strand
TTCGGGGGCATTGTTTTACTCATATCTTGTTTCGGGCTTTTTGGTCTTGCAACTTTTGCTGCAGAGGTAAGAATTAAAGAAATTGGAATTCGTAAGGTTCTTGGAGCTAACGTCCTCGAAATTATTATTTTACTTTCCAGAGACTTTTTGGTTTTGATTTTAATTGCAGCGGTCGTAGCCACTCCTTTAGCTTGGTGGTTTATGCAAAAATGGTTGCGGGACTTTGCTTATCACATAGATATTGGATGGTGGGCTTTTATAATTCCTCTTATGCTTGTGACGACTTTCACTCTAGTGACTGTCAGTTACCAGAGTATCAGAACAGCACTAATGAATCCAATAAAATCTTTAAAATCAGATTAATTTCAATAGAAGACCGCAAGCAAATACCGCCACTAAAGAACAATGAAACCTAATAAATTATGCTAAGGAATTACATTAAAATAGCTTGGAGAAATATTCTTAAAAGTAAGGCTACTTTTGCCATAAATATTACTGGCCTTTCAACAGGTTTAGCTTGTTTTATACTAATTGGCCTCTGGGTAAATGATGAGCTGAATATTGATAAGTTTCATGAAAATGATGAACAGCTTTATCAAGTCATGGAATTGATGCAAGCCAATGGCGACATTTCTGTAAATCCAGATACTCAAGGCTTACTAGCAGAGACCATGTTAAAAGACCTCCCAGAAGTAGAAAAAGCAACTACTTTCTTTTCACTCGTGGATGAAGGTTATGAGTTTAATCTAAAAACGCCCGAGAATAAGATCATCAAGGCTGGAGCAATTTTCGCAGATAAACCATTCTTCGAAATGTTTACTTATCCACTTATTCACGGAAATGCATCTCAAGTTTTTGAGCAAAAAGAGTCTGTTGTAATCACGGAAAGTTTAGCTCTGAAAATGTTTAACGCTACCAATGTTTTAGGGGAAACCATTGATTGTAGTTTCTTCGGAATGGCCGTTTTAGCTAAGGTCACTGGAGTTATGAAAGATGTTCCTAACAACGGCACCATGCAATTTGATTTTGTACTAACTAAAGGGACCCTTTTTGACATGGTCCCCAATTTTACAAAATGGAGCAATGAAGGAACTAACACTTTTGTACAACTAAAAAAAGGAACCGATATAGACGCTTTTAATGCCAAGATTAAAACGTTTGTACATGCTTACAGCAATGACACCCGATTTCAATCATTCGTGAGGCCATATTCAGATGCATATCTATATAATTCTTACGAAAATGGTGTTCAGTCTGGCGGGCGAATTAATTACGTAAAACTATTCTCTGTTATCGGTCTTTTCATTCTTATCATCGCCTGTATCAACTTCATGAATTTGAGTACAGCTACCGCTTCTAGAAGGGAAAAAGAGATTGGAATTAAGAAAGCAGTTGGTTCATCCAGAAGCGGTTTGATTCTCCAATTTTTGTCTGAATCAGTTCTGACCGTATTCTTTGCTTTGATTGTGGCGGTTGTTTTAGTACTCGCTCTTTTACCAACTTTCAATGAGATTACAGGAAAGTTAATTTCATTCGACTTTGACCTTTTAACTGTTGCCTGCCTCCTACTCGGAGCTCTTATTACAGGTATTATTTCGGGTTACTATCCTGCTTTTTACCTTTCGGGTATTACTACCATAGGAATATTAAAAGGTAAAGTGAAAATCTCTTTCCGAGAACGTTTGGCACGAAAAGGACTCGTCATCTTTCAGTTTTCAATCTCGCTTTTTCTTATTGTGGCAGTACTCGCCGTTTATAATCAAGTTCAGTTTATTCAAAACATGAACCTTGGCTATGATCGGGAAAACGTAGTCTTTACTGAAAGGGACGGCCCTCTGATGGAAAAATCCGAGGCCTTCTTAAATAGAGTTAGAGAGCTGCCAGAAATCATAAGTGCTTCCTCTATCCAAGGAGCTATTGCACAATCTGTAGATAATTCTAATACCTCCGGGCTAGACTGGAAAGGACGAGATACAGAGGCAAGTGTGGTTTTTTCTATTAAGACCGTAGATTATAACTTAATAGAGACGCTGGACATTAAAATGGCAGAAGGACGAAGCTTCTCAAGTGAATTTGGGGCTGAAAATGAAAGTCTCATATTTAATGAAACAGCCATTAAGACCATGGGAATTCAAGACCCTATTGGTAAAAAAGTGACTATGTGGGGCGAAGAAAAAACAATTGTGGGCGTAACTAAAGACTTTTTTGCAAACTCCATACATGAGGCCATTCGACCTATCCTTTTCCGATATGCTCCTGAACGTACTTCTCAATTTGTATATAGAATTGCCAAAGGCAAAGAGGCATCGGCTATTGCAAGCTTGGAGGATCTATACGCAGAGTTTAACCCAGGCTATCCCTTCAATTACTCTTTTATGGATGATAAATATCAGATACTCTATGCTTCGGAACAAAGGGTAGCCAAACTCTCTCGATATTTCGCAGGATTGACGATTCTCATTTCTTGTTTAGGCTTATTTGGGCTTGCCATGTTTAATGCCAAACAAAGGGCCAAAGAAATTGGTGTACGAAAGGTACTTGGAGCTTCTGTGACGAGGGTGGTTTTAATGCTATCTGGCGATTTCGTCAAATTAATCTTACTGGCTACATTAATAGCCTTTCCTTTAAGCTGGTACGGGATCAGTAAATGGCTAGATAGCTACGCCTACAAGGCGGCACTGGATTACTCGGTTTTCATCTGCTCGTTCATAGCTATTGTTTTAATCACCATGCTCACCGTTAGTTATCAGGGGGTAAAAGCAGCCTTAGCAAATCCAGTCAAATCTTTAAAATCAGATTGATTTAGATTATTCAATAAGAACACAACAAGCAAGCTCCAAACCAAAAAAATGAAGACTACAAATCATGATAAAAAATTACATAAAAATAGCCTGGAGAAACCTGATTAAAAATAAGACATTTTCAATATTAAACATCGTTGGATTGGCCTCAGGCCTTTTATGCTTTCTAATAATACTTCTCTGGGTAAGTGATGAACTTTCCATAGATAATTACCACAAAAACAGAGACGAACTTTATGTTGTATATGAAAAACAAATAAAGGGAGAAACGGTCACTGCATCTTACAATACGCAAGGGATTTTGGCTGAGGAATTAAAACTTCAATTTCCTGAGTTAGAGAAAACCGCACAAAAAGCTTGGTCTATCACTAAGACTTTTGGTTTTGAAGATAAACTCTTTAAGCAAAAAGGAAACTACATTAGCGAGGATTATTTTGACATGTTCTCTTTTAATTTTTTAGAAGGATCTCCGTCTTCCGCACTAAGCTCCCCCGCTAACATTGTGATTTCAAAAGCCATGGCGGTAGCCTATTTTGGCAGTCCATATAATGCCATTGGTAAATCTTTGATTTTTGAGGATTCCGAAGACTTTCAGGTTTCTGCTGTTTTTGAAGAAGCCGGAAACGCCTCAGAAAAAAATGATTTCTTTTTGCATTGGGATAAATTTTTAGACCAGTATAGCTGGGCACGTACTTGGCAAAACACCGGAGTTCAGACCTATATTTTGGTCTCAAAAAAAACAGATATAGCACAGTTTGAGGCTAAACTAAAGCCCTTTCTCACAGACTATTTGCCGAAAGGTAATAATAGTGCACAAGTTGAAATAGGCCTGCAGGCCTTTGGTGATTCTTACTTGTATTCCAATTTTAAGAATGGAGTAATTTCAGGAGGGAAGATTGAAAACGTACAAATTTTCAGCCTCATTGCCTTATTTATTCTGATTATTGCCTGCATCAACTTCATGAACTTATCTTCTGCTAGCTCCACAAACAGGGCAAAATAAGTTGGGGTAAGAAAAGCTTTAGGTGCGAGAAAAAGAAGCCTTGTTTCTCAATTTTTAGGCGAGTCTATTCTCATAGCCCTTATTAGTACCATAATTTCATTACTGCTTTTAGCTCAAATAATTCCTTATTTCAATCAACTTGTTGACAAGGATTTAGCCTTGCAAAACCTGTCACTTCTAACGTGGTTCGGCATTCTAGGCATAGCCCTTCTTAGCGGGCTTCTTTCGGGTTCATATCCCTCCTTTATTCTTTCTTCTTTCACCGCAATTGATATTTTCAGGCGAAAGAGAAAGCCAAATTTCAATACGGAATTTGTACGTAAGGGTTTAGTAGTTTTTCAATTTGCTATTTCAATTACATTCATTGCTGGCATGCTCGTTGTTTCGCAGCAAATCAGCTACATCCAAAACAAAAATTTAGGGTTTGATAGGCATAACGTTTTTACATTTTCACTTGAGGGTGATTTACAGAATTCTTATTCCACGTTTAAGAACAAAGCCCTACAAATCTCAGGAGTGGAGTCTTTAACTTTAGTCTCAAATGCTCTTCTGAATATTAACAACGCAATGCCCGCAGTTACGTGGCAAGGAAAAGAAGAAAGCACCTTCACTAATTTTAATCATATGGCTGTTGGAGCCGATTTTGTAGAAACCTGGGGTACAGAAATGATTTTGGGAAAAGCATTTTCTCAAAATTCTGCAACTGACTCACACGACTATATCGTCAATGAAAGTGCAATTAAAGCTATGAATATAGAGAGCCCCATCGGCAAAGCAATTAATCAATGGGGACAAAAAGGTAGAATTATTGGAGTTATAAAAGATTTCCATTTTAGGGATATTAAAACAGCCATTGAACCATTGATTCTCCGAAATGGCGAAAACGCCACCATTGGACAAGTTTTGGTAAAGATTAGTTCTGCTAATATAACTCAAACAGTAAAAGCTTTAGAAGACCTACATACTGAGCTAAATCCAGCTACCCCATTTAAGTATAGTTTTTCAGACTTGGAGTACGACAATCTTTACAAAAGTGAAACTGTCTTTTTCAAGTTATCTCAGTATTTCTCTATGATGGCGATTTTCATTTCCTGTATTGGATTATTTGGCTTAGTAACCTTTACGGCTAATCAAAGAATTAAAGAAATAGGGATTAGAAAAGTTCTTGGAGCATCGGTTTCTGGTATTACAGCCTTACTAACCAAAGACTTTTTGACATTGGTTTTGGGAGGTATCGTGATCGGAAGTCCGATAGCATATTACCTCATGAAAGAGTGGTTAGCGAACTATGCATATGGTATAGATATGCCATATTGGGTGTTTGCCGCATCTGGAGTTCTGGTCCTCGGAATTGCTCTTTTTACGATAAGTTTTCAGAGTATAAAAGCCGCCCTAGCCAATCCTGTAAAATCATTAAAAAGTGAATAATATTAAAATGCTTAAATAGAATTCTCTCATTAAAAACCAACGCAGTTTGCTTACAGAATTCCATTTATGTGGTGGGTCTTGCCAATTGTGGCTCTTGGTACCTTAACAATAACTTTACTTACGTTGAGCTTTCGGTCTATCAAGGCTGCATTAGTTAATCCAGTGGAGAGTTAAAAAAATAAGTGAAACCAAAAAAAACTCTCCATAAGCGAACGAAGTGTCCGAAATTGGACAACTAGTCAAAGTCATAATTCTTTTAAATTATTGATTATAAATATTTTAAACAAAATGGCACAGTTTAGGTTATTAACCTAAGAGTTAATCTCACTGAGACCTATTCCTTTAAAATTATGATAAAGAATTACTTTAAAATCGCTTGGAGAAATTTGGTAGGAAGCCCTACCTTTTCAGTAATCAATATTCTTGGTTTGTCCATAGGATTGGCCGTCTCTATGATTATTGCTCTTTGGGTTAGCTCAATGTTTAACTTTAATGACTATTTCTCAAATAAGTCTAGGGTGGTCAAGTTTTATCAAAATCAGACTTTTAATAATGAAATCAGATCCAGTACGTCAGTGCCTATCCCTCTTGAAAAGGCTATGAGAAACGATTATATGGGCCATTTCAGTTACTTGGTCATGAGTTCCAATCCAAAAACTAAATACTTGTCTTACAAGGACACAAACATTTCTAAGGAGGGAAATTTCATGCAAAAAAGTGCTCCAGATTTACTTCATTTAGAGATTCTCTCGGGCACAAAAAATGGACTTAATGATATTAACTCTATCATGCTTTCGGCATCTGCTGCCAAGGCTTTATTTAAAGACGAAAGTGCTATTGACAAAATCGTTAAATTCAACAACGAATCTGACCTTGTGGTAACCGCCGTTTATCAGGATATCCCAGAAAATAATGATTTTGCCAGTATGGACTTCATCGTCCCTTGGAAAAAATATATTACTCAGCCTTCTGTCGCTTGGACGGTAGACCAATGGGGTGACAACTCCAATAAGCTTTATGCTGAATTAGCGTCAAATACTTCTTTGGATAAGTTAAACGTAGTAATAAAAGATGTCAAGAAAAATGCCATGGAAAGTAAAAGCTTCAATCCAGAGCTCTTCTTGCATCCTATGAAAGACTGGTATTTGAAGTCCCTTTTCAAGAATGGTGTTCAAAGTGGCGGGCGTATCCAGCTTGTTTGGCTTTTTAGTATTATCGGAATTTTCGTCTTGTTTTTAGCTTGTATAAATTTCATGAATTTGAGTACCGCCAAATCAGAAAAACGAGCCAAAGAAGTCGGCGTTAGAAAATCAATAGGTTCTCAAAGGAGTCAGCTCATCACACAGTTTCTTATCGAGTCATTCATAACCGTTCTCTTTTCCTTTGTTTTGGCACTAGTCTTCGTATATCTAAGTTTAAAACCCTTTAATGATTTAGCCAATGCCTATTTAACTTTCCCATGGGCAGAGTCCACTTTTTGGATAGCTTCGCTAATTTTCATACTTCTTACGTCTTTTTTTTCTGGCAGCTATCCTGCTCTTTTTCTCTCGTCCTTTGAGCCTGTAAGAGTATTAAAGGGGCCATTTAAAGCAGGCAAGTTTGCCTCACTTCCTCGCAAGGCTCTTGTAATTCTACAATTCACCGTCTCAGTCACGCTTATTATAAGCACTGTTCTTATCATGAGACAAATAGAATATGGCAAAAATAGACCGATTGGTTATGACAAAGAGGGTTTGGTTCAAGTTCCAGTCATGAGTAATGACTTCTCAGGGAAATATGACTTTATGCGTTCAGAGTTAATTCGCTCTGGAGCGATAATAGAGATGTCATCCTCAAGTGCTCCTACCACCAGCGTTTGGTCCAATAGGTCTGGTTACTCTTGGGAAGGAAAGCCAGACGATTTCCAAGAGAGTTTGGCCTATACCGAAGTTTCACATGACTTCGCCAAATCTTTAAATCTTACCATAGTGGCTGGCAGAGACTTCTCAAGAGAAATGGTAACCGACTCAAATGGTGTATTAATTAATGAAGCTGCCGTCAAATATATGGGGCTCGAAAACCCTGTGGGAGCCATCATTAGAAGCGACTATGGTGGGCCAAGTATGACAATTATTGGAGTGGTTTCAGACATGATTGTGCAGTCACCTTTTGAACCTGTTAAACAGGCTTGGTATGTTTTTAATAAAAGTGACGAAGCCAGCTTTTATAACATAAGATTAAATCCAGATCAAAGTGGCAGTGAAAACATAAGTACCATAGAAGGAGTATTTAAAAAGCACTTTCCAGCCGTACCATTTGAGTATGCTTTTGTAGATTCTGAGTATGGTCAAAAGTTTGCCATTGAAGAGCAAATAGGCAACATGGCGAGCGTATTTACATTTTTAGCCATACTGATAAGCTGTTTAGGGCTGTTTGGTCTTGCTTCTTTTATGGCAGAACAAAGAACCAAGGAAATTGGTATCCGAAAAGTACTAGGAGCCTCTGTAAGTTCGCTTTGGGCCATGCTGTCAAAGGACTTTGTGCTACTGGTCTTCGTCTCTTTGGCCATCGCAATCCCACTCTCTTGGTACCTCATGTCTCTCCTCATGAGTAGATACACCTACAGAACAGAATTTGCTTGGTGGGTTTTTGCTGCAGCCGGAATTGGAGCTATTGCTATAACTCTATTTACGGTCAGCTATCAAGCTATAAAAGCAGCCTCCATGGATCCCGTTAAAAGTTTAAAAACAGACTAGTCCTGATGATTCCACAAACTCACCACGTGCTAAAATCAAGTCAATAGAAGATTAAACAAATTATGATAAAGAATTATTTCAAAATAGCCTGGAGAAACCTCCTCAACTTAAAGTCGTTTGGCCTTATTAATCTCGTGGGACTAACTGCGGGCACTATCTGTAGTTTGGCAATTCTGCTTTATGTCCAAAACCAGTTTGGATATGAAGAACATTTCAAAGACTACCAAAACATTTATAAAGTAGCCACCTTGAATATCAATGGCGGAGATCAAAGGGCAAATATGATTAGCTCTGGCCCTCCTATTGGACCTACTATCGCTAAAGATTACGAAGAGGTCATGGCTCAAGCGAGAATTGTTTCTCTTGGGGAAGAGTTCCTAATGAGCGTGGAAGGTTCAGACAAATCCTTTTTCCAATCTGGAGGATACTTAGTCGACTCGACTCTATTTGATGTTTTTAACATGCCTCTACTTCATGGTGATTCTGAAACCGCCTTGGCAAACCCTAGTAGTATCATCTTATCTTCAAAAACGGCTCTTAAGCTCTTTGGAAGCACGCATTCTGCGGTAGGTCAGCATCTAAAAATTATAAGCGGGAATGATGAAAATTCGCTAACCGTTACAGCCGTTTTTGACGAAAACTTAGGAAAAACACGCATTCAGCCCACTTTCATGATGAGCATGGGAGCCACAGGCATGGGAAGTTATGTACTAACAAGTGATGAGTGGTCTGGAAACAATTTTGTGCATACATACATAAAAATTCATCAACAAAGTAGCCCAAGCCAGTTAGCCGCCAAATTTCCAAATATGCTAGAAACGTATGGTGCAGAACAGCTAGCAGCGGCCAATAAGAAAAAAGTGATCAGCCTAATTCCAATTACGGACGTTCACCTCAAAACCTCAGAATATGAGTTTCCTCTGAGTCCCAACTCCTCTATCAAATATATTTATATGCTTCTGGCCATCGGTTTTTTTATTCAGCTCATGGCATGCGTAAACTATATCAACCTTACTACTGCCCAGGCTACCAGAAGAGCCAAAGAAATAGGCGTAAGAAAAGTAAATGGGGCCGCTAGCAAGTCGCTCATGTATCAGTTTATTGTAGAGTCCTTATTGGTTTCTTTACTTGCTGTATTGATGGCTATTCCTGCCCTTCTATTATTATTGCCCTATGTGAATGAACTGTTCGGTAGCGACATGAAAATGATGGACATATTCTCTTCTAACATGTTTGGCACAATAGCTTTATTAGGTCTAATAACAGGTCTTTTGTCTGGCATTTATCCAGCTTTTTACCTTTCTGTCATTGAGCCTTTAAAGGTCCTAAAGAAGGGCTTCATGGGAAAGAATAAGGCTTTCTCTCTCCGGAACGGATTGGTAGTTTTCCAATTCTCTATGGTTTTCTTATTGATTTATGCCGTTGCTGTTATCTCTAAGCAAATCAATCATATGAGTACTTCTGATATGGGATTCTCTCAAAATCAAAAGCTCATTATTCCTTTAAAAACTTCCATTAGTTCGGGGAACTACGTCAGCTTAAAAAGTGAATTAGAAGAGATGTCTCAAGTGAATAACGTCGGGGCCAGTGAATTTTACCCGTCGCAAAATATTTGGTATGACCAATTAGTGTATGAGCGAGGAAAAACCATAGATGATGGTTTTGTAGTTCAGTACAATTTGGCCAGCGAAGACTTCTTTGAGACCATGGGAATTGAACTAGTCCAAGGTCGCTCCATTTCTCCAACAGACACCAGTCAAATGGTTGTAAATCAAGCCTTCTTAAGAAAGTTGGGCATAGAAGAAACGGAAGCCGTAGGGACAATATTTAACCGCCAGCCAAGATCCGACGGCACCGCCCGAAGACCATTCACGGTGGTAGGGGTCATTAAAGATTATAATTTCTTGTCTTTAAAAGATGAAGTGCTCCCAGTAGCTACTTTTTATGATTCGGGTCTATCCAATGCCATCGTAAATTATTCGACTCCCAATACAGCAGAATTTTTAGCTAACATAGAGCAGAAATGGAGCGACATAAATCCGGGTGTGCCCTTTGAGTTTACTTTTTTAGATAAAGAAATAGCTGCCGTATATGCAGACGAACAGCGTCTTCAAAAAGTATCTTACACGTTTACCACATTGGCCATTATCATAAGTTTATTGGGTATTTGGGGCTTGGTTTCTTTTAGTCTGGAACGTAGAACCAAAGAAATAGGAGTAAGAAAAGTACTAGGAGCATCCGAACGCCAACTAACCCAGCTGCTCTCTAAGGAGTTTGTAATACTCGTGGTGGTTTCTATCCTAATAGCAGCCCCTTTGGCCATTTATGGCATGAATTCTTGGCTTGATGGCTACGCTCAGCGTATCCAAAATACCACAGTACTACTTGTGCTAGCTGCCATCCTTACTGTTGGCGTCAACCTACTTACCGTTGTTTACAAAACCATACTGGCCGCTCGTGCAAATCCTATTGACAGCATAAAAATAGAATAGTAAGATTAGTCATTTATTGGACAGAAAATCTAACATTATAATAAAGAATTATTTCAAAATTGCTTGAAAGAGCTTGATTAGGAATACGATATTCAGTGCTACCACTGTCTTATGCTTAGCGATTGGAATTACCTCGTTCGATAACAGATCGCCTTCGAAAAAGGTGTTTAACCAATCCAATATCCTTGAAGTCTAAAGCAGCGTAGGAACGAGAATAAAAGCCGTTTTGTCATAGATTGAGCGACTACATAGGATACCATAATGAAGTAATCTTGGTAAGGTTCTGTATCTATTCATGCCATTCTAACATTTATTTGACTGAAAGAAATACTATAACAGTTGCTATTTTTCAAATATAAGATTTCCAACTAATTTCTCTAGGATTTTCTTATTTTTGATTAATACTCAACCTACCATAATGACGTTCAAAAAAGCCTTACTGTTATTTTTAGCCGCAGGTATTTTAGTAACAATTCAATTTTCTTGTTCAACTGGAGACTCTTCAGAGAAAGAAATACCCGATATCGTTGATTATAACTTCCATATTCGTCCTATTTTATCGGACAATTGTTTCTCTTGTCATGGCCCAGATGCTAACAAACGAAAAGCAGGATTAAGACTAGACATTGCCGATGAAGCATACAAGGCACTGCAAGAAACACCAGACGCACATGCCATAATTCCCAAAAAGCCTCATGACTCGGAGGTTTACAAAAGACTTATCTCAAATGACCCCGAGCAGAAAATGCCGCCGCCTTCCTCAAATCTCAAATTGAACAATTCAGAAATAGAGATTATCGAGAAATGGATTAAACAAGGTGCCGTGTATAAGCCACACTGGGCATTCGTAGTACCACAGAAATCCAAACTACCTCCTGCGAATGATGTGAACTGGGTTAAGAATGAGATAGACTATTTTGTATTGGATAAACAGAGAAAAAATGGTCTTGAACATCAAAAAGAAGCCAATAAAGAAAATCTTTTGAAAAGAGTAAGTTTTGACCTTACAGGATTACCTCCTAGTATTGAATTGATGGATAGCTTTTTAACGGATGAAAGTGATCAAGCCTACGAAAAGGTTATTCAACACCTTATAAATAGCTCTGCCTACGGAGAAAAAATGGCGGTTTATTGGATGGATATCGCACGATTTGCAGATTCTCATGGATTTCAGGACGATAGCTATCGTAGCCAATGGCCTTGGCGTGATTGGGTAATTCATAAATTTAACCAAAACATGCCGTATAATGAATTTGTAACATGGCAAATAGCTGGGGACCTTCTCCCAAATGCCGGTCAAGAGCAAATATTGGCAACCGCTTTTAATCGCAATCATAAAATCACGGAAGAGGGGGGAATAATTGATGAAGAGTACAGGGTATCATATGTTGCCGATCGTACCAATACTTTTGGCAAAGCTTTTATGGGAATGACAATGGAATGTGCAACATGTCACGACCACAAATATGACCCAATCTCTCAAAAAGACTATTATCAGCTTTTTGCCTTTTTCAATAACATCAAAGAGCGAGGTCGAGAATCAGTTGTTGGTGGACCCGAAACCTATGCAAAAGTTCCTTTTATGCAGATAAGCAATGCTGCAACGGATAGTATCATGACTTTCATTAATAAGAAAGATACTAATAAACTCATTGTCTCAATCATGGGCGAGTTAGCTGACAGTACACGTCCTACGTATATTTTACAACGTGGTGCATATGATCAACACGGAGAGGAAGTGGCTCCTAATGCACCAGACTTTATTTTACCTTTTACCAAAGACCTTCCAAAAAATAGATTGGGTTTATCCAAATGGCTTTTTGACTCAAAAAATCCACTAACAGCAAGAGTTTTTGTAAATCAACTATGGCAAGAATTTTTTGGCCAAGGATTGGTAAGTTCCGTAGGAGATTTTGGAATGCAAGGTAGTTTACCTAGTCATCCAGAATTACTTGATTGGATGGCGGTAGATTTTGTGGAACATAATTGGGATATAAAGAGGCTGATTAGTCAAATTGTAAGTTCTGCTACTTATCGTCAATCAGCAGAATTAACAGAAGAATTACTGCGTAAGGACCCAGAAAACACTTGGTTATCAAGAGCTCCAAGATTTCGACTAAAGGCTGAGTTTATGCGTGATCTAGTGCTTGCCACAAGTGGCTTGATAACAAGGGATATTGGTGGCCCTAGTATTAAACCGTACCAGCCAGATGGACTTTGGGAGGGGGCCTCATCAGGACGAGGGATATTGGCATTATATAAACAGGATCATGGAGAAGATTTATATCGTAGAGGTTTGTATTGTTTTATCAAAAGAACAGTTCCCCCACCTGCAATGACAATTTTTGATGCAAGTAATAGAGACCAATGCCAAGTAGGCAGATTAATGACAAATACGCCTTTACAGGCTCTGGTTCTTTTAAATGACCCTACAATTCTTGAAGCTTCTAGGGTATTTGCAGCCAAGCTTTTGAAAGAGAAATCAAATACAAATGAAAAGGTTTATAAGGCCTTTAGAGCGATCGTGTGTCGTAAACCAAGTCAAAAAGAAATTGATATATTGACAAATTTCGTTGCTCAAAAAAGGAAGACCTTAACAGAGAAAAGTGCTCATGATTTACTTCAAATTGGGGAGTATCCACAAGACAAATCTTTGAACAGTGTAGAAGTGGCAGCACTCATGCAGACCATTTCTATCATTTATAATATGGAAGAGACTTTCAGCAAAACTTAATATGGAAAAAGAGCTTTTTGAAAACGGTCTTACTCACAATAGGAGAAGGTTTCTCTCTAAAGCAAGCCTAGGATTAGGTACGCTTGCCCTTGGTTCTTTACTAACGCCCAATCTTTTTAAAGGAAAAGGAGAAGACGAGCAGGCATTTACACCCGGTATACCAAGTTTTGCCCCGAAGGCGAAAAGGGTTATCTATTTGTTTCAAAATGGTGCTCCTTCACAGCTAGAGTCATTTGATTACAAGCCTAAACTTACAGATATGTTCGGTCAGGAATTGCCCGATTCTGTAAGAGGAGAGCAAAGACTCACGGGTATGACCGCTGGGCAATCCTCTTTCCCATTGGTTGGGTCTTTTACTGGATTTAAACAATATGGCGAATCAAGGGCATGGATTAGTGATTTGTTCCCTTATACCTCCAAAATCGTTGACGACCTTTGTATCATTAGGTCAATGCATACAGAAGCTATTAATCATGATCCAGCACTTACATTTCTACAAACGGGTGCTCAGCAAGGAAATAGACCTAGCATGGGAGCGTGGTTAAGCTACGGTCTTGGAAGCGAAAACCAGAATTTGCCTGCATTTACCGTTTTGCTTTCTAGAGGTGTTGGAAATGGCCAAGGTGTCTATTCTAAGTTATGGACCAATGGCTTCTTAGAATCCACGCATCAGGGAGTCCAATTTAGCAGTGGAGAA
Organism: Algoriphagus sp.; assembly: GCA_051269965.1. Taxonomy (GTDB): domain Bacteria; phylum Bacteroidota; class Bacteroidia; order Cytophagales; family Spirosomataceae; genus Arcticibacterium. The sequence goes on along the minus strand of JBNMFK010000068.1, from coordinate 604 downwards.
GACCCCGTTCTGTATCTCAAAGACCCGAAAGGGATGAACCGAGAGGAAAGAAGAGAATTGTTAGACAATTTAGCTGAGCTCAATCAACTTTCTTATGAAAAAATTGGGGACCCAGAAATCAGTGCAAAAATAAAGCAGTATGAAATGGCTTACAGAATGCAGACGGCCGTGCCTGAGATCATGGATGTTTCCAAAGAGCCTGACAATATTGTGAAACTTTACGGGCCCGAATGCCTGGTGCCTGGCACATTCTCCGCAAATTGCCTTTTGGCAAGGAAACTATCTGAAAATGGTGTACGATTCGTGCAACTCTACCATCAAGGATGGGACCAACATGGAAATCTTCCTTATGAAATCACCAAACAGGCCATGGATGTAGATCAGGCCTCGGCAGCACTGGTTACGGATTTAAAGCAGCGGGGCCTTTTAGATGAGACCTTAGTCATTTGGGGTGGAGAATTTGGTCGATCAAACTACAGCCAAGGCACACTGAAAGCTGATAATTATGGTAGAGACCATCATCCACGTTGTTTCAGTATTTGGATGGCAGGTGGAGGAATTAAACCCGGTATTGTTTATGGCGAAACCGACGAACTTGGCTATA
>JBNMFK010000067.1:0-14532 GCA_051269965.1 Algoriphagus sp. | reverse complement strand
AAGCCATTTTAATGAATGACAAAAGGCTTTTTTTTAACTTTAGCTTGTAGGTTCACTAGGTATCCAAAAACTGTGATTCAAACAAAAAGGCAAATAATGACCAATTCTCATCCTGAATTATCACACAAAAGATCTCACTATTATAAAATAATTTTTAAAAACAACTCTGGATCTCAACGTTCTATTGAAAAGGCAACCACCATTTCCTTTAAACCAGACATAAATGATGCAGCTGATGCTGGTCGAGGACCAAAGATTTTTACACATTTTGGCTCCTATTCGACTAGGCTAAAAATACCAAATGCCCGAGATTTACAAACCAATAAAAGAGCGGTAGTGGCATACTTCCCCTGTAAAATGGATAAACCTTTGGGCTTGAGTCAAAATAATTTTGAATGGTTACTTGCGAACCCCAACATTATAGACGTCGTTACTTGGACCGGCCACAGGCGAAAATCAGAAAGAATCGGCAGAACGATTAACCTTAAGACGCAAGAGATTCTTAGGACGGCCTATAGATCAAATAATGATGGCCTTAATTCTACCTTTGAGGGCAAGCAAAATAAATCCAAGAAGCTCTCGAAACTAGAAGATTGTGATTCCCCTGCAAGGATTAATATGTATGGATTTGACGGTCATTCAGATAGAATTATATGGTGGCTTTGGCATCCCAAAACTGGTAATAAAATAGTCTTGTTGGATTATAAAGGTTCTTCTAAAAGTATTCCACTTCATGCAAACAAATACAGAATGAATCTCCGGCATGCCAATAACTGGGCTATAGAGACTAATCTCAAATCTCTAGAAAGGCCTAAACATAATTTGGAAGTGGACTGGATGGCTTTTGGGCCCTGTAAGGAAGATTGATAAACATCTATTAATATTTCACAACTCTACCATTTCAACTAATAATAACTAAAAATGAAATTTCGTTTATGTTTCCTCATGGTAATCTGTTATTCCTTAACCTTAAAAGGACAAGGTAGCAACGAAAAAGTATGGTTCCAGTTTCCTGGTAAATATTGGAATAGTCAAGGCCTTCACTTAGGTAATGGTTACTTCGGAGCTAGTTTTCTTGGTGGTGTAAAGGAAGAAATTATTAGCATTACCGACGCGAGTATGTGGACAGGAGAGCCTGCCAATGGCGACTGGTACAGGGCAGGAGTAAATCCAAAGGCCAAGGAAAACTTACCTTTAATTCGTGAGGCCGTAGTTAATGGAAATATTCCTCTAGCAGATAGTTTGGTGATAAATAATTTCCTTGGGAAATCAGATATTTTCGGTTTTTTCACAAGCATTGGAGATTTGAAAATTGAGTTCCCAAATTCTAAGGATTCTTATTCATCCTACCATAGAGAGCTAGATTTGTCCACATCTGTCGGTCACATTAATTACAAAGAGGCAGGAACCACCTACTCCAGAGAATATTTCTGCTCTTATCCTGATAAAGTATTGATTCTCAAATACAGCTCAAACAAGAAAAATAGTATTGACCTCAACTTAGGTTCTAAAGTCATTCAGAAGACATCTTCTGTTTCGATAAACAATGATGAGTTTGAAATTTCTGGTAAAATCAATGGGAATGATCGTCCTTTTAGAGTTTTAGTAAAGCTAAAACAAAATGGTGGAGAACTGGGTCAATCTGGCAATCAACTAACGCTTAGGGGTGCAGATGATGTCGTGTTGTATATCACGATGTCTACCAACTACAAAATGGCATATCCAGATTATACTGGAGAAGACCCTCAAATTAAAAATCGAGACGTAATAGATAAGGCACTAGTTAAAGGCTTTAAAGAACTCAGAAAAGCACATGTCCAAGATTACAAGAATTTGTACGACAGGGTAAGCCTTAAATTAGAGACTGACCCACTATTGTCAAAACTACCAACCAACGAAAGGTTTGAAAGATTGAAATCAGGTTCCAAAGACACAGGATATAAAGAACTGGCGTTTAATTTGGGAAGGTATATGGTCATTAGTGCTTCCCGAAAGGGATCATTACCTGCGAATTTGCAAGGCGTCTGGAACACTTATAATTTTTCTCCTTGGGCCGGAAACTACCAAAGTAATATAAATATTCAGGAAATTTATTGGTCCTGTGGCCCATTAAACCTACCAGAATGTCAGCAGCCTTACATAGATTGGATTGATGACTTATCTATTTCAGGCACTGAAATAGCAAAAGAAGTGTATGATTCGAAGGGCTGGATAAGTCATACCACCGGAAATATTTGGGGGCACGCGGCACCAATAGGTGGAATCAAATGGGGTATGTATCCAATGGGTTCTGCTTGGCATTCCCAACATGTGTGGGACCAGTACGCTTTTACACGGGATAAGGTATATTTAGAAAATCAGGCCTATCCAATTTTAAAAAATGCCTCTATTTTTTGGTTAGAAAATTTGACCCCTTACAAAGGATATTATATTACAAGTCCCTCCGTGTCAGCCGAACATGGGGCTTTAATGACCGATAAAGGCTTAAATCCTGCTTTTCATGATTTGAAAAGTAACAAATACCAATATAATATTCCCGGCGTATTTCAAGATATGGAAATGTTGTGGGATTTATTCACCAATACTTCTGAGGCTGCTTTGATCATTGGCGAAAAAGCCTTTTCAGATTCATTGCTAGCCGCTCGAGAGAAATTAATGCCGCTAAAAATTGGGCAGTATGGTCAGTTACAAGAATGGTACGAGGACATTGATAGTCCCGACTGTCACCATAGACATATTGCACACTTATATGCCGCCGCACCAGGAAGACAAATCCATCCTACCATCACTCCAGTTCTAGCTCTAGCGGCCAAAAAATCGTTAGATATGAGAGGCGATGGCAGATTTATGGAACAAGAAGATGCATCAGGAGGTAACTGGGCCAGAGCTCATAGAATGTGGGCCTGGACAAGGCTGATGGATGGAGAAAGAGCTAATAAGATCATGTCTGAAATGCTGACTGAAGAAGGATTTGAAAATGGTCTAACCTATCAACATGCCCCATATAATGGTAACGGTGGTCCTGAATTATATCAAGAGCCCGACGGAATGTTTTGTAATTTCCAGTTAGATGGCTCTGGAGCCCTACCGGGATGCATAGCGGAGATGATAGTTCAAAGTCATTTAGATGAAATACAACTTTTACCAGCTCTTCCTACTGAGTTTAACTCAGGTGAAATTTTAGGTATCCAGGCCAGAGGAGCTTATACCGTAGACGTAACATGGGAAAATGGTCAGCTTGTCAAAGCCATCATAACAGGAAAGACAAATAAGCAACCAAAGGTGCGTTTGACCAATGACCTTATTGATATTTCTAAAGATAAGAGAATAACATTTAAAGTTAGAAATTGATGCTTAATCTCAAAAGTTAATATTAATAGGGAATGAAAAGACTAGAAAATTAGATCGAAATTTTTCTGACAGAATAAAATTGGCTACGAAGACAAAAGTCCATTACGGTCACACCAAATGATATATTTTAGTTAGGTTTAGATACTATAAAAACTATTATACAGTTTTGTATAATAGTTGATTTCCTAATAATTGAAAAAAATAATCCCATACAGCCTATTGTTGCTGTTCCCTTTACTTAAAGTACTAGGTCAAGCTCCTACCCTAGATTGGCAGAGAAACATAGGCGGCTCAGCAGATGATTTTGGTCTACAAGTAGATCAGAACGCTCAAGGAGATCTTTTCATTTCTGGTACTAGTTATTCTACCAGTTTGGGTAATCCAGATATTCCAGGCAACAATGGTGAAGCAGATATTTTTATCTCCAAACTCACAGCGGCGGGTACTACTGTTTGGGCAAAGAACTTTGGTGGTTCCTTAAATGATATGCCCATAGCTATGACCACCACTACAGATGGAGGCGTTATTCTGCTCTGCTACGTAAAATCCATTGATATTGACTTTAATGCACCAGGTGTTTGGCTTATAAAGATCGACAATGCGGGAAATGTTGGTTTTAAAATCAATTATGGAGGAAATCCAGATACTAAAGGCGGACTTCGCCAAACAGTAGATGGCGGATATATATTCCATTCTACCAAAAATGTTGACTCTAATGGTTTAGACAGTTGGGTAGTGAAAACCAATAGTTTAGGGACCATTACATGGCAACAGACCTACGGGAGTACTGGAACAGAGTATGCGGCAGACATTTTAGAATATGATAGTAACTATTACCTTTTAGGAGAGAGTAACTCTGATAATCTTAATGGTCAACCCAATCACGGTAAATACGATCTGCTTTTTTTAAAGGTTAACAGTGTAGGTACAACCCAATGGACTAGACTTTGGGGAGGTCCAGGAAATGATGGAGGTCACAAAATCGTACTAGACAATTTCAACTCATTTCCTTTTACAATACTTGGCTCAAATGACTCAATAGGTGTTGATGTAAATGAAAACAACGGTGGCACTGATATATGGGTTATCTATGGCGATGAAACTGACTTTCCAAGTACCAATTATTCTATTGGTGGGAGTGAAAATGATTATCCTGCTGATATATATTTCAGTGAAAATAGGTCCACATCTATAATTGTGGGCGAAACGTATTCTGACTCTTTGACATTAGGCGGAACAGTCCCTGATACTTCCAATGTTTTGGTACAGGAACTTTCTCCATCTTTCGGAGGCTTCCAATGGGAAACAATTCTAGGAGGAACAAAAAATGATTCTCCTAGCAATATAATTGAAACAATTGATGGAGGATTGTTGATAGCCGGACATAGCTATTCAAATGATATTAATTTAACTGGAAATAAAGGCGGAGCAGACTTTTGGCTCTTAAAGCTTAGCTATCCTTGCCCTGATGCTCTGATTCTTGGCAGCTCTGTGTTCTCAAAAAGCATTAACCGTTCTGCAAATAATTCTATCACAACTATTTCTACTTTCAAAGGCATATCAGCCAAGGTGAAATTAAAATCGACCTACATAAAAATGAATGTTGGCTTTGAAGTAGAAGCAGGAACTGTCTTCGAAACGGAAATAGGAGGCTGTAACTAATATATTAAGTCAAGACCTAGTTCCTCCTTAAAGTCTTTAAGTGAAGGGTTTTTTTCTAGCATAGCCTTGAACTTCTCTTGCTCCGTACGAGGCTTACCTTCATTTTTTGCTGCTACCAATTTAGCTCCTATCTGAATAGAAGCATTATTAAGATGATTTCGTATGAAATCTAGAATTTCTTGTTTCAATTCATCAAAAAGACCCATCAAAGTCTGATTTACCAGCATGAGAGTCAGCTGTCCGTCTTTAAGTTCAAAATTGCTCTTCAGAATCATTAATTGGCTTTGTTTCGATAACTTTTTACCACACGCCAATAAAGCCATTTTCAGCTCTTCCTTTGAGTATGGTTTATTTTCTAAAACAATTTTAACCTCTGGCTTCTCTTCTGAGGTAGCTTCTACTTTCCCAAGCGTTTCTACCTCCAAATCTGCCGTTGAGCGTAGTTTCAAACCTTTAAACTTGGGAATTGCAGGTGAAGTGTTTTGTAGGTCAACTTTAGGCTTCAGAGCGACCGATTCCACCTTTGGAGATACAACACTCTTTTCAGAGCTTAGACTACTTGAGTTTTTTTTTTCGACCTCGTCGTTTGAAAGCGAAGCTAAATTAAGCACCTGAGAGATGCTTGCCATTTTCATGAGCCCTATTTCTACATGAAGTCTTTGGTTCTTGGCCAACTTATAAGACAAGTCCATCTGGCTACCAACACTTAAAGCAGACATCAAGAAACCTTGATTTATCTTTTTCGTTTGCTCTAAGTATTTGTCCTTCACAGACGAAGAAACTTCCATCAAATCAATAGTACGATCATCTTTACCAACCAAAAGGTTCCTAAAGTGACCGTTAAGTCCTGTCACAAACTGGTGCCCATCAAATCCCTTCTCCAAGATTTCATTGAAAACCAATAGGCTCTCAGACAAATCCCCCTCAAAAAGGGCGTTGGTTATCTTGAAATAGTAGTCATAATCTAGCACATGAAGATTCTCTAAAACCTCCGCATATGTCAGCAGTTTATCTGTAGAGAAAGTCACGTTTAAGTCAAACATGGAAAGAGCATCTCTGAGCCCTCCATCTGCCTTTAGTGCTATCAGTTCTAATGCTTCGGGCTCTGTATCTATTCCTTCCTGTTTCGCGATATGGGCTAGATGTTCGGCCATGTCTTTTATTTGAATTCTATTGAAATCAAAAATCTGACAACGACTTAAAATTGTCGGTAATATTTTATGCTTCTCTGTGGTGGCTAAAATAAAGATGGCATAAGAGGGTGGCTCTTCCAATGTCTTCAAAAAGGCATTGAAGGCGGACGAAGATAGCATGTGAACCTCATCTATGATATAGACCTTGAATTTCCCATCCTGTGGAGGAAAACGTACTTGATCTATCAGATTTCTGATATCTTCCACAGAATTATTACTTGCAGCATCTAATTCATGGATATTGAAAGATGCGTTTTGACTAAAGTTTTTACAACTCGTACATTCGTTACAAGGCTCGGTATCTACTCCTACATTTTGGCAATTGATGGTTTTTGCCAAAATTCTGGCACAAGTGGTTTTGCCTACACCTCTAGGGCCACAAAAAAGAAAAGCCTGAGCTAGATGCTCGGTCTTTATCGCATTTTTAAGCGTGGTGGTAATGTGCCCCTGCCCCACAACGGAGTCAAACTTAATTGGTCTATATTTTCGGGCTGATACTACGTACTGTTCCATCATTGGCAAAGATAGAAATGATTAAAGAACTGGGATTAAAAAAGTCGGATCAATTTCTTAAGTATGGGAATTTAGAATATTTCACCAAATCTGGTGAACACTCTTCTTTAATGTACTGCTCATAGATTCGATTAACAGCAGCCTTTTGTTCAGATGTCAAATCTAACAATTCAGAAGACCCTAAATTAGAAATGACCTGTTCTGACCTACTTGCCCCTGGAATAATACAGCTTACTTCTTCAAAACCAAGAATCCATTTCAAAGCTACTTGTGCCAAGTTCTGATGATTTGGAAAAACAGCTTTTAGAGCCTCCACAGCTTTAAGCCCTAGACATAGTCAATGCCAGAAAAAGTCTCTCCTTTATCAGAATGTTCTCCATCTCTATTGAAGTTTCGATGGTCATTCTTCCCAAAGCTGGATTGTGCAGAAAATTTCCCCGTCAATAGACCACTAGCCAAAGGAGCCCTAACTATCACACCAATATTCTTCTTTTTGACTTGTTCAAAAAAGAGTTCGGCAGGTTGTTGTCTAAACATGTTAAATATTATCTGAAAGGTCGTCATATTATCAAACTCCATGCCTTTCAGAGCTTCTTCTATGCGTTCTACACTTATGCCAAGATGTTGAATCTTCCCTTCGTCTTTTAACCTTTCAGATAGCTCAAAGATTTCTAATCTATAATAATCATCCCCAGGAGGACAATGCAATTGAATTAAATCTAAAGTTTCCAAATTCATTCTTTGGAGACTATCCTCCACAAATTTCCTTAAAACCGTAGGTTGGTAAGTATCATTATTATGAGGATTTTGTTGCTACATAGATTTTCTCTGACCTTGTCTTGACAAAATCACCTACCGCCTTTTCACTTTGGCCTACTTCATTGCCATAGACATCTGGCGTATCTATGAAATTCCCCCCTCCGTCCACAGCTTCATTGAGAATTCTCTCTGCAGAATTAAAATCAAAAGGTTCGCCCCACTTACCGCCCACCTGCCAAGTACCTAAACTTACTTCTGATACGTTGAGATTGGTTTTGACTAGGGTTCTGTATTTTATTTTTTCCGTGGTCTTGGTTGAATTTGAAAATCAAAAATCCACTATTTTTTTTGGGATTGTTAGCAGCATGCTTTTGCATCTTGAGTTAACATTGGAAAATGTCTATCACATTGAATTTGCACATAGCCTGCCAAACTTAGTGGATTAATACTTTTTATTTTTAAAATAGTATGTCTGGCATCTTTTCCATTAAATATTATATCGTATAAATTGTGAGAATTCTGTTTTCAGTATCGACCAAACAATACAATTCATTTCTGCGATAGATTTATTTATTATGAGTTTTTATTTGGGGAAAAACGACAACGCCACTAATAATATAATCCCACAGGCCATAATATTGAACAGTGGCCCTGGACTTACTAAAATACAATTGGTCACAGATGAATTTTTAAATGCCTTGAATAATGTCGGTTCTCAAGCCTATACAAATACATTTTCGTTAGAAGCACTTTTTATCATTCTAGCACTTTCGAAAATTAAAGGTAGAGAGGCCATAAGGAAACGTTTCTAGAAAGAAGTTCTAAAAGAACATGGGAGAAATGAAGATTACCGAGAAGGTTCAAGAAGTTATTCATTTGGAAGATTAGGCAACTATGCTAGGTTTAGGAAACATAGCAATCCAGAAAACCGATTCAACAGTGGAAAATAGTTCTTTAAAATGGCCAATACTAAGTAAGAAAAATCTAGAGAGAGAATGGGAATCTGTCTAGGACATTTACAATGTTAAGGAAATAGTTCATATTGAAGTCCGTTTGAAAGAGAAAGAGATCCTGATGTCAACAGTCGAAACTAAATGGCTTAAATCTATAAACGCCAGTTCAAGTCCAACAATTTTGGCAATCGTTATAAATGCCAATTTAGAAAGTGGAAATAATGTTAAATCAATTTTAAAAGCATATTTGGAAGCTAACAGCCTTGATAAAGGGGTAAGGAAAACATTGACATGACAACCTCAGGATAAAATACTAAATGGTTCAAATAAGCCAGACCCCTTCAACAATTTATAACAACCAGATTGACGAACTATCTAAACTCGCCAGAGAGCATCCAAATGTGGACATTATGCTGAGTCATCTGGCCACTCCTATTTCAGTTGCTGGTGAATTTGTATATCTTGGAAAAACTAAATTAGAGAGGGATAACATATTTAATGCTTGGCGAGATAGCAAGTCAAGGTTAGCTGAGAAACTGAATGTCTATTTCAAATTATCTGGCCTCGCAAAGTCAATTTATACTTTTCAATGGCATAAAAAATCAGTCCAGCCCATCTCCAACTGAGGTGGCTAAATCTTTTGGGCCAATAATTAATCATGCCATCGATGTGTTCGGAGACGATCGATGCCTTTTTGGCTCAAATTATCCAATTGATAAGTTAATATTATCAACACTGATCGAAGCATATCAAATGATATTTGAAAATTTAGCGGACAATAAATGACGAAAGATATATTATTTAAATGCAATGAACTTCATTAAAATAAACACCGCAAGCATCTCATTTAGGCTTGTCATCCCCTAAGGAGAATTCCTAACGCAAGGCCAGCTTAATGAAATATATTTAACATTCGGAATTATATATATGGTAGAAGCAAGACTCCTGTGGGTATTTGCACAATCCCAAAATACATTTATTACCTTGTCGCTGTCAAAAATCCTTGAATCCAAATGAAAATAAAACTAAACGCAATCGCGATAATTCCTCTAACAATTATAGCCTCTCTGTTATACAGCTGTACGAGCAACGAAGATCTAAATTCTGCCGACATTGTAATTTATGGAGGAACTTCTGCGGGCATGAGTGCGGGCATCCAGGCCGCAAGATTTAATAAATCTGTCATTATTATAGAACCATCTAATCGTTTGGGAGGCCTAACAACAGGTGGTCTTGGGCAGACTGATATTGGGAATAAGCAAGTCATTGGAGGAATTGCACGTGAATTTTATAGAAATATTAAGAGTCATTATAAGGATTCTACAAATTGGGTATGGCAAGCTAGAAGCGATTATAAGGATGGAGGACAAACACAATCAGGGAAAGAAGAAGATGCCATGTGGACATTCGAGCCCTCCGTCGCTCTGAAAGTCTATCATGACATGATTAAAGACCTGAACATTAAAATTGTTTATAACCAAAAGCTTAACAGAGCAACAGGGGTCTTAAAAATATCCAATGCCATCAATTCTATTTCGATGGAATCGGGTGAGATCTACCATGGAAAAGTGTTTATTGATGCTACTTATGAGGGCGATCTTTTGGCAGCTGCTGGAATATCATATAACGTGGGCAGAGAATCCAATTCTCAATATGGGGAAACCTTAAACGGCGTTCAGGCCAACAAAACCAGTAAAACATTAGCCGGAACCGTTTCTAATAATGGTGTGTACCATAATTTCATTGAGGGCGTGGACCCCTATATTACGAAGGGAGATCCGTCAAGCGGGCTACTTCCTTTTATTACTGAAGGTGGCCCCGGAATAGACGGACAAGGTGACAAAGGGATACAAGCTTATTGCTTCCGAATGACCCTGACAGATCACCCAGAAAACAGAATACCATTTAAGAAGCCGGAAAATTATAAGGAACTTGATTACGAGCTTCTTTTCCGTAACTATGAAGTAGCTGACGGACCTTTAGAAGAAATGTATACCTACGGCGATCCTTTGCTTCCTTGGATCAATTCAGCAATGCCAAATCGAAAAACTGATACCAACAACCAAAAAGGGTTTTCCGGCGATTTTATCGGTCAAAACTGGAATTATCCCGAAGCTTCCTATAAAGAACGTCAGGAAATTATCGCACGCCATCGTTTGTATCAACAAGGCCTAATGTGGACACTGGCTTATCATCCAAGAATTCCTAAAAAAGTAAGAGATAAGGTTTCGCAGTGGGGAACCTGCAAAGATGAATATGAAAGAAAAGATGGCTGGCAGCAACAACTATATATCAGAGAAGCACGCCGCATGAACAGCGATTATGTCATGTCTCAAAAAAACTGTGAGGGCATTGAGGTGGTCAATGACGCAATAGGAATGGCCGCTTACGGTATGGATTCCCACCATATTAAGCGTTATGTAAATTCTAAGGGGTACGTGTCCAATGAGGGAAATGTAGAAGCCCATGTTAAAGCTCCTTTTCCAATAAGTTATCGTTCCATTGTTCCAAAAAAGGAAGAATGTTCTAATCTACTTGTTCCTATTTGTCTGAGTGCAACACATATCGCATTTGGCTCAATTCGAATGGAGCCTGTATTTATGGTTCTAGGTCAAAGTTCAGCTGCCATTGCTAGTTTGGCGATTGAAGCAGATAAGGCCGTTCAGGAAGTAGATTATACTATGATTAGAAAAACATTGAGAGATCAAAAGCAAATATTGGAGTAGGACCATCCACTCCAATAAGCTTCTCGCGATAGAGTACAAGCCTAGAAGAGCGGTTTGCTCCCTAGCCAAAACCTTTTCCAATGTATGGATCTAAGGCAAACCAGCACACCTACGAAGACTTGAAGACTTCGTAGAGCAGACTAAACTGCCGCACTAGGTCTTTTTGACCTAGTGCGATTGTTGATAGGTTTTCAGACCTATATGAAGAAATATACTACCAATCTTCTACATCAATATGATAGCCTGTCTTTAAGGGATTTACTATTGGAGGCGATGGCATTCCAACCAATACCAGACCTCTATTTTGTGTATAATTAGAAGCTACTTGAATATATATATCCAGAGGCTCTATCGACGACTCCCGCTCTAACTGGATTCGTATGAATATAGCGGAACGCCACCCGATTTATCTTACTCCACATAAATACATCGCTAAAAACTTCCTCAGGATGATTATTTTTTCCCAAAAATTGAAACTTCTTATAGCCGGAATGAGGATTGGCAGCAAACTCAAAACGTTTTAAGCATCTATTCTGAACGAGATTCTGGCCCTTCAACCATTCTTTTGATAATCACCTACTGTATATTTCTTAAAATCTCTAATTAAATTTGATAACGCTCTTTTTGATGATTGCATAATTATGTGGATGTGGTTAGTCGGGGCGGCCAACCGCATTATTACGTAGGCAGAAACATCCATTCCTTTCTCTTTTTGACAGAATATCATACTCTCTATAAGAATATCCCTGTAATCTTTTCTTATAAAAACATCAACCCAATTAACGACCGTAAAAGTCAAGAAATGTAATGCTCCTTGTTCTCTGATTAGATAACCTCCTTTGGTTTGCTTCTACTCCATATTTGTAAGTTAAGAAACTACTTCTAAATATCGGTCCGAAGACCGATCAACACCTTTTCAAGGTCTAAAAGACCTAGTACCGCGGATTAAAAACTATTATGGACAAAAATTAGTAAGACGTTTTTGATGAGTTTATGATAACAAAGTTTTCGCCAAAGCGGACTCTGCTTTATCGCATAAATATACTAGATTCTTAAAAATCCTCCCCTTTTCGAGAATTACCAAAACCATTATTTAGTATCAACTAAACCTCATCAAACACCCACTCCTCAGAATTTTAACCAGACGCTGAACATCCTTTGACTAAAGCCCTACTTTTACAAAACATTTCAAAATCAACAAAACATGAACGACGTATATATTTTAGGAGCAGCCAGAACAGTTATTGGAAGCTATGGTGGTGTACTTGCCAGCGTACCAGTGGTGGAATTTGGAAAGAAAAGTGTGGAAACTACCTTAGAAAAAAGTGGTGTGGCCAAAGAAGCTGTAGAAAGTATTGTTTTTGGTAATGTTATCTCGGCTAATGTGGGCCAAGCCCCTGCCAGACAGGTATCTAAAAGTGCAGGTTTGCCAGATGCCGTTTGTGCTACCACCATCAATAAAGTATGTGCCTCTGGCATGAAAGCCATAAGCATACTAGCCAATGATATTAAAGTAGGAGATGTAAACATTGGCATAGCGGGCGGCATGGAAAGTATGTCTAATATCCCACACTATATACCTAATGCCCGTTTTGGCTTAGGTTTCGGAGATAAAACTTTGATAGACGGCCTTTCTAAAGATGGTCTAGTAGATGTTTACAACAATTGTTTAATGGGGGTTTGTGGTGACGCCACCGCCGAAAAACATGACATCAGCCGTCAAGCCCAAGACGATTTTTCGGAGCAATCTTACAGAAGATGTGCTGTCGCTTGGGAAGCAGGTATTTTTAAAAAAGAGGCCGTGGCCATGGAAATTCCGACTAGAAAAGGAGAGCCCAAATTCCTAACACAAGACGAAGCTTTCAGCAAGGCCAATTTTGAGAAAATGAAAACCTTAAGACCAGCGTTCTCAAAAGACGGAACAGTAACAGCCGCCAGTGCGAGTCCGATGAGTGACGGTGCCAGCAGTATGATCTTGGCCAGTGGCTCAGCCGTAGAAAAGCATGGATTTAAACCTCAAGCTAAAATACTGGCCTATGCAGAGGCAGAACAAGACCCTATGTTTTTTACCACGGCACCTGTTTTAGCCGCAAAAAAGGTTTTGGCTAAAGCCAACTTAAAAATGGAAGACATTGCGTTTTTTGAAGTAAATGAAGCTTTTGCGGTAGTTCCTTTAGCTTTTATGAAAGTTTTGGATGTACCTCTCGAGAAAGTAAATATCCATGGAGGAGCACTAGCCTTAGGTCATCCCCTCGGCAACTCTGGAAGTAGAATCGTAGTAACACTGCTGAATGTACTCAAGCAGAAAAAAGCTAAGTACGGTATGGCCGCCATTTGCAATGGCGGCGGTGGTGCTAGTGCTTTGATTGTAGAGAATTTAGACTTCTAGCCTAATCGTATCCTAAGCTGAATGCCTTATCTATTTGTGCTCACATAATAGGCATCGAACAAAAGCCAAAGAATGAGAGACGTAATCTGCTTATTCTTTGGCTTGTGTATTTTCCACCATTTTGTTAGCACTTTTATTTCGAGGAGTTCCCTAAAGTTTGGGGCCATCACATCATCTCAAACCAGAGATATCTCTTTGTATTATTTTTGATTTTATCTTGATATCTATCTATCCATTGATTCACTGTTATTTTAACAGCTAACTGCCCAATTAAGTCAAAAGGAATCTCATCTGGTTTCTTAAATCGGATACACCTTTTTCCCATATCCAATTTCCGACTGTTGTATTTAGGATACTCTTTAACGAACCAATACATTAAGTCAGGTCCCGTATATATGCCCATGTGATAAACAGCAATGAAATTCTTTTGCGAGGTAATATTCATAAACGGCAATTTAGAATCACAATGATACCCAGAAGGGAAAATACTGTGAGGTACCACATAGCCCCATACTTCATACGCCCATGAAAACCCTCAGGAAGATTCTCTAAGATGACACTTCTAAGTTTCTTCGTAGCCAATGATCGTTCTTCAGAAACTTATCTTATATAATCTTTTGCTTCTGTGGTCATAATGTTGGGGTTAAACCTGTACAAGATTAAGAAAAGCAATTCTAACTTAAAACTAGGCTTTGTCTCCACTCGGAGAGAGGGTCCAGGCAATGGTGTATCCAAAAGTCGCAGAATATACAAGGTTGGACTCTCTGATGTAAGTCCCAGTCAGTTCGTACTGCCGTATCCTTTAGCTTCATCAGCCAAATTTCGTTTGAAAGATGCTATAACTATTAGTTTTGTTTTGATCTTAGCCGCAAAATCATCTGCGAAAAATGCAAGCGAGTGATAGTAGCTCTAATTCTTTTTAAAAGCCAACAATAAAAAGAACTAAGTGTAGTAAATTGCCCTCTGAATCAATTCTTTAGTCTACT
>JBNMFK010000066.1:0-14612 GCA_051269965.1 Algoriphagus sp. | reverse complement strand
CGTTATATACTGTGTTATTACTTACATCTCTTTCTTGAGGTGTGTATTTCTTTGTCCGTTACAGATTTAAACCCAATAAAGAATCTTTCGGCAAGTTATTTGTATTATTTGATTAAATTGTATTCAAATTCTCACCCATGATCCTTAGAGCCGATAAACTACTGCTGGTAGCTTTGTTTGTTGGATTGGTATTTCACGGTACCATATTCTTTTTCACCTTCGATGCAACCTATGATGCATTCGTTCATATTTTCTTTGCAGACCACTACGCTAGGTCTTGGTTTGAGCCATGGGATAATAGATGGTATACAGGGTTTAATGTAACTTCTTACCCGCCATTGGTCCATATGTTGACCGGCTTACTTTCTTATTTTATAGGTCTTAAAAATGCTTTTGTCATGCTCACCACAGGCATAACAATGCTTTTTATCGTTGGAAATTATCGTTTTGCCCAGCTTTGGACTAGCTCTAGAGGTGCTGGATATGCGGCTATTTTTGCCTGTTTTAGTTCGTCTTTTATTGAGGCTTTGCATCTTTTTGGTCAGCTACCCACTTTAATGGGCATTGCCTGTCTCCTCAATAGCCTTCCGGAAATATATCGCTGGATAAGATACCGCAAGTTTTATCGTCTACTTACTTCATTGAGTATTTTGGGCGTAGGTGTAGTTTCTCATCATGTAACTACCATTTTTGGGATGGTCTTTTTTGTAGCTCCAGTTATGGGATTAGCCATAATGGATATTATTATTGAGCGGAAAACGAAGCTAGTGGAAGAAAGGTTTGATGGAGAGTTTATCAATCCGATTGAAATTGAAAAGCTCAAAATCACCATTGTAGATTTCTTAAGAGAGACTTGGAAACGGCGGAGAGAACTGGTTTTATTTACTGTTTCAGTTCCCTTCGTGATGATGCTAATCTTCCCCTATTTTTATTGGTCAAAGACAGACCCCATTACACAGGTTTCTATCCCTCATGGTTCCAGAGATTCATTTATCGAAGTGGTATCCTCGGGTCAAATATTCTTCTTAATACCCCTAGGCATTGTTCTGGTTATTTTACCTTATATCATTGCAAGGATATGGTCTAAAAGAAACCTCCTTATAGGCTTATCATTTACGTTACTTTTTATTTTAGGGACTGGTGGCACCACACCAATTCCCAAATTGATACTTGGCGAAAATGCTTTCAATATTTTAACATTAGATAGGTTTACTTTCTGGGCTTCTATTATTAGCATTCCTTTTGTGGGTGAGTTCTTTTATCGTTTAATGGAAGGTGATATGAGATATTACCTTAGAAAGAAGTTGGGTAAATGGCCCCATAGGGTCATTTGGTCCGGTTTAGCTTTTTTCTTGGCATTGCTCACTATTTTCATCATTAATCTTGGGAGGTTCAGGCCTATGCAGCCAGCCACCATAGATATGAAGCCCATATTGCAGTTTTTAGAAAGAGACCATCATGATCAATGGCGATTTATGACCTTAGGTTTTGGAGACCAGATGGCCTGGCTTTCGGCTCAAACTAGTGCACAATCTGTGGATGGTAATTATCATTCCGCTAGAAGACTGCCCGAGATGACTACAAGACCACTCGAAAGATTAGAAAATTCAAAATTTAAGGGCATCGAAGGTTTAGGTTCTCTTCAGCAGTTTCTAACGGTACCAGAAAAGTATTATTTAAAATTCGTTTTCTCTAACGATAAGTTTTATGACCCTATTCTTTATTTCGCGGGCTGGGAAAGGGTCCAACGTTTAGAAAATGGAATCATGATTTGGCAGAAGCAAGATATTCCTCCATTACCCTCCGTTTTGCCTTCAAATCAGCTACCGAAACTAATGAAACTCTGGTGGGCCATAGCTCCCTTATTTATCTTACTAGCTGCCTTTATTATAAATTTCTTACTATTATGGTATAGTAGGGTAGCCGAAAATGATTTCTTTAAAGATAACTATACAAGACCATTGGTCTTAATTGAGGAAATTAGACCAAAACAAATTCTCTTTCATGGAATTTGGGGCATTTCAGTAATTATACTTTTTATTCTGATATGGGTTTCAAGCACTTTTGTCAAAGAACAGTCCACCCCAGAACAAGCTATTGAATCTTATTATAATGCATTAGATTTTAAGTATTTCAAAAAAGCATATGGTTTTTTCAATCCAAACACGAGACCTACTTTTGACGATTATTTCATAAAGCTTTCTGTAGAAGATGGCGTTGTGGCTTCTTATGCAAAATTGGACAATATCAAAATTGCAGTAACTAAATTTGACGACCAGACTTATGAGACATTGGTACATACAGATTGGATTACGCCCATGGAGGCCTATGGCACGGACATCATACATATTGTAAGGAAAGTAAAAGATAAATGGTATTTGGATGCCCCTAAGTTTGATTTAAGTATCCCACCTGATGGTTTTGTAGAAGAATCCTTCCTTAGCATGCATAAACAAGGTAAAAGACAAGTAGGTACAGACCCTACCCAGCATGATGACATTATGGATAGACCAGAAATGCAGATATTGAATGCAAAATTGGTTTATAATGACACCTCTTACTCTGTAGTTGGAGAGCTCATGAATATTGACAATTTACCCGCACATGTTACCATTCAGGCAGATTTATTAGATGTTTATAATAGGAGATTAGTATCTTATAATGCCAAATATCATACTGTTCATAGAATTATGCCGAAGGAAGTAACACCCTTTAGAATAGATTTCGAGGCTACTGCTTGGGTAAAAGAATCTGATTTAGACCCTGGAAGATTTGAACCTGAAGTAGCATCAGCTTTTGAATTTGATATTCCGCCTACTTCTTTCAAACTTATGGCTAGAGCAATAGTAGATAAAAGTGATATATATCGTTCTGCAGGATTTCAAAAGATAAAAGTAGAAGATGAATTAATGTCTGGAGAAGCAATTAATTATGGAACCGAAGAAATTAGTGTGCCTAAGGTTTTAATTAGTTTTTACGAGAAAGACGGTACCGTTAAATGGGTAGATTCCTTTTTTATTAGAGAAGGGATTAGGCAGCAACGTAAGAGGTACTTCCAGTTTTACTTAAAACCTCTAAAAAATTATAAAGTAGTCTATGAAGGCCAGGACTATGATTTTTATGTAAACGGCCTATTAAATAAAAAAAGATATGGTCAAAAAAATATAAAAGACTGGAATAGAATTGATAGCCCTTATGGTAGATTTTCACTAAAACTAGATGCATATATAGGCTCTCCAACGCTCTACTGAATGTTTAAAGAATTAAAAAAATATCGCTTCCTAATACTGCTTTTTTTGATTCAGTCATGTTCGTCTGGGGATAGAGCGGTGAATGACCGTGCTTTAAAAGACCATACATTCTTCGAATTCGATCAAGCGGTAGATACTCTGATGGCTGGGGAAGCTTATTCCTTGAAAGTAAATAGATCCTCTGAGGCCGTGATCACTAATTCCTGGGGCAATTATTTTATTCAAACAACACAAGTAGATGGACATCAGATTTTAAAGCTTTCAGACTCCCTGACTTCACAGGCGGGCCTTATTAAAATCATATTCCTTGCTGAAGGAAAAATGAGTTCTCCGAAAACCATCATAGTAAAGCCATTTCCTGTGGCAGAGCCATTGGAATCATATATTGGCTCTAAATCCATTGAAGCTGATGGAGGTCAAAGCTGGTCCATGATAACAGCAATTCCGCAAGACAATTATTTTAATTTTGCAGAAAATGGTACTAGTGTGATTTTTAATTATGCCAAACCCACAGGAGCTTTTGTTAGAAAAAATGTAAAAACTGGTTACGGAGTCGCATATGATATCCTCTATAGTGGTAGGAAAATAGGGAAAACTAAAATAGGAGCTATTGTAGGAGAAATATCGGGCAAAGAGAAAGAACTAATTGAAATTGCCGGGGCACCAGTAGATTTTCTAATTGAAACAAAAGTAGTTTATCCTACAGCAGACAGCAGACAAAACTTTTTAGTGAAGACTGAAATTTTAAAAGATAGGTTTAAAAATACAGTGGCGGATGGAACCTTAGTAAACTTCTATATAAAAGATGTGGAAGGCGACCAACGAAAAGTTTCTGCATATACCCTAGACGGAATAGCAAAACTTAAGCTTAGGAATCCAACTTTAGCAGGCCAACTTTCAATTCAAGCAGAAGTAGGAAACACAGCAGTAAGTAAAAAAATAGTTTTAAGTTTTAAAAAATTTATAACAAAGTTACCTCTACTATGTGATGGAGCTAGCTTAAAAGTAGGCCCTCTAATAGGATCCTTAAATCAATATGTCTCTGATGGATCAGAGGTTGAATTAACTATTTACCCAGATAACTTTTATCGAATATTACCTGTGAAAGATGGCTATGCTTCTTTTGATTTTATTAATATTCCAAATGGTTTAAAAAGATTTGAAGTGAGGTTTGGTGGGATTTCAAAAACATTAATTTGCGTCAATGAATAAAGACAAACTTTTTTTTAGAATTATCTTATATATCGGAATTATGGTGATTCTTGGATTTGTTGTCGGCGGGATTGGCAAGGTTTTAGTTTTTTTTAATTCCGGTGGGAATAAGGCAGATATGCTAAAAACTGCGGAGTATTTACCTGATGGCTTAAGCCCAAAGGTTAATTGGCTTCCCGATGTTAATAGCAAGGGAAGGATAATGGAAGATTTCAACAGGTCTCTCATTACCGCAGAATATGTAAGAGCCTTAAATCAAAGAAACAGATCACTTTTAACTTATTCTACAGAAGGCCTTAAGGAGTATTTTACTTTAAACGCTCGTCCTAACGTCTTCTCCCAGATTAATAACGTAGAAAACAGATCCATTGACATAGAAAAAGTGGAGTTGAACCATAACCTGAAATTACATTTTTATTCGGCTGATGGCCAGTTGGTAAGCTTTACAGATTTTGATGTTAAAAGCAAGATGAAGATAGAATATCCAGATTCTGATCAAGTATATTTTGTGAATGATACATCGGCATACTTGGTTTTGATGCAGCTAGATGATGGCTATTGGCGAATAAAAAACAGGCAGAACATTAGCAGCGATTTTCTAGATGAGCTAATTACAGAGAACGTAGACTCTCTTGAAATCATAAAGATCAAAAATTCATTTCTGAAAGAAGTTAAAGCATCAAAAGGAATTAACTATTATCCACAGGATTATCCATTTAAGGATTTTTGGATTAAATATGATTCTATCATCATAGAGAGAGATATGGCTCTCATTAAATCATTAGATTTTAATACAGTAAGAGTTTTTGTCAATTTTGAGCAGTTTGGAAAGGGAGATGTGGTACCCGAGATGCTAGAAAGGCTTAATCATTTTCTTAATTCGGCAAACCAAAATGGTTTAAAAGTGCTAGTAACGCTATTTGACTTTAATGGTAATTATCATTTGTTTAATTACCAGAATACGGAAAGGCAAATGGAAGTCATTATGACCAGATTTAAGTTTCATCCTGGTCTTCTTGCGTATGATTTAAAAAATGAACCTGATTTAGACTTTATATATCAAGATAGAGAGGACGTACAAGAGTGGCTAGAACATATGTTAGAAAAGGCTCACGAATACGATCCTTTTCATCCCATTACATTAGGTTGGTCTAGTATTGATAAAGCACACTTATATGCAGATAAGGTAGATTTCGTTTCTTTCCATTACTATAGATCTCCAGGTGAGCTCAAGAAGGCAATTTTGAGCCTCAAAAATATTATTGGAGATAAACCCTTAGTTTTGGGAGAATTTGGCCTATCCTCCTATCAAAGTCGATTATTCCCAATCAATGTAAATCAAGGAGACCAGGCCGTTTATTATAAGGATGTTCTACAAGTTCTGAAAGAATATGGCATGCCTCACTATGTCTGGACTCTTTACGATTTCACCGAAGTCAGCGGCGATGTTGCGGGAAACAGACCATGGCAGAAAGAGGCTCAAAAACATTTTGGGATATTTGATAAGGATGGTGATCCAAAAGAGCTACATAAAGCCATAACAAATGAGAATTATGTATACCAAGCATCAATTTTAAGCAAAATACCACACTATATGAAAACGTATTCTATTCTTTTCGTTTTACTTATTGGAGGAGTTCTAATTAAAGCTAAATTCTTTTAAGCATATAATGAAAAAACTCAAAGTAGCGTTCGTATCAAGTTATCCCCCCGGAAAAAGATCCCTAAATGAATATGGATTTTATCTCATAAATCACTTCAGAGAAAAGTCTCTAGATATTGAAGAAGTCTTACTGATTTCCGATAAACTGCCTAAAGGAAAGACATATAATTTTGGTGATTTCCCTGTTCCTATAAAAGAAACTCAGGTTTGGGATTTTAATAAATGGACTAATCCATTGGCCATATTGAAGGCTTTAAAGAACTGCAAACCTGATGTGGTCGTTTTCAATATTCAATTTCTATCGTTTGGCGATAAGAAAATACCAGCAGCATTAGGTCTTCTAACACCTTGGTTGTCAACATTGGCAGGGATACCATCAGTGGTTCTTCTGCATAATATTTTGGAACAAGTAGATTTAAACGAAGCCGGAATTACTAAAAATAAGCTTCTAATAAAGATATTTAATTTTATAGGGACTGTACTTACAAGAATTATTCTAAAGGCTGATCTTTTGGCTGTTACTATTCCAAAGTATGTGCAGATTTTGGAAGAAAAATATAAAGCTAAAAATGTTACGCTCATTCCCCATGGTAGCTTTGAGGTACCACCTGCTCCAGATTATAAGCTGCCTGAAGGACCATTACAAGTAATGGCTTTCGGGAAATTTGGTACGTATAAGAAAGTAGAAAGTATGATAGAGGCCGTAGAGCTGATCCGAAGTAGAACAAATTTGGATATGGAAATTGTAGTGGCCGGAACCGATAGTCCGAATACGCCAGGATATTTAGCTAGTGTTAAAGAGAGTCATAAGCATGTTTCTCAATTACGTTTTACGGGCTACGTTGAAGAAGGAGATGTTCCAAGAATATTTGGAGATAGTGCCGTTTGTGTTTTTCCATATACATCGACTACAGGGAGCTCCGGAGTACTTCATCAGGCAGGAAGTTATGGTAAGGCAGCCGTTATGCCTAACCTCGGAGATCTAGCTATACTAGTAAAAGAAGAAGGCTATGCAGGAGCTTTTTTTGAACTAGACTCTGTAGAAAGTTTAGCGGATGCCATCCAGAAAGTGTTAGAAGATGAAGGGTATAGAAATCAATTAAGCAAACAGAATTATTATGCCGCAGCTTCATTGCCTATGGGCGATTTAGTCAACTGGTATATTTTACATTTTAGAAAATTACTAGACGCTTAACACAAAATAGTTTTCAAAATCAAATACGCCTTGAGGTATTTGACCTCAAAGCATATTTCATAAATAATTATCGCATTATGCTGATTCTACCAAAAAAAAGTAACGCTTAATTTTTAAGCGTTACTTTGGGTTAAAATCTAATGTTATTTTGACCTTTTTCCCAGTGAATTGTTGCATCAAATGGTAGCTAATCATTAAGCTTAAAAGAGCCAACATTAAGTAAATCTGTACTTGAATAACCTGTGCAAAGTCTTTATGGAAAAGTATTATTAAGATTATCTGTAGTATACCGCCAATAACGGTAATCCATATAGGAACTAGCCTATCTAACGACATGTGATAATAGACAAAAACATTAGAACAAGCGAATAATGCTGTTGCTAAGCCATATTTCCATAGTAAAGGGGCTACAGAAATATATTCTTCACCAAACAAAACGTCAATCATTAATTCGGGCTTCCAATAACAAGCCAAAACGATACCTAAGGCCATCACGGTAACAATTCCTAAACCTGCAAGAAAATACCAAGTATGGTCTTTTCCTTCTTTTTCGAGTTTTATAACCAAAGGGAATAACAAGGTTACTACGGTCCAAGTCCCGAAATAAACTATTCTGCCTATTAAGGCTAAAGCCGCATATAAACCAGCTTCATGAGGACTGAAATAATGCTTTACTAAGATTATATCAGAATTGTTAATGAGTATTTGGCTTAGTTCATAGAATGAAATCAAAAGCAAGAATTTCATTACTCCTTTTTCATCGAAGACAAACTCCTTATCAGTAGTAAGCTTTAATTGCTTTTTAGATAACCACCAAGTAATAACCAATGAAACTGCAATACCAGCAGCTACACCATTCACTCTCCAACCTGCATAAACCAAAGCTATCGAAACAATGAGCCTCACCCACATTTCTGACTGATATGTTATGGCCAGCTTTCTATACAAAAGTTTACCTTGAAAGATACCTCGATTGACACTCATTAAAAGATAAAAAGGTAAACTTAAACCTAAAATAAGGAATGGTATAGAAGAGTTAGTTTGAAAAAAGTCTTTCCAAAAAATAGCCCCTATAAGTACAATAAGCATCATTCCTAAACCCACAAAAATAGCTCGCTTATTCAGCCAAGTAAATAGTGAATTAACAGATTCATCAGAGGAGTCTTCCGCAGAAAATTTAGCACCTGTTAATTGAAATGCTAAAGCGAAAAAAGAAACCATTAAAAGCAACGTAACTAAAAGACTAACCTCAGAAAAGTCTGAAGGTCCTAGCCATCTACCAAAAACTAAATTGATGGCATAGTTTCCAGCATTAACAATTAACGTACTAAAGAAAAGCAAGCTTCCATCAGTTATTAGCTTTTTGGTCATCGTGCTAAATTAGTCTGACAGTAAGTATCGGAAGAAATTTTGTAAGATGAAGTAAATCATAAACAGCACTGCTTTTTTGAAGTTTCACAACTAGCGATTTCCCTTGATCAGATAAGATTTTATGCGTTGATATTAGGGCGTTTACTCCTACTATATCTGCCTCAGATACGTCCAAGAGGTTTACTGTAAATTCTATTTCTTTCTTAGCTTCGCTGTTTAGAACCGTTTTCCACTCCAGTGCTTTCTCTGTTGTGAAATCTCCGGTAATGAGTATTTCTGTCATATTTAATATTTTTTGGCAATATTGTATAACTGAAAAAGAATTTGTACCGAATCTTTCATTGAAAGTTTTGAACCATCTATATGAACCCATCTTTTAAGTGGTTGCTCACATATCATATTTTTCGTCTCCTCTAAGCCATATTTATTTTTCATTCGTAAGAATATCTCTACATCAAAAATCCATCTGGTAAGGAATGGTTCCGTGAACATAGGTTCAACAAGGTCCCTTTTCATTACTTTAGCTCCACATTGAGTGTCCTGAAATTCCATTGCTAGAATTTTTCTAATTATGTAATTTACTGTCTTGCTTATGATACCCCTAGAGGATACTCTGTAAATAGAAGCCCCAATTCTTTGAATTCTAGAACCTGCTACCAATTTAAAATCAGACCCTGATAAAGTTTTAACAAGATCTTCATAATCTTCAAAGTTCGTTGAAAGATCCGCGTCTAAGAAGCCGATATAATCCAATGATTTATCTTCTAACAAGTGAAGCATTCCTTGACGAACAGCCTCTGCTTTTCCACTATTTTTTTTACAATCATGGACAATGATATCATCATATCGTCCTTTAAATTCATCTAGGATACGCAAGGTGTTATCCTTACTTCCATCATTAACAAAACAAAGCTGATAACCACTATTACTCTCCAAAAAGTGGGCAAAAGATTCTGTTTTGAGTCTATCTTCCTCATTATAGCAAGGTATAACTACCCCAACACCATTTTTGTTTAATGTTTTTTTTTCAGCCATGCTAAAATCTGTTGATATAAGTGGAATGTTTAAAAGCTTTTTTACTCTTATTACAACCTCATTTAATCCAACAGGTTTAGATATATAATCATTTGCTCCTTTTCGGAAGGCATCTACAATGGTGTTTTCTTCTCCCATTCCAGACATAACCATGATGGGAACCATGTTATTATTGACTTTCCTAATATAATCTATTACCTCATACCCAGATTTAACTGGCATATTGAGATCAACCAATACTAAATCAAAGTGTTCCTTGTCAAACGCGTCAATAGCCTGTTGGCCATTTATTGCTGAGGTAACTTCAAAGCCTACTTTACATAAGACATGAA
The DNA here is from genome assembly GCA_051269965.1 of Algoriphagus sp. Lineage (GTDB taxonomy): Bacteria > Bacteroidota > Bacteroidia > Cytophagales > Spirosomataceae > Arcticibacterium. The sequence goes on along the minus strand of JBNMFK010000066.1, from coordinate 4,553 downwards.
CTATTGACTTAAGAACTATAGGTTGGTCGTCTGCTGCGAGGATTTTCATTTTTAAATAGGAATCAATCGTTATCTTGCATGTAAACTTACTAAAAATATAATGCCCTTTACTCTTTCTCATGCTGTCGCGGTATTTCCATTTCGCAGGTTCTCAGGAAAGTACCTTTCTATGACAGGTTTAATAGCTGGAAGTATGGCACCGGATTTCGAGTTTTTTTTGCGGGTAACCTTATATGGAAACATTAGCCATACATGGCTCGGTATCTTCATTTTCGACTTCCCTGTTGGCCTTATGATTGCTATTTTATTTCATTGGGTCATTAAGGAGGTACTTATTGACAACCTTCCTAATATGCTTTATAGTAGGTTCGTAGGCTATAGAGACAAAAATTGGCTTCTATTCTTTAAGAAGAAAACGCTAGTTGTGATGATTTCCGTTTTGATTGGCATATTTACTCATTTCGCTTGGGACAATTTAACGCATGAGCCAAATTACATTTCACCTATTTATTTTGATTTTTTATTAGAATCGTTTATTCTTTTTACGTACAAAATACCAATCTATTCTCTATTACAGACATTGAGCTCTGGTATAGGTATTTTGGTTATCTTTTTTGTTGTGTGGAGTCTACCCGTTTATCGTGAGATTAGCCCCGTACGTATAGATAATAAGTCTTATTGGATTAGTATCTTTAGTTTTAATTTGATTTTAATTATATTCCGTTACTTAGTTGGTGTACCAAGCCAAAAACCAATGGGTCAATTAATCGTTATCACTATAAGTACATTCCTTTTTTCACTGCTTTTTACAAGTGGTTATCACAAATGGTTCAAAAACAAATAAAATTATACCTTTTATCATTCCTCCTGATTATAGGGTTTTCTTCCTATTGCCAAAATCCGCTTAGTCCTGGGTTTACCCTATTAGAGTCCGGGAGTTTTAAAGAAGCTACGGTGTTTTTTAAAAAATATTTAGAAACTGACCCTACCAATCAAACTGCTCTTTTATGCTACGGAAGAGGTACAGGCTTATCTGGCAATACAGATGAAGCTAAAGAGGTTTTTGCAAATTTGCAAAAGCTAAAGCCAGGTGATTTTGAGGTAGATATTAATATGGCAGAAGCTCATATGTGGAGCAAAGAATACCCAAAGGCACTGGAGCTGTATAAAAATTTGTATGCTAGGGATCCTAAAAACTTTGCGGGAGTTCTGGGTCTAGCAAATGCCTTCTCAGAAAACAAAGATTATGAAGAAGCTCTAGATTATATAGAAAGAGCTTTAGCAGTAGACAGCTTAAATCAAAATGCTAAAACTAGTCGAAAATTTATGCGTTTAGGGAAAGCTTCGCAGCTAATGAACCTTGGAGAGTTTGAAAAAGCAATAGTGTTATGTTCGTTAATTTTGGAGGAAATTCCTGATGATAAAGATGGTCTAATTATCAGAGCTCAAGCTTATACGCAGAGTAAGAAATATGTAGACGCAAAAGCCGATTATAAACATTTGGTTGTTAAAAAAATAAATGTTGTAGATGGTTTTCTAGGGCTTTCAAGTATAGGACACTTAGAAAAAAATGATGATTTAGCTATGTCTAATGCCCTCAAGGCCATCACCGAATCTGATACTTCATCATTTTTAAAAGCAACTTTAGGGAAAGTTAATGTCTTAGGCTGGCAGGAAAACTTTAAGGATGCTTTTACCCTGATAGATAGTTTACAAGAAAAATATTATAATGATAAAGATGTATTATCTGCCTATGGTAGGATGAATACCTGGAGTAGGGAATTTGCAAAAGGAGCTACCTACTACAAAAAGATTTTGAATAAATTGCCATCTTCTTTTGATGGTAACTTAGGTTTTGCAGACACGCACCATGCTAGAGGTTTAGACAAAATAGCCTTTGATTATGTGAGGAATACATTAGGATTTTATCCTGGTCAAAGAGATGCCTTGCAGTTTTTAGAAAAACTGCACGTAGCTCATGACCCAAGTATAGATGCGACCTATTTTGGAAGTAGTGATAATGGTGGAAATATTGCCACTAATTATCTTGTAAAAGCTACATATGACCCTCACCCACACTGGCGAACATCTATAAGTTATTATTCTCGTAAGGCAGAAAATACGCGTTCTACTGAAGTAGATAAAGTAAAAACAGTGGAACAAATACAAGGTGGCTTGGCTTATCAAGTCAATGGTTGGATGAAATTAGGTGCCCAGCTAGCACATATAAAATCTGATACTTATGGTCGTTGGTTGACAGAGTTTATGACTTCCTTGAAAATTGGTAAATATCAAGGATTAGAACTTTTATATAAAGAGGAATTACAGTATTTCAATGCTGACTTAATTAAAAGAAATCTGAAAATGGTTAATCTTCAAGCCAATTATAATCTAAGTTTACCAAGTAGAATAGGCTTTTACATGCAATTAATTCAGACTTCTATCTCAGATGACAATAATCGGAGCTTAATATTTGCTTCCCTTTATTACGATATTTTGAAAAAACCAGTGTTAAAAGCGGGTATAAATTTTAGTGCTTTTGGTTTCAACAGGCAAGTGCCAGAGATTTACTTTAGCCCAGATATTTTTAAAGCCTATGAAGTTTTTGTCGCCTCAGAGAATATGAATTTTCCCAATACTCAATGGATTTATCAATTTACAGGAGCAGCAGGTCTCCAGCAAATTAGTAAGGAAAGTGCTCAAGGCATTTACAGGTTTGATATAAAAGCAGGTAGGAAATTTGGCGAAAGATTTAATGTTTATGTTTACTATATGAAGTCAAACTCTGCGGCATCCAGCGTTCAAGGTTTTACTTATAATGAGTGGGGTATAAGATCGAGGTGGATACTTCCTTTAAGAGCAAATTAAGTCGTTTTTTTAGGCCACATACGTTATCAGGAGTTATGTTATTATAAAATTACACGGAAAACCATTATCACACTTTAAGAACATAAAATATGTTAGGAATAGTATTCACTGAGTTTTTAGACATGGTAGAAGACAAGTTTAGCTATAAAATGGTAGACGATATTTTAACTATGGAAACTCTACCTTCATCGGGGATCTACTCGGCAGTAGGTACCTATTCTGATAAAGAAATGATTACTCTCGTATCAAACCTTCATCTGAAAACCAAAATTCCTTTATCAGACTTATTGGAGACTTTCGGAGAGTACCTTTTTTTTTCAATGCACAAATCCTATGGATATATGCTCTCCGAAGTGAAAAATACTTTAGATTTACTATGTTCTTTAGAATACCATATTCATTCTCAGGTTAAAAAGCTTTATCCGGATGCCGAGGTTCCAAGATTCAAAATTCTTGAAAAAACAGATTCAAGAATAGTCCTAAAATATTCTTCTGAGCGTAAATTGGGAGATCTGGCTATGGGTCTATTGCGAGGATGTATTAAACATTATGGGGAAAAAGCTTCCATAAATAAGGAGTTAATCACAGAAGATGGTAGTGTTATAATCTTTAAAATAGATATTTTGTAAATGAGTTTTGAAAAAAAGTTTGAGCTTCTAAATAGACAACTTCACCGAGAGAAGGCTGCTCGAATTGCTGCAGAAGAAATTCTAACTTTTAAGTCAATAGAGCTATACAAAGCCAATCAAGATTTAATTGACCTAAATAAAATACTTGAAAAAGAAAATCTTAGTAGAACAGACGACTTAGTTAAAAGTAGGCTGAGGTACGAACAATTGGTTGAGTCTGCAAGTGATATTATTTATGAAGTAGATGCACAGGGCCATGTACTTTTTGCTAACCAAATAACAGAGAGAATTTTACAAAAAAGTAGGGAAGACCTTATTGGTATTAATGTTATTGATCTGATTGCCGACAGTCATAAAGAAGAAATAAGAAATGCTTTTTACAGAAGTATTCAAAATAAGGAAGCCATGAGATACAATGAATTCCCATGCCTAAGAAAAGATGGTGAGATAGTATGGTTGAGTCAGAACTTTCATAATGACTTTGAAATAATAGCTGGGCAAAAAATATTCAAAGGAGGTAAAGGAGTAGCCAGAGATATTACAAGTCAATTTTATGAAAATCTTCAATTAGAAAGAAATGAAATAAAGTATCGGAATGTCATGGAAAACATGGATTTGGGGTACATCGAAGTTGATTTAGATGGTCGGATTTTAAAAGCCTATGATAAATTCCTTAAGATGACTGGGTACAGTAAAGAAGATTTAATTGGGAATATAGCAGAGGAAATTCTTCTACCTGAAGAATACAAGGGTTTAATGAAAACGCAGAATTATGCAAGGATAAAAGGACAGATGGGCTCCTATGAGGTGGAAATGATCGCAAAGAATGGCGAACGTTTATGGACATTGATAAGTGGCGGACCAATTTTAGACGAAAAAGGAAATGCAATTGGTTCTGTAGGTATTCATTATGACCTCACGCAACAAAAAGCAGTTCAGAAGGAGCTTCTTCTCGCAAAAAAAGAGGCAGAAAATGCTCAAAAAGTTGAACAAGAATTTTTGGCAAATATGAGTCATGAAATTAGAACGCCACTGAATGCCATTATCGGTATATCT
>JBNMFK010000065.1:0-14661 GCA_051269965.1 Algoriphagus sp. | reverse complement strand
CTATCCTTTGGCAGTTTCGGACAACATGCTAGTATTCCCCCAGAAGTAAGTCCAATGCCCATGAAACCAGAAATGACTGAAATTTGGAATCCCGAAGTAGCCGTCGTTACGCCAGCCAAAACCTTAGGGAATGCCCCTTCTGATGCCATCATTCTTTTTGACGGTAGCAATTTAGATCAATGGGTTAGTAAAAAAGATGTGAATCAGCCAGCTCCATGGATAATTGTAAACGAAGATCACATGGAAGTAAAGCCAGGAAGTGGCGGTATTCAGACCAAAATGAAGTTTGGCGACTGCCAGATACATATTGAATTTTCTGCCCCTGATAAAGTGGAAGGCGTTAGCCAAGGAAGAGGTAATTCAGGACTTTTCCTTCAAAACAGGTACGAGTTACAAATCTTAGATTCTTATCAAAACAGAACTTATAGAAACGGGCAAGCTGGTAGTATTTATAAAGACCAAGCACCTCTGGTAAATGCGATGCGTAGCCCATTAGAATGGAATACCTACGACGTAGTTTACACCGCAGCTAGATTTAAAGCTGATGGCAGAATAGACGCCCCCGCAAGAATTACAGTGCTACACAATGGTGTTTTGGTACAAAACAATACAACCATCAATGGCGAAACATACTACATAGGTTTACATAATTATCCTGAAGCCCACGGAGACGATGTGATTTCACTTCAAGACCACGGAAACAAAACACAATTCAAAAATATCTGGCTTAGAAAGCTATAAGAGAGATTATCATTATAAATACAAATCGGGAGGGCGAAGGCCTTCCCTTTTTTGATGAAAAAAACCAGATCAAACGACCTGTTCCAATACTGCTTAACTTCGCTTAATACTTTTGAAAAAAGAGAAAAAAAAGCCATCGTTTATGTTCTCCTAGAAGACGGTTACGGCATATCTAAAATTGATATTCTTTTAAATAAAGAAATATCAATTGATTTTATAAAACTGGACAAGCAGCTTAAGCAACTCCATGACAAGGTCCCTGTTCAGCATGTAGTTGGTTTTACGATTTTTAGAAATCGAAAGTTCTTCGTTTCTCCTGATGTACTTATTCCTAGACCAGAAACAGAGGAAATAATTGATATCATAAAGGAATTTGGCCTAGACAGCCCAGCCGTGATTGATATAGGTACAGGAAGCGGTTGTATTGCCATTTCCTTGGCACTAGAATTAAATAAGCCTGCTATAAACGCTTTAGATATTTCTGAAAAGGCATTGGCCATAGCCAAAAAAAACGCTACCTCTTTAAAAGCGTCTGTTGCCTTTATCAAAGAAGATTTTCTAAATCACGGCCCTGCCCTTATAGGAGTATACGACTTAGTGGTAAGTAATCCTCCGTATATTAAACTTGAAGAAGCAGCCAAAATGGACGATAATGTCCTACATCATGAGCCATATATTGCCCTTTTTGTAGCAAACGAAGACCCTTTAATTTTCTATCGTCATATAGCTATTTATGGTAGAGATAACCTTAAAAAAGGTGGCCATGTCGTGGTAGAGATCAATGCCCATTTTGGTAAAGAGACTAAAAATCTATTTGAAAGTTACGGCTATTCAGATGTCAAATTGATTGAAGATTTTTATCAGAAAGACCGCTTCGTTGTAGCTAAAATGTAAGATAAATATGGTTTTTTGTTTAATTTCACGCTAGTTCAAACAAATATATGGCAGATAATCAAGTTCTTCAGAATAAAATAAAAGAGGTTTACGACGAGGTCCAGAAGGTGGTTGTTGGCCAAGACTACTTGGTTAATCGATTATTGATAGGCCTATTTACGGGAGGTCATATTTTACTTGAAGGAGTCCCTGGATTGGCAAAAACAAAGACTATCAATACCCTAGCTCAAGTATTAGACCTTGGCTTCAAACGTTTACAATTCACGCCAGATTTACTCCCAGCAGACCTTGTGGGTACTATGATTTACAATCAAAAATCAGGTGACTTTGAAGTAAAAAAGGGCCCGATTTTTTCTCAGTTAATCTTAGCCGATGAAGTAAATAGGGCTCCTGCAAAAGTTCAGTCTGCACTCTTGGAGGCTATGGCTGAAAGGCAAGTGACTATCGGGTCAGAAACCTATAAATTAGATCGCCCATTCTTAGTTATGGCTACTCAGAATCCAGTGGAACAAGAAGGAACATACCCGCTACCTGAAGCTCAGATTGATAGATTTATGATGAAGGTATTCGTCAATTATCTAGATAAAACCTCGGAGCTCGAAGTTATTAGAAGAATGACCGACCTAGACTGGAGCTATGAGCCTCAAACGATTTTAACATCTTTAGAAATTTCAGAAATTAGAAGTGAGATAAATAAGGTCAAAATTTCTGATATGCTAGAGCGATACATCATTGAACTGGTTTTTGCCACTCGTTTTCCCGGAGATTATGGACTTGACAGAGAAAAACAGTATGTACAGTTTGGCGTTTCGCCCCGTGCCGGTATTGCTCTCTATAATGCTGCGAAGGCCACGGCATACTTTGATGGTCGCGATTATGTATTGCCAGAGGATATAAAGCCCTTAGTTAAAGATGTTTTTGGACACAGAATCATCTTAAACTATGAAGCCGACGCAGATGGCGTGACTACCGATCAGATTCTAGAAAAAATTCTTAGAACGGTTTCTATCGCTGGCTAATTAGCCTACGAACTATTTTAAGAGCTTAGCTGCATCCTTGGCAAAATAAGTGAGGATAACATCTGCACCAGCTCTTTTCATGCTAAGCAGTATTTCCATCATTACTCTTTCTCCATCTATCCAACCCTTCTCCTCTGCAGCTTTTACCATGGCGTATTCTCCAGAAACATTATAGGCTGTAATGGGTATATTGAAATTTTCTTTCAGCATTTTTATGACATCTAAATAGCTCAAGGCTGGTTTTACCATAAGCATGTCTGCTCCCTCGTCAAAATCTAGCTGAGCCTCTACTAACGCTTCTTTTACATTCGCCGGATCCATTTGATAGGTCTTTTTATCGCCAAGCTTAGGTGCTGAGTCTAAAGCCTCTCTAAATGGGCCATAAAAAGCAGAAGCATATTTAGCCGAATACGACATGATACTTATCTCCGTAAAACCTTCATTATCTAACGCTTTTCTAATCGCTCCAATTCGGCCATCCATCATATCTGACGGACCTATAATATCGGCTCCAGCCTTTGCCTGAGCCACGGCCATATCACATAAAATTTGCAGGGTTTCGTCGTTTAATATGTTACCGTTTTCTACAATCCCGTCATGCCCATCTGAGCTATAAGGATCCATAGCCACATCTGTCATGATAGCCAATTCAGGATAAGCTTTCTTTATGGCTTTTAAGCTTTCTAAATAAAGTGTGCCCTCCTTTATGCTTTCTGTTGCGTATTTATCCTTTTTTTCTTCAGGATAAAGAGCAAAAAGACAAATACATTTAATACCTAAATCCACTACTTCTTTTAATTCTAAAAGAAGCTCGTCCAGTGAATACCTAAAGATTCCAGGCATTGATTTGACGGCCACTTTTTGAGCCTTTCCTTCCATGACAAACATAGGGTAAATGAAATCAGTTACCGCTAGGTGATTCTCTGTTACCATAGATCGAATACTTTCAGTTCTTCTGTTTCTTCTTGGGCGTCTGGTCAATTGCATGTTTTTTGGCGTCTTTGCATAGCAAAAATAGGAATTGAGATTCGTTTTAACCCAAATTTTCACTTAACATCCCTAATTTAGTTAATCATTAACCTTTATGATTAATTTGTTTAGTACATCATTGAGCGGTTGGGCGTCTAAAAATGTCATTTTTACACGTTCCCTTTCCGAGGCCGGCCGATACGGAATTCTAGTCTTTTTAGGTTATTGTACGACTCCTTTTTTAGGGACCAATGAATTCCTGATTATAGCCATTACTGTGTTGCCTCTAGTTTATAAAGTGTTAGACAGGCAGGTAAATCGTAAAAACATAAAGGCCTATTTCAGCCAATCATTGACGATCATGCTCTGTTCCGGCTTATTATTTTTTAGTCTAAGGGGTCTTTTCAGCGAGAAGAGTCAGCTATCCTATGGAAATCAAATTCTGGCTAATGATGTGCAAGCAACTTTAAATGCAGGTACGCTTCAAGAAATTATAGACACTAACAATTCTCCGATTGTCTACCACCAGAAAGTGGAGAAAAAAGAAGGCCCTAGAAAGCTTCTTCATGTCCTTCTCTTTGTGCTCAGTTTGGGACTTACTTTGGCAGGACTATCAATTTCTTGCACCATCGCCTACAGCGGCTATACCGTATTTGCTTGGATAGGGATTATTACTACTTTAAGATTCTTAGGAGGAGGGATTTTCTTCTTGATAAAAGCCCTCTCAAAAAGAAGGCCTATTGGTTACAGGAACTTGTCAAAATCTCAAAGAAAAAAGGAGTGGAAAAACTTTTTCCTCACTTAGGCCAGTGTTGTTGTTTCTGCTCTTCTAGCCATACTAATTATCAATCTTTAGTTATTTCAACTTAAAGATAATAAATAGCTCTTTCCCGTTTCTAGAAGAGATAGAGTTATAACAACGTTCCATTGTTATTATGGTAAAATACTTTTCAAAAAGAGAGACATACTCCTCTCTATTTCCACCAAAAGGTGGTCCTTGAGGTTTGTCTATTTCGAATAATAGACCCGCTATTTTGCCTTGAGGAACAATAATTTTAGACATCTTTTTGACGTAATCACCACGTAAACTGGGGTCCAATGCACAAAAGAAGGTTTGCTCTATGACCAAATCAAAACTTCCTTTTAGTTCAAAAAAATCATCATGAATAAACTCACATTGACCGCTAGCTATTTCTTTCTCAAACTTTGCCTTTAGTGCTTCTACAAGGACAGCAGAAATGTCTATCATGGTGACTTTCTTAAAGCCTAAACTTAAGATATAAGAAGCTTCATAGGCATTTCCACAACCTGGGATCAGAATTGATATATCCCTATCTTTTATTTGATCTAAGTAATCCTTCAAAGGTTTAGATACCCCTCCTAAATCCCAGCCCGTAGTTTTCAATACGTACCTTTCAGACCAAAAATCGTCATTTAATTCACTCATCTTAGTTTACATAAACGCCAATCGTCAAAAAAAGCATGGAGAAAATGGTCAAAATTAGTATTAAAGGGCCTATGAATTTGAGCCATGTATTATAGCCGATATTCACCATAGTAAGCGAGGCCAAAATCAACCCAGTAGGGTTTACAAACGCCATTAATCCTTGACCATAAATGTAAGTATTCACTATCATTTCTCTACCAATACCCACGACATCTGCTAAAGGAGCAAAAATAGGCATCGTAAGCACGGCCATACCAGAAGAAGATGGAATAAATAATGCCAGCCCAGCATAAACGAAATAGAGTAGATTTATGAAAATACCTTTTGGCATGTCAGATACTAAACCAGAGCCCGCATTTAAAAGAGTATCTGAAATTTGTCCGTCTTCCATGAGTACCGTAATACCTCTGGCAACTCCTATAATTAGAGCTACACCTAATAAATCCTTAGCTCCTGAAATAAATGATTTGACAAATACTTTTTCACTTATTCTGCCTAAAAATCCAATGAAAATGGCACCAATGAAAAAGACCGAAGTCATTTCTAGAAACCACCAGCCTAGCTTAGATACACCATATATCATGATGATAAAACAGAGCGTAAAAACCACTAATATTATTTTTTGTTTACCTGTCAATGAAGTCACTTCTACTCCTTTGTTTTTCAAAAAAAGCTCTTCTATTTCTTCTTTTTGATTAAATATTAGGGACTGGCTCGGATCTCGTTTGACTTTATTGGCATATCTTATGATATACCCTAAGCTAATAAAAAGACCACTAAATAACATGAGCAATCTCCCTGTAATACCAGAAAGCCAATTTATACCCGCAGCGTCTGAGCCTATAATTACTGAAAATGGATTTGTGGTTGAGGCCATAGAGCCCATAGAAGAACCTATAAAAATACAAGCGACGGCCACAAGAGCATCATAACCTGCAGCTAAGAAGACAGGGACCAAAATCGGGTAAAAAGCTATGGTTTCTTCCGCCAAACCAAATGTAGATCCTCCAGCAGCTATCAAGCATGTAATAAGTATAATCAAGATTATTTCTTTACCCTTGAGGAGTTTAGAAAGACTCGCTACGCCAGAATCAAAGGCCTTTGTACTGTGCACTACACCAATCATTCCTCCTAAAATTAATACGAAAAGGACGATATCTATAGACTCCATTATCCCTTTCAACGGAGCTTGAAAAAAGGCTAAAACACCTTGGGGCTTAGCATCCGTTACATGATAAGTTCCGGGAATTCCGATTGGTTTTCCTATACTTCCCTGTGTAAAATTCTGAAGGGGGATTTTAAGTCCCAATTTATCCAAAGACTCTTGACTTGCCGGATATTGAGTATTTAGGGCACCCGTTTGAATGAATTGGCCACTTTCCTCATTATAGCTCAGTCTGTCATATTGCCCAGAGGGCAGAAGCCATGTAAGTCCTGCTATCAAAGCCGCAATTAGAAAAAGTACGGTATGGGCTGACGGGAATCTTGAAGCTTTCATGGGTGTAAGGTTTTATCAAAGCTAAGAAATAAAAAAAGTGGAACATCATTGAATTCCACGTTCCTTGCACACAGACAATAACCTACAAGCCTAAGCCTGCATACAGCTTCACATCATCTGCTTGGATGACTTCACCGCACATTATAACCAAACGCTCTACCACATTTCTTAACTCTCTAACGTTTCCTGACCATGGTAGTTTTTTTAACTGATCCATAGCCTCTGGAGAAAACGTTTTAATAGGTTGATCGGTATAATCTTCGCTAATATCCTGCAAAAACTTTTCTGCTAACTGCGGTATATCTTCAGCTCTATCTGCCAAAGCTGGTACATGAATAGGAATGACATTAAGTCTGTGGAATAAATCCTCCCTAAACTCATTGTTTGCAATAGCCCGTTTTAGGTCTTTATTCGTGGCAGAAAGAATTCTTACGTTAATTTTAATTTCTTTCTCTCCTCCGACTCTCGTGATTTTGCCTTCTTGTAGAGCTCTGAGAACCTTGGCTTGAGCAGAAAGACTCATATCACCTATTTCATCTAAGAATAAGGTTCCATTATCAGCTTGTTCAAATTTACCAATACGCTGCTTCACAGCAGAAGTAAACGATCCCCTTTCATGTCCGAAAAGTTCACTTTCAATAAGTTCTGAAGGTATTGCCGCACAATTAACTTCTATCAGTGGTTTTTTAAGTCGATTACTTTTTTCGTGAATTTGCTTAGCTACCATTTCCTTACCGGAGCCATTGGGTCCAGTAATAAGCACACGAGCCTCCGTAGGACCCACACGCGAGATAGTTTCTTTCACCTTCATTATGATAGATGAATCTCCCACAATCTCATTTTTCTTGTAAACACGCCTTTTAAGAGTCTTGATAACCTCCACGTCATTTGCCTTTTCTATAGCATTTCTAACAGTTACCAATAAGCGGTTCAAATCTGGCGGCTTCGTAATAAAGTCAAAGGCTCCACGCTTTGTAGCCTCTACTGCGTTTTCTACATTGCCAAAGGCAGATACCATAACAAACTGTGTAATGGAGCCTTCCTCCTTCGCTTTTTGAAGTACATCTAGCCCTTCAAGCTTCGGCATTTTAATGTCACACAAGGCAACATCATAAGGCGTACTAAGGACCATTTCTAGACCTTCTTGACCATCTTTAGCCTCATCTACTTCATAGCCTTCGTACTCCAAAATATCTCTCAGAGCATCTCTAATACTTTTCTCGTCATCAATTACAAGGATTTTGGCCATCTGTTTATACCGAATTAATTTTTGAAAAGTTAATAAGGAAAACTTACTTAACCGCACGCAAGATAGTAAAATTTCCGTCTAAAGAAGGGTTTTGGGGATCAAGAACAAAAGTTGGGGAGTATATAGATATATTCTGACTTTTAGGGGAATTAACAGGTCATAATTAGCGGAGTTAGCAAAGCTCCATTAGCCGAAATTGTTGGTGAATAATTTTAATAGATGTTCAGGCCATTTCGGTTTCAACAGTCACCGAATTCTTAAATCTAAAATAAACTTCTACGACTTTAAAAATACATTTAAGTAGGTTATAACGTGCGATAAATGATAGGCTAAAAAATGGCTGTTATAGCCAGCAAACATAGGGCCATCTACATTCTGTTACTCTAAAATAGTCTTTCGATTGAAAATAATTTCGTTATTAAGTCCGCTAAATAGCGTATTGTTCCTAGCATACAAGAAAGTTAAACTTCCACACAAATATACTGTTAAACAAGATTGGCTAAATGGGACGAAAGAATGAGACAGGCTATGCATAAATCCTTCACCACTGACTTAAGGTTTCCTGTAAAGTTCTTCCTTCATCCCCTTATCGCGGTATCATTTTTGTATTACTTTTGTTTAGTTAGGAATTAATACACATGATGAAGAATTTACGTAAAGCTCTTGTGCTGAGCTTGCTCCTACCCTTGGTATTTGCGTGTAGAAAAAAAAAGGATAAAAACATTAGTCCTTTTGGTGATGGTAAGCCCGTCTGTGCCCTCTTGGCTCTCACTTCTGAGACGAGCGAAACAATTCGAGCGTTTGAGTACGTTAGTGATAACCTTATTAGGATTTATAGTTTAGAGGAAAGCAAAACAATCATGAGCTTCAAATATGATGAGAAAAATGTTATCACAAATATGAAGGTGGAGACAGAAAATGATTTAGAAAAGCTAAATGTTGACTACATATACGACGCAGACGGACGTGTTAGTCAAACCACTACCTCTATTGCTGGAATTCCTATTGTCACGAATACTTTCGTTATGAGTAATGGTAAAATCACGTCTGTACTGACAAAATTCTCTGCCTTTGGAAGCGAAATTAATGCCATTACAAGAATAATCTTCAAAGACGACAATGTTAATGCCGTTTACACAAGTATCGATGGGGAGCCAGAAAAATTAGCTTTCAGGGGTGAAGCTTATGATGATCAACCTCAGTTTCACCCGGCTGCGTACAAAACCGCCGCCTTAGGGTTTGTTGGTATTGCCAATAACTTCTTTAGCTTTTTTGGAAAAAATAATTTGGTTTCAGGAATGATATATGACGAAAATGGGAACGTGGACCAAAAGACAGATATAAGCTATACATATGCCAAAAATGGTTTACCCACCTCTTCACAGACAATGACCGAAAGAAATGGAGAAACGAGCATTCAAAACGTTAAATATGAATTCAACTGTGATTGATAAAGATTATGTGCAGACGACTAATAATCCAGTGTATAACTGAAAGAGGCCACCCTTCGGGCGGCCTCTTCGTTTTTTGTTCGTTAAATTAAACCTACTGGCTAACCAATATATTTCCTTTACCGTTTCCCATAATTACCACTTTGGCATTTGGAGAAAGAGACAACTCCTTTTGAGCTAAAATTGCTTCATACTGTAATTGCTTGTCTGTAAGCGTTGAAGTAATGATTTTTTGATAATCTGCTATACCTCTAGCTTCAACTCTTTTACGTTCTGCTTCTTGCTCCTCTTTTTGAAGAACAAACTCCATTTTTTGAGCATCTTGTTCCGCATTTATTTTAGACTCAATAGCTCTCTTAACAGATTCTGGCAAGGTAATATTTCTTACCAAAAGCTGCTCCAATACTAAACCACGAGCAGTAAAATCAACATCAATGGCCTCGAAAATTTTGTTTTGAAATTCTTCTCTCTTCGAAGAATACAGTGAAACTGCCTCGTAATTAGCCGCCAAATCTCTAATTCTAGTTCTAGCTATCGGTCTTACGATTAAGTCTCTGTAACTTGTACCTAACTCTCTGTATATTTTTGGAGCACTTGATGGAATAATTCTATACAGAACCGTTAAATCTATCGTTACTTCTAAACCGTCAGCGGATAAAGCTCTAATAGCATCGTCTCCTCCTTTCTGTCCTTCATCATTTATACCAGACATGGTATAATTCTGAGTCTTAATGTCAAACTCTTTAACCTCTACTAAAGGGTTCACAACACTTAGTCCACTAGGTAGCGTTCTCTCTTGAACATTTCCAAAAAGCGACTGTACACCCACTTGCCCCGGATCAATTTGAATAACAGCTTTTGACAAAGCACCTAGAAGTAAAAGCACTATACCTGCAATCCTTATTATGCCCGACATTTTTTGTAGGGGTGATGCTGGAGTATTGACTACAAAACTGGCAATTATGGCTGCCAAACCTAAAAACAATAATATTGACATAGTCTCTTCTCTATTTGATTATGCGACAATTTAGGCATTAAAGCCCCCTAAAACTATGTAATTCGTATAAAGGGAATCTAAATTATCCATACGGCTCTAGGAGAGGATAACGCTTATTTCTTTTTTGGCTTCGCAATGTCTAAAGTCTTGTCAGCCGCCATTTCTCTTCTAATGCCCTTTGACCAAGAAATCAATAGCATTCTTTCCTCTTTACTCAGTTCAGCAGTCTCATGAATTCTTACATAATCCTCCAATGGCATTTTATTTTCTTTAACCTCTTCTTCTAATTCTTCCAGTTTATGATAGGCCCGCCAGGGTTCATATGCAAAGAATTCAGACATATTAAAGTGCTTTTTCCCGTCTTGAATATGATCCTCTAGATACCAAGCTATGGGTTGTAAACTAGCATACCAAGGGTAGACTGTATTGTTGCTGTGGCAATCTGTACATGCTTTGCTAAGAATTGTTTTTACTTCTTTAGGTACTGCGTATTTAGCACTGATATCGTTTACTGAAATCTCATCAGAGGTGTTTTGCTCAGGTCTTATCAATTGAATAATGAATAGTACAGCTAATAGGTAATAAAGTATTGTTCTCGTCATTAGGTCTGAATATATATTTGCAAAACTATAAAGAAAGCCCTAAAAAAAAGGAGCTATAAAACCAAATATTCCCTTTAAGTTCAAATAAGGCCCGTCTGGTTTTTCTCACCTATTGAAATCTTACTTATGTATATAAATTCTTCAAGTAAAACGACTCAAACTTACGACGCTATTGTCGTAGGTAGCGGTATGAGTGGAGGAATAGCCGCTAAAGAGCTTACCGCAAAAGGACTCAAAGTGCTTATGATTGAGCGTGGCCCAAAAAGAGAACACATTATGGATTATACCCATGCTACGAAAGACCCTTGGCAAATGCCGCATCATGGTGGTATCACCGAAGAAATAAAGGAGCGTTTTCCGAGAATGACGACAGAGGGCAGTTATCCGATCAACGAAACCAACGATCAGTTTTGGATGCCATTTAATGAAACACCCTATAATAGAGAGAAACCATTCGACTGGTACAGAGGTAAAGGAATCGGCGGGAAGTCCTTATTGTGGGGGAGAGTTGCCTTAAGATGGGGGCCTCAAGACTTTGAGGCCAATGCAAAAGAAGGAATCGCCGTAGATTGGCCAATTCGATATGAAGACTTGGTTTCATGGTACAGTTATATTGAGAAATTTGTGGGAGTCAGTGGCGAAAAATTAGGCTTAGATCATTTTCCAGATAGCGACTTTCAGCCACCCTTTGAATTGAATTGTGTAGAAAAACACTTTCAAAACAAAATGAAGGAGATTTATGGTGAAGAAAGAATAATGACCATTGGCCGAGTGGCACATCTCACCGAGCCTACAGAAGAGCAGCGTTCGCTAGGAAGAACTAACTGCCTAAGCAGGAATATGTGTGCCAAAGGTTGTCCATATGGTGGGTATTATAGCACAAATGCTGGGGCTTTACCCGCGGCTATGAAAACGGGTAACTTATCCGTACTGACCAATGGCGTGGTAAGTGAAGTCATATTTGATGAAGCAACTCAAAAAGCTAGTGGAGTGAGAGTTATTGATTCCGAAACCAAAGTAAGTACAGAATTCTTCGCCAAAATACTATTCTTAAATGCATCGACCATTGGTACTACCCAAATAATGCTTAATTCTAAATCGAAGCGTTTTCCAAATGGACTCGGTAATGATAGTGGACAATTAGGTAGAAATTTAATGGACCATCACTCACGGGTTGGTGCCAGCGGAGAAGTAGATGGTTTCCTTGATCAATACTATTATGGACGAAGACCAGCGGGCGTCTTTATTCCAAGGTTTAGAAATATTAATGGAGATAAACGAGATTACCTGAGAGGTTTTGACTTTCAAGGTAGTGCAGGTCGTAGTAAAGGAAACACCAAAGGTGCCCCAAGTTTTGGGGTAGCCTATAAAGAAGCCTTAAACCAAGTAGGCCCTTGGGGAATAGGCATAAGTTCTTTTGGTGAATGCCTGCCGTATGAAGAAAATAGAATGTATCTCCACGAAACTGAAAAAGATCAATTCGGAATGCCTAAAATAGTTTTTGATGCCGAGTTTAAAGAAAATGAGATGAAAATGAGATTAGACATGGAACAAAGTGCAGGTGAAACTCTCGAAGCCTGTGGAGCGAAAAATGTAAAAACATATAGAAAAGAAAACCCACCTCTAGGCTTATCAAAACACGAAATGGGTACGGCCAGAATGGGCCAAGATCCCAAAACTTCTGTGCTAAATAAAAACAATCAAGTATGGGGCTGCGAAAATGTTTTTGTAACAGACGGTGCCTGTATGACCAGTAGTAGCTATGTAAACCCATCCTTAACTTATATGGCTCTTACTGCAAGGGCAGTTGATTTTGCGGTAAAAAGTGGCGACTTTTCCTAGCCAACTTAGAACATAAAAGGCATCTACTAAAAGGCCCTCCCAATAAAAGTTTGAGGTGTAAAAGAGTGACAAAAGCAGGTGGCTAGACCCTCCACCAGTCTCTTGGCCTACCCCCATTGGGGTGATTTTTCTGCCAAATTAAACGGCTATCAGTATATGAACGAAGCTGGTACGTGTAGACTTAGTTTGCCATTGGGATTGAGCTGGCCAGTGACTCAGGGGTATCATAAAGGTTTTGTGGTTCTGGCTCCTAGACACAAAATCAGATTTCATTAGCTAAAAAGGATACAAGCGATGAGCAGCTTCTCTCAGGTGGTCAGCAGATCCCCGATTATCATACTTCTTTTGGACTTAACCATACATTTGGATTGGTGAATCATAGTGCTGTTAAGCTACCGTTTTCTAGTGTCAACTAAAATTAATATTTCAGTTATCCTTAACCCTGAAGGATCAGAGATCCGCCACGAAAGTCGGCGTATAAATTGGACAAAGTCTAAAAAGTAAGAAATCTGTGCCCTGTACGCTTCTAAAGCTAATTCTAAAAGCCGCCCTTTGAGCACATGCTATCTTTCGCTTGAAAAACCCGTCTGAATCTTGGTACTAAAATTATCGAAATAATAAATTGGAAAAATCATAGCTAGCTCTAGGATCAAGTTTTGAAAAAAAACCGTACTGTCTGTCCACAAAACCTAACTATGTGGTCTTTATCACCGAAAAATTCTGGACGATGGTACCCCGTTCTATCTTATCCGAAATGTTATTCTCCTATAACATGCTACGTTCAAACATATGCGGCGTAAAAAAAGAAAGAGCCTTCAATACATTGAAGACTCTTTACTATGTAAGTTTTACCGTCTATTACTAAGGCATCACAACCGCATCTATTGCGTGTATAATTCCATTAGAAGCAGCAACATCTGCAATCACTACTTTAGCCATATTACCTTGTACATCTTTCAACATCACATTATCTCCGTCTAAAGAAGCTACTAATGTACCTCCTTGTACCGTAGTTACCTCAAAAGCACCATCATTCGCTTTAATAGCCTCTACAACTGCCGCAGCATCAAATTTACCAGCAACCACATGGTATGTTAAAATACCAGTTAAAGTACCTTTGTTTTCTGGCTCTAATAAAGATGCTACTGTACCTTCTGGTAGCTTGGCAAAAGCATCATTCGTTGGTGCAAAAACAGTAAATGGTCCTTCACCACTTAACGTTTCTACTAACTCTGCAGCTTTAACTGCAGCTACTAGCGTTGAAAATTTTTCATTCCCAGCGGCTACGCCTACAATGTTAGGTGTTTCTACAACTTCAGCAACTGCTTCCATTGTTTCTTCCTTTGCTTCTTCTGTTTCTGTTGATTGACAAGAAGTAAATGCAAAAAGTCCGATTGCTCCAAGAGCCATAAATGCGTTTCTAACTTTCATCTTTGATTTTATTTGTTTATAACAAAGATATACTCGTGGGAGGCCAACCTCAAACTTTTGTTTACTTATTTTATATTCTAATTAAACAAGATATTTTTCATCAAAAGCCAATGATTCCAGGCTTAAAGTATCACGGAGAGAACCCTGCAAGCGTAAATCCTAACACCAAAGTTCCTTAAACCAAAAAACAACCGAAGAAAGCGTCACCTAAAACTGCTCAGGCATATATAAGCCATTTTTATAAATTCATTACTCATTATAAGACTGTTGAACGTAGTCTTCTTACCGACCAAGAGGTAAATAAATACCTGAACCACCTTACCAAGATGGGTAAATCTAAAAGCTATTTAAACACTGCAGTAAACGCCATTAAATTTTACTATAAAGTAGTGCTAGGCATGCCAAATAGGTTTTACGCCGTAGATAGGCCTAGAAGAGATAAAAAACTCCCTATAGTATTATCTAGACCAGAAATAAAATCCATCATAGAAAATACAAATAACATTAAACACCGCTGCATT
>JBNMFK010000064.1:0-14674 GCA_051269965.1 Algoriphagus sp. | reverse complement strand
TCATAGAGATTGATTGCATATTCATCTCCGCTTGCAATAACCGCCGCTGGGTTATTTATCCAAGCCTTGATCCAGTCGTAATCTCTTCTTTCTTCTATTCCCTGGAGACCAGGTCCTACTATGACGTTGTTGTCGTACGCGTGACATGCTGCACAATTATTCTTAAAAATCTTTTCGCCCAAAGCTGCATCGCCCTCTTGAGCAAATGAAAGACTGACAGCGAAAAAACAAATAATTAATAAAATAAAAGGACTTATATGCGTTTTGAACATATTCTGCTGATGACAGTGTGATTTTGAGTATGCAAATTTAGTTATGGAAAGATTTCAATCAAAAAGATATTTGATTTTTTCCGCTATGTACTTCAATTTAGAATTATTATAAATAAAGTCGCATCCTACTTATATCCAGTTAGTTACATAAAAAATACCATTCCATGTTTCCTCATTGAGGACGGCATAGAATGGTATTAATTTAAGATATGACCTATGACTTTAAAAAACCATAAGAATACCCGATGAGGTCTCGAGCGGATTCGAACCGCTGTAGATGGTTTTGCAGACCACTGCCTAGCCACTCGGCCACGAGACCCTACTTTTTAAGAGTCTATACTTGTTGTATTTAGCATTAGCAAATTTACGATTGACATGCCATACCTCCAAGATTCATTCTCTTATTTTAAAAATAAAGGCTGGCAAAACACCAGCCTTTATTAAAACTTAAACATTGAAACTTATTCAGCGTCTTCTTTCTTCTTTTTGGGAGCGGCCTTCTTTTTGGGAGCTTCCATCTCTTCTTTCAATGCAGCAAGAGCCGACAAATCACCAAGTGTTGACTTCTCAACGGCCTGCGTCGTTGTTTTTGCGACTTTAGCACCACCACTCTTTTTCTTATTCTTTTCTGCTGCTTCTACAGCCGAACCATCCCAAGTTTTTGAGTGTGAGAGAATTATTTTCTTTTCATCTTTATTGAATTCCGTTACAATAAAAGTAAGCTTATCACCCACCTCTGCTAACGAATCATCTTTTTTACCAAGCGATTTCAACGAAGCTGCACCTTCGATTCCGTAAGGAAGTTCTAGAGCCACCATCTTATCAGTTTTGGAAATTATAGTACACTCATGCTGAGTTCCTACATCAAAAGTACCTTCGAATGCATCCCAAGGATTCTCTTCTAAGTGCTTGTGAGACAAAGCAAGTCTTCTATTTTCACCATCCAATTCAAGGACAATTACTTCAAGCTCATCACCAATCTTTACGAAATCAGATGGGTGCTTAATTTTCTTAGTCCAAGATAAATCAGAAACGTGCACTAAACCATCAATACCTTCTTCAAGTTCTAAGAACAAGCCGAAATTAGTTAGATTTCTTACTGTGCCTTTATGTGTCGTACCTACAGCATACTTGCTTAGCAAATCTTTCTTAGTCCAAGGGTCTTCAGCAAGCTGCTTTATACCTAGAGACATTTTTCTTTCTTCTTTATCCATCGTTAAGATAACCGCATCTATCTCATCACCAATTTGTAAGAAGTCTGATGGATTACGAAGGTGCTGAGACCATGACATTTCAGAAACGTGAATCAATCCTTCAACACCGGGGTGTAACTCAAGGAAAGCTCCATAATCTGCAAGATTAACAATTTTACCTTTAACAGCTGAACCAACTTCAAGCGTAGACTCAAGAGCATCCCAAGGATGAGCAAGAAGCTGCTTCATACCTAAGGAAATACGTTTTTTATCATCGTCGAAGTCAAGAACAACAACGTTGATCTTCTCGTCTAAATTTAATACTTCGTTCGGATGATTAACTCTACCCCAAGAAATGTCTGTGATATGCAATAAGCCATCAACACCCCCAAGGTCAATAAACACACCGAAATTTGTAATATTCTTAACAACACCTTCAAGAACCTGACCTTTTTCAAGATTTGTCAAGATTTGCTGACGTTGCTTTTCAAGGTCTTTCTCAATAAGTACTTTATGAGAAACCACCACATTGTCGTTTGTATGATTAATCTTAACCACCTTAACCTCCATTTGCTTGTTAACAAACACATCAAAGTCACGAATAGGTTTAACATCAATCTGAGAGCCTGGCAAGAATGCCTCAATACCGTAGATATCCACAATAAGACCACCTTTGGTACGACGCTTCACCAAAGCATCGAGAATTTCATCACCTTCAAAAGCTTTTTCGATATTGCTCCAGGCAGTAAGAATTCTAGCTTTCTTGCGTGAGATTACAAGCTGACCCAATGCATCTTCTTGCTTCTCAATAAACACATGAACCGTGTCACCAGCCTTAAGGTCTGGCAGATCTCTAAACTCAGATCTAGAAACTATTCCGTCCGATTTAAAACCAATATTTAATAATACTTCACGAGCAGTAACACCTACTACCGTAGCTAAAACCACCTCTTTCTCAGAGATTGTCGTTAGTGTTTCTTCGTAAATTTTAGAAAGTTCGTCTTTTTCAGCTGCTGAGTAACCTCCGCCAATACCTTTCTTTGAGACTCTATCCCAATCAAATTCTGGAAATTCTTGATTATCCATATATCTTATTATCAGCTCTTTGCTACGACTACAACCCGAACCTCCGATTGCAGAAATTTGTTAAAAAATTAAAATCTCCCTTAAAAAGGACTGCAAAAGTAAGAATTAGAAGTGGGATTGTCAAAAGTTATTGGCTTTCTACTCTCTATGAACCATCAAACCACCTTGGGCTGAGCCAAATATGGAGCCCAGTTTTTACCGATTTTTCCAGAAAAATCTCTCAGAAACATAACAAAAGTTGGTTTGAAGGGTTTTTTACTTAGCGACATACCAGCTTCTTCTGGAGTATTATTCCCTTTATAGCCGTTACAGGCCTTACAAGCTGCCACAAGATTACTCCAGTTAGTTTTGCCACCTCTGGATTTAGGTAATACGTGATCAATAGTTAAATCTCTCCCTTTACCACAGTAAACGCAGGCATTCCCATCTCTTTTGAAAATGTTTTGGCGATTAAGCACCACGCCTTTGTAAGGCACATTTACATAGTTATGAAGCTTAATGACAGATGGCAAAGGATAAGAAACAGAAACGGTTCGAAGTTTTGCTTTATCGTCACCTTTTAGAAGTTCTGCTTTATCAAGATACACCAGTAGAAAGGCTTTTGGCACGGTACATACAGTAATAGCACTGTAATCTGCGTTTAAAACCAATACTTTTCTACTCATTTATGTCGGAGTTTATTATAACGCCCCGAAGATACTGAATTTGAGGAAAATTCAAAATTCTAAAACAGCTGTATTTAGCTTATTTAATACTAGAAGTTTCTGGCCTCTTGCCTTTCCGTATCTTTTGACTTGATACTTTCTCTCTTGTCGTAGAGTTTCTTTCCTTTTGCCAAGGCTATATTTAATTTTGCAAAACCTCTATCGCTGATAAATAGTCTAGTCGGTATTATGGTAAGGCCTACATCTTTGAGCTTATTTTCTAGTTTCTTTAACTCTTTCCGCTGAAGCAATAGTTTTCGCTCCCTGAGCGGTTCGTGATTATAATGAGTTCCGAACTCATAGGGAGAAATATGTAGATTTTTAATAAAGAGCTCTCCTTTATGCAAATAGCAGTGAGCATCAGAGATATTGGCTTTACCCATTCTTATAGATTTCATTTCTGTACCACGAAGCACAATACCCGCAGTGAAAGTATCAATGAACTGATACTCGAAAGAAGCCCTTCGATTTTTAATCTCTACTTTATTTTGGATGCTGCTTTTTGCCATTGGCTGCAAATCTAGGGAATAAACAAGCGGAAGAGCAAATTGGATCTGAAAATCAAATTCATAAAAGAGCAAACTGGGTGGCTGGAGTTTAGACGAGGACAAAATAAAATCCCTGTCTCAATATTAGTGACAGGGATTCCGACTTACGTGCTTTCCTAATAATCCATGTGCTCCACGCGAACGTGCTACAAAACGGATTAACTCTTCGCGGGTTTCAATAACCCAAATATTTTCAGTTAGTGAATTCTAGATAACAAAGATATATACTCTTGCCTTATTTTCCAACAGTTTATATACTTTGAATATTTGACCTGATTGCATCAGCAGGCAAAAACCAGTCTGTTATTAATCATATTCGAATAGCCTAATTACGAATACTGTGCCAACAATGCCTTTGAGGTTTTATTAAAATTATATAAGAAAAGATCTTTTATTATATAATTTGCTTTATATCTTATTATCAGCTATTTAAAAGAATTTATATATGATTATTTAATTCTTATCGCTAATTTTGGCATGTCAAATTTGACATCATAATAAAGAAAAAATCATTTGCTGGAAAAGACTTTATTCTCCACTTCAAAAGAAAAGGAGAAATGCATATTAGTTGGGGTCATAAATAAAGACCAAGACGAAGAAAAAACAAGAGAATATTTAGAGGAATTAGCCTTTTTAGCGAAAACCGCTGGCGTAATTTGCATCAAAACATTCACTCAGCGACTACCAAAACCAGACAATAAAACCTTTGTTGGGAAAGGGAAATTAGAGGAAATAAAGACTTATATTATCGATAATCCAGTAGATTCAATAATATTTGATGATGACCTTAGTCCTTCACAGGTTAGGAACCTAGAGGATCATTTTGATGAAACTAAAGTACTAGACCGTAGTCTGCTCATTTTAAATATATTCTCGCAACGTGCTAAATCAGACGCTTCCAAAAGACAAGTAGAACTTGCTCAATATCAATACCTTTACCCTAGATTAACCAGAATGTGGACCCACCTTAGTAAACAAAAAGGCGGCGTGGGTATGAGAGGACCTGGAGAAAAAGAGCTGGAGACTGATAAACGTATAGTAAAAGACCGTATCTCTTTTTTAAAGTCTAAGTTGGCCAAAATTGATAAGCAGGCTCTTACACAAAGGAAGGAACGGAATAGGATAGTTAGAATAGCTCTTGTAGGTTATACCAACGTAGGGAAATCTACACTGATGAGTGCTCTATCTAAGTCAGACATCTTTGCTGAGAATAAACTATTCGCAACCATAGACTCTACTGTAAGAAAAATAGTATTAGGCAACATTCCTTTCCTACTAACAGATACAGTCGGCTTTATCAGAAAACTCCCTACCCTCCTAGTGGCTTCTTTTAAGTCTACACTTGATGAAATTCGTGAAGCAGATATTTTGCTTCATGTGGTAGATATCGCTCATCCCCTTTTCGAGGAGCAGATTGATGTAGTGAACACAACACTTGCTGATATTGAAGCCTCTGATAAACCAACAGTGCTTATTTTTAATAAACTAGACCTTTATCAGCCTGAATCTGAGGAAGGATTAGATGCCCATTTAGCCACCGAAGATGACCTTAAAAAGAATCTAGAAAAGCTAAAAATTAGCTATTTGGCCAAAAACATGAAGAACGTTGTTTTTATTTCTGCAAGTAAGAAAGAGAACTTGGCTGAATTACGAAGTACCATTATGGAATTATTGGAGACTAGACACTTTGAAATATATCCTAATTGGGACCCAACGCTTAATCCCATGTACGACTGGCAAGGGCATCAAGCATTACCAGAAAAGGAGTCACCTTAAAAGTAGGGTCCTTCTTCTGCGTGAATTTGCAGAGCGGGTTTGTATTTCTGTAAGGCGATTATAACATCCTTTGTGGTCTTAGTGCTATACGTATAAACCTCTTTCAGTGCTGGAAATTTAATAATATCAAGTAGTGCTTTATCATCTACCTCAGTAAATGATAAATTCAAGATTTCTAAATTATTCAAACGGCTTAACTGGATGAGACCGCTACCGTTTAGCTTGGACTTCTGAAGATATAGCTCTTGTAGGTTATTCATCTGCCCAATGACATACAAATCTGAATCATCAATCTCAGAAGAAACCAAGGACACTTTCGTGAATAAATCTAAATACGGTTTTAGCTGAGATAGTTTTTTACTTCCAAACGGAGCCGGAGGAAATTTAGCTGAAAGTGTATATAAGTCGCCTTCTGTCTTCGTATCTCTTTTTATATCTACTTCCATATCTACAGCAAGCTCTTCTAGCTCTGCCTCTAGTATTTCAGCATTGCGTTTAGCTTTAAATACATTAAATCGGTACTTTTTCAGGGCCGGTTCCAATTGATTTACCAATAGGGTAATTTCATTTTGAGTACTGTCTGAGGCACTACTATCTACAAGTCCTTGTTTTTGCGTTGCACCATTGGCTATCCAATATTCTAAGAGTTTGATTTCAATTTCGTCAAGTGGTGTCTTACCTGCCGGAGGCATATGATCCGTTAGCGAATCAGGCATTAATATCCTCACCAACAACTCACTTTCTGCAGGTTTATAGTGAGTCAAGGGCATCTTACCACTCTCGCCTACCTTTAACAAGTCTTCATATGTACTTACCGAAAATTTGCCCTTAGCTCTTAATGTAGCATGACACCCCGCACATTTGGCTTCAAAAACGGGCTTTATAATATCTTCATAGAGGTATTGTGTCGTGTCGGATTGATATATCACATTTTCTACACCTATTAAGGGTAGATACTCTGTAAGGTAGTCCTCACCATGTGTTAAATTACCCCCTTGATGACCCGTATAAAAAGCAGCCGAATTCGTTATGAAAAGACCAATAAGAAACCCCGGAGAACCACTAGGTTGATAAATAAAAAGCATACAAGTAAGCAAGAGCAAACAGCCCGTAATTAAAGCCCCGTTAAAATGCTCATCCATCAAGCTACCTGAATACTCTCCTGAAGCAAAAAGTAGATATCCAGAAGCTATAGAAATAAGTGTAAATAGTGATGCAGATAATAGAAGATAAAATGAAAAAAAACGCTCCATTTTAAACCAATTAAAGAATGAGCCAACCTCCACGATTAAAGCCAAAGCCAATAAGACCAACGGAAAGTGCAGTATAAGAGGATGAAACCTACCGATGGTTAATAAAAGTGGGGATGCCCTATCCAGCTCAAAGTATTTGAGCATTACGAGAGCCCCTGCTAAAATTACCATGAACATTAAGGCCACAGGTGACTTTAGTAGCTTTTCTAATTTTTCGGAAACTTGCTTTGGCATAGAATGACTAAATTATGCTTTCAAACATGAACTAAGCCATTAATGGGCTGAGAATATTTGTACTATCGCCAAATTGTTTCATCTCAAAGTTTTGGGCCTGCACCATACTTAAATAGAGGTTTGCTAAAGGTGTTTCTTCTTTAAAGCTTAAATTCTGACCCGACTTAATTTTTCCACCTCCATGACCTCCTAAAATAATAGGTAGATCTCTAGGTGAATGTTTATTCCCATCTCTCAAATCTGAAGCAAAAACTGCCATAGAGTTATCCAAAAGTGTTTTATCGCCTTCCTTGATACTTTTGAGACGTTCTAAGAAGTAAGCGTATTGCTCTACATGCCAAACTGCTATTCTGAGGTATTGCTCCTGAAGAGCTGGCTTATCCATGTGATGAGAAAAAGAATGGTGATTACCTTTCACCCCGTCTAAAAAAGAAAAGCTTCGATTACTCACAGAATTTCCAAACATAAAGGTGGAAACGCGGCTAGCATCACTCCAAAATGCCAGTACCATGATATCGAGCATCAGGCGTGTCTTCTCAGTAATGTCTACTCCAGCGTACTTTTCTTGGTAATCGTTCGCATTTTGATTGACCCTTGTCAATTCCTTTTTTATATCAGGCGTAATTTGTGTACTAAACTTTTCTCTTTGATCCTCGTTTAAAATTCTTTTCTCTACGCTCCTTATAGATTCTAAATATTCAGAGAGTTTATCTTGGTCTGAACGACCCAAGTTCCTTTTTAAGGAATTAGCATCATCTAAAACCGTATCTAAGATGCTTTTCTTCCAAGGGTCATCTTTAACATTAGCCCCAGGCACAAACGACTTAAACAATCTATCAAAAGCTAGTTTGGGATCTATTTCCTTCGACATTGGCTTCTGAGGAGACTGCCATGAGATACTAGAACCATAGAGCCTCGTAAAGCCCACGTTTATATCTACTCCTGTAGTGATTCTATCTAAGCCATATTCTAATGAAGGAAAAAGCGTATTCTTGCCAATTTTATTGGCCATGATTTGGTCTATAGAAACACCACCACTACTTATATTATCCCCGATAGTTTGACGAATTGGCATACAAGTCAACAAACTTGCGGACTTAGCATAATGACCATCCGCCCCTTTAAAAATAGAATTATGGTTCATGAGGTTTCCTAAAATGGAAACATCATTTTTTAGATTGGCCAATGGAGCCAACTGTCGAGTTAAATTAAAGTTACTTCCTATCTCTTTAGGATTCCAGTGTTCTGGATGAACGCCATTAGGCATGTAAAAAAATGCCGACCTAATAGGTGACTTTACAGGAAAAGCCGTACTAAGAGGTTTGCCCATCGCCTCCAAAACAGGCAAGGCAATGGTTGCTCCTATACCTTGGAGCATCCTTCTTCTAGATATTTGCCACTTCTTTGCCATTCTAAATTTACTATTTTGTGTATTTATATACTCTTTTCCTGAAAGTCGTTTTCCTTCATTAAAAAAGGATAACTATTTACCAACTCTATCAAAAAAGGTTCTGGATTAAAATTGTTATTCAATAATGTTTTCTCCAGTTTTACAAGGGCGGGTTCATCTGTAAAAAGAATGGTTCTTCCCAAGGCATAAGAAAGCATTTTCTTTGAGAAATTTCTTGCAATCTTTTGTTCTTCCTTTAACAGTATTTTTTTCAATTCCACTGGCCCATCAAATTTTTGACCGTCTGCCGTTATGCCCGAAGCATCAATTTTCACAACCTCGTAAGTTTCTCTCCATCTACCCGTGGGGTCATAGTTTTCTAGACCCAGACCTAAGGGATCCATTTTTTCGTGACAAGATTGACAGGCTGGATCTGCCCTATGTCTTTCTAATATTTTCCGTAAGCCAAGTGCCTCGTGAATGTCCTTATCTTCTGTAAGAGCAGAAACCTCTGCTGGCGGAGGCGGAGGCGAAATACCTAAAATCTGTTCCATAACCCACTTACCACGTAACACAGGGCTCGTTCTCGTTGATATAGAAGTAGTAGCCAGCACCCCAGCCATTCCTAAAATACCTCCACGTTTGTTATCATCAAATTTCACGAGCTGGAAATCTTCATGTTTTACGCCTTTAATACCATAAAAATCAGCTACAGTCTTATTCATCACAGAATAATCTGATTGGACGAGATCAAGCATATTCTTGCTTTCTGTCATCACATAGTGAAAAAACTCGGCTGATTCAGTGTATAAATCCTTGCGTAAATCGGCACTGAAATCTGGAAAGAGTTCCTCATCTACCATAGGCTCATTATCGAGTAGTTTAGTGATGCCGAGCCATTGTGTTGTGAAATTTTCCGCAAACCGTTTCGACTTCGGGTCCGCAATCATTCTTTTTACTTGCCTAGCAAGTGTGGTAGAATCATGAAGCATACCGGCATATGCTAAATTAAAAAGTTCTTGATCTGGGCTGCTACACCAGAGGAAATAAGAAAGCCTGGAAGCCACCTCAAAATCACTGAGTGGATATGCCCCTTTTTTCCTAGGCTCCTCTTCTACTTTGTAAAGGAAATTGGGTGAAACCAAAACGGCCTTTAAGACTTGGGCTATACTTTCATTAAAACGTAGAGGATCTTTTATGTTCTCTTTGCTATCGTAAACATTTCCGAAAAGCTCTAGAAGCTTGTCCTTTTCTGCGGGCTTTAAAAACCTACGATATGCTCTGGTCGCTATTTGGTCTATTACCTTTTCTGCCGCCAATTCGGGATTATTAAGATGTTTATACTTTGAAGAGAACAGGGCCATGAACCAGTTTTTTATACCCTCCCAGCCTCTTGCTTTAAAAGAGAATGGTACTACTTTATCCCATTTGTCTTCATCTAACAAAGCCTTATCCACAATTTGACTGCCAGCGTCATAATAACGCTCTAGCTTCAGCGGTGTAAAGAATAAGGCACTACCTTGATTATCAAAGCCACCTCCTCCGGAACCATCAGAAGGAAAATAACTTCGAGCATCGAAATTTACACCTAGTAAATCAAAGACAGTGTATTGATATTCTGCGTGGCTTAGCCTTCTAATAACTACTTTACCAGGTGTTTTCTTTTTGAGAGAGGTTTGTAAAATGGCATCAATTCCTTTCACCAATTTATTGTAAGTCTCTAGAGACAATTGCTTTTCAGTTTTCGGCGGCATAGACCTGTCCTTAATGACACCTAACACTTCCAGCCAAAAAGAGCCCCGCTCAATGACACGTGCCTGCTCTTTGTAATTGTCAATGTTAATTCCACCCTTAGCAGTATTGGTATTATGACATTTTATACACTCATCTTGTAGAATAGGTCGTATATCTTTCTCATAGGAAATGGGTTCTTCCGCAATAGCATTATTTAAGTAACATAATGTAAACAATATGAGAAGCTTATATTTCAATGTATATGAGTTGAATGACTGTAATTCAAATTTAATACACAAACGCCTATTCCCAAAGCAAAAAATTGATTTGTAGACTATTAAAGGAAATTGGGCGATTATATACTCATTTAATCATACGCTTATTTAGAGTAAATGCTCTTAACATGACATTCAAAGTCATTTTGCTAGGCACTCATCTTCTTCAGTAAGCAGACCATCAAAAAATGGCCGCCAGTGATTAACTAGGCCCTGTTAAAGATATAATTCCTGAAGTACCCCTTAGAGTCTGTTAATTTAGACAAAATGTTAAAGTCAGTATCTTCAAGTATCTTACTTACAATATCATCGCTGTATTTCCGGGATATTTCGGTGTGAATTTTCTCTCCCTTTTGAAACACATAGTTTTCCCCCATTACCTTTACTGTTTGCTCCTCTGTACTCATGAGGTAACTTTTAGCAATGCCTTCCTCATCTGTATATTCCGGTTTATGAACAAATTTGTTCCTATCAAAATCACCTGCTAATTCTTTATTTATCCTGTCTAGAAGATTAAGGTTGAACTCAGCTGTAATACCTGAGGCATCGTTATAGGCAGGCAGCACCACTTCCACGGGTTTTATTAAATCTACTCCTAAAAGTAGCTTATCATTTGATCTAAGGCTGCCACCCAATTGATAAATAAAATCATGGGCCTGGCGATCGAGCAAATTTCCTATATTGGACCCTAAAAATAAGACAACTTTGGGATGGTGAGAATCCTTTAACGAGGCCAAAACTTCAAAGTAATCCCCCTGTTTGGTCTTAACAGTTACATTTGGCATTTCGTTTTTCAAAGCCGCGTCTAACTTATCTAAGGAACTTTGAGAAATATCTATCGGTAAATAATCAAAACTAAAGTCTCTCTTATCTAGGGCCTTTAGCAATTCTTTCGTTTTTGTACCGTCTCCAGCACCTAATTCTATGAGCTCAAAATAGGTATCCTTTTGAATACTCAAAGCCTGGATCATCTGCTCCTGCTGCTTTTGAAAAATCTCAAACTCCGCATTGAAAAGGTAGTATTCTGGCATATTCATGATTTGCACGAACAGCTCATCTCCTATTTTATCATAGAAGTATTTAGATGACAAGTACTTAGGAGAGAGGTTTAAGCCCTCATGTACATCTTTTTCGAAAGAAGTCATGTTTATTTAGCTAGTCTTATACCTGAGAACTGCCAGGCCATGTGTGGATGAAAAAAATTTCGATATGTAGTTCTACTATGTCCTTTTGCCGTAGCTACAGAACCGCCACGAAGCACCATTTGATTAACCATAAATTTACCATTGTATTCACCCACTGCCCCTGGAGCTATTCCAAAATTAGGGTATGGCAAATATGCTGAGTTAGTCCATTCCCATCGGTCACCCCAGTTAAGTTGGCTTGCCACCGTTTCCCATTCAAATTCAGTAGGTAAACGGCAGCCTTTCCACTGAGCAAAAGCTGCGGCTTCATAATAGCAGATATGAGCAAGTATATCAACAGGGTTTATCTTTTTAAGTCCAGCTAGTGTGAAGTGAAACCATTCCCCCTCAATATTATACCAATAAAGTGGCTTATTTGCCTTGTTCGCCTTAACCCATGTCCATCCTTCGTCTAACCAAAACTCTGATTTGTCGTAAGCCCCACTCTCTATAAATTCAATGTATTCGCCATTCGTCACTAAACGCCGAGAAATTTGGTATCCATAAAGGTAAACCTTGTGCTTGCCGAGTTCATTATCAAAACTAAAACCCTCTGACTTATGGCCAATTCCGTAAACGCCCTCTGACATTGTGAGCCAGCCCTCCTCTTTATTTTGAGTTGTAACCAACGCCTCCTCTGAATAAACGGGATAAGTAGGATTTTTAGAGAACGTATACTTTAAGTCTGTAAGTAGAAGTTCTTGGTGTTGTTGCTCGTGGTTTATGCCTAAAGTTATCAATTCTCTTAATGCCTCAGAAGTATCACGGTTTAATAAGGTAGTCATTTGCTTATCCACAAATGCCCTAAACTCATAAACCTTAGCGACACAGGGTCTGGTTATCAGCCCACGATCTCCTCTAGCCAATCTATCGCCTATTGAATTGTAATAACTATTGAAGAGGAAGCGATAAGATTCATCGAAGACTTCGTAGTCTGCCATAAATTCAGAAAGAATCATTTCCTCGAAAAACCAAGTCGTGTGAGCTAAATGCCACTTAGGTGGACTTGCAAATTCCGCACTTTGAGGTACGTAATCTTCCACATCTAACGACTGACAAAGAAACTCAGATCGTTTTCTGACTTCTAAGTACTTGTTTAATAAGGGGTTCATCGAAACAGGATATCTTGAATAGCATCAACGTATAAATAGCCTAATCGGTTTCCAAGGATTTTATTCACTAAGTAATTAGGCCACTTGTTATGATATTTCATGCCGAAAACCGTCTTTGCTCTGACCAGAAGAATTATATACTTTTGCAATCCGTTTGGTAGACCAGCCACACCTCCATAATGGCCCCGTAGTTCAATGGATAGAATAGATGTTTCCTAAACATTAGATCTAGGTTCGATTCCTAGCGGGGCCACAATTATTTAACTCAATAATCTTATAATCAATATATTATCATAGTGTAATAGCAAAATTAAGACTCTGCGAGTTCAACATGTGATAGACTGCTAAAGCAGTTTCAATTTCTAAGTGATACGATTAATACTAAATGCCGTCTTGAATTATTTCTTCAACCTACTCAGCATCCGATCTTATGCTCTACAACCTTTTTTATATTGAAACGGCGATTAATCTCATTTCAAATACTAAGGCACATAAAACTTCCCGATACCTAACTTTCAAAAGATGCTTGCCAAAAAGTCGTCGGTTGTTATTGTCATAGTGATTTCTCCAAAGTGCTAAAATTTGGACTTATCACAGTCTTGATGAATTAAGCAGGTGAAGTCCTTTGAATAGATGATAGGAGAGCGGATTTGCACTGAAGAATAAAGGAGTATATTATCTAAAAAAGACTAAATTAATGCTTCATTTTTTAAAACCATTGCCTATTTAAAGTAGGGTAATTTTAGAAGTATCTATCAAAATTGATTTTTCTGATTGCTACTCGCTGATGGTAGAGTAATTAGGGATTTCTGTTAGCAAATAGTTTAGTTCGTGTTTTTCACTTTGAAATATTTCAATAATACATTAAAAAAGGATTGGGGAGTGTTAATTCTTAAAAAAAGGTAAAATTTCCACTAATGGTTTATCTAAGTTATGGTCCAGTGGAACCTCAAAATCTATTTTAAACACTTCTCGATATGTCTCAGAAACCGTCAATTGCTTATTTATTTCCTCGGTTTTAATTATGCTTATTTTGGGTTTAAGAAGACTGGCCTGTATTTTTAATTCCATGTCCTTTAATGTCCACAGTTGTTCTTGAAAACTATCAATGTCTTTAATATTGGAATGTACATATATTTCAAAGTGACTGATTCCTTTCTTAGTTGCGAATAGACTCATTTCATTTTTATTCACCGTCACATTTAGTTTGCCATCTCCCAAGGTCATTAACCAGTTTATGATTCCTTCACTTGTTTTCCAATAAATGGTACCTGTCTTTATTTGATTCCAAGGCCTAAGATTACCACACAGTCCACCCATCATCTAATTTTTAGATAAGAAAATACTGGCTCTTTTTAAACTATCTCCTTTGTAGGTATTGTAAACATTTTGATTTATTAACAGATTCTTTTTATTGGATTTCAACCGCATTAGGCAAGTTTTTGGAAAGCTTAAGCCTAAATTAAAAATGCTTACTATATTGCTCATTTCACCATATTTTGGGCCATTGAATGCGGCTAAAGGAGCTATTTCAGGTTTTTCTAAAGCAAGAGCAATCCAAATTCCAGTAATTGAAAAATATTCAGTCATATCCATCCCATATGCTCTAAAATAAGGACCTGGCATATTTTTTAAATTGGGATTGAATAAGGTACTTATTTCTTCCCAAAGTGCGTTTTCTAAATCCTTGCCCATAAGTCGCAATTCTTTTGATGATGCCATTTCACGCCATAAAGCAAGACCAATGAGGGTAACTCCGTAATAGGTAGGAGAATTAAACTCGCTGAAGGTTTCGTTTTTTTTGTATAAGGAATAAATATCTTTCGCTTTTTTTAGTCCAGCTGTATGTAGGTCAGGCAAATCAAATTCAGAACCCACAAAGTCCATTAAAAAAGTACTCATGATCGAAATAT
>JBNMFK010000063.1:0-14743 GCA_051269965.1 Algoriphagus sp. | reverse complement strand
AGATTATCAAAACATGATGTTTGTGATGATATAAATAGATATTTCTTCTTCTACAAGTACATCAAGGATAGACTCCTGTGCATTCACCGCGGTTTTAAAATGCTAGCATTTTAGCTAGGAATGGCCAGAACCTTCATACTACTTCTCATCAGAAAACGATCCATTCGTATGCAAAGAAAGAAGAATCAGCCTTCGATGTTAACGTAACCTCCTAGTTTTGGTAGTCGCAATGGTACTGTCAGGAGCTATGCAAGCCTAAACGTTTAGGGTAGACTTGTCAGGAACTACACCGGGAGCAAGTGTAAGTTAGCCATCACAACGCTTACTGATACCATTTAAAAGAGTATTGCAGCTGCATTTTTCTACAAAAAAGATTCACTTCTTTTGACTAATTATGTCAAAGCAGACACTCGCCAAATATGCACCCTATATCGCTCACTCCTTTAAGAACGCAATTTAAACCTCCCATCAGTTTACCACACGTAAAGTTTAATGGCTGATGATAACAGACAATCTCATACACTCCTTTAGATTTTAGGATTAATACATTCTTCATCCATGAATATTGTAAGTTTTGATAAGTCTATTGTCAGAAATATCAAATTGCATGCAACCTATTCATAAACTTTAAGCATCTTAGATGTGAAACAGGCCCTTATGACAAAAATATTATCCCTGTTCAGTACCGAGCACAGTTTAGCAAAGGCACTGCAACGGGGCGACAAAAAAGCTCAGACTCACCTTTACGATCATTATTCCAGTTTAATGCTTGTCATTTGCATGCGTTACATGGGTGATAAAATGGCGGCAGAAGATGTCATGCTCAAAGGGTTCATGAGGATTTTTGATAAAGTAGATCAGTTTAACTTTAAAGGTAGTTTTGAAGGATGGATTAAAAGAATTATGGTCAATGAGGCCCTTATGAAAATAAGGTCATCAAAAAGATTTGAAGTTGGAATTGAAGAAGTATCCGTATCACATTTCGAGACAAAAGCCTCATCTAGACTTGAGGAGGCTGACTTACTACTTTTAATAAGGAGTTTGCCAATAGGATATAGAACTGTATTTAATCTGTATGCCATTGAGGGATTTAGTCATTCGGAAATCGCGGAAAAGTTGAGCGTGTCTGAAGGCACATCAAAATCTCAGCTGAGCAGGGCTCGAGCGATGCTCCAGTCCAAATTGAAAATTCAGGATAAAGAATTACAAAAGGAAATAAAATGAATTCAATAAAGATTAAAGAGACCACTGCTATTGATGAACTTTTCCAACGAAAGCTGGGTAACCACAGCGTAGATCCTTCTGCCGAAATCAGACAAAGGTTTTTGATTCAACTCAAGCAGAAGAAAAAAATAAAACCTATCTGGTACTTTTCAGCAGCCGCATCAATAGCTTTCCTATGTGGCTTGGGATGGTTTCTATATGCTATTCCTTCAGGTACCACATATGCTCCAGAAGTAGCAAGTAATACTTCAGTTCTAGTTTCAACTAATGCTCCTAGCTCAGATAAGGATTTAAAAGGGATAATTGCCGAGCCAATAGTCTCTCAATTAGCTTCTAATTCAGAGGCGAAAATTAAGACCATTAAGCCTCTTGTTCCAAAACATCTTATTAACATCCCACCTGCTTATGAAGATATGGAAGTACTTAAAAGTCACGTCCCTGAAAGATCCATAACAGGTGTACTAGAGATGGATGAGCCCATCCAAGATTTACTTACATTAGCCCTTCAAAAATTAGAAAAAAGAAAAAGTGATCTGGAAAAGAAAAATATAGTCCAAAATAGCTCCTTGTTTCAAATAGGTGTTGGAGAAACCATTATCATCGTTACCTCAGACATCCCCAATGGTAGCGATGAAGAAATTTTCATTCCAGAAGTAAATTCTGATTCTCCTATTACGTTAGCTCAAGCTACTGATTTAGGCGAAGCAATGATAGAAGAAGATCGTTCTTTCCTTGCCAAAGTTTTTACGGAACTTAGACATCTCAAGCACGGTGAAAAAGTTAGGCTAAACACTCTGACAACCTCCAGCACTCTTGTTAACCATGAAAAGGAAACCTTTTTCAGTCATGAAACCAATCAATTACGCCAGCGTATAAAATGGTTTAAAGGCAAAGTATCTAGAGAATTTTAAATATGAAACGACTACTGCTACTCTCCCTAGTTCTTCTTATCTTCAAATCCATACAGGCAGCTCCTCCTGTTTCTATAGTTTCTGATACCACCATTCTAGAATTTTCTGACAAATCACTCCAGAAGAAAGTAACGGTAATTACACCTGGCGATAAAGAAATTGAACTTCCCATTCATGTTGACCTCAATAGTATTCTAAAAAAGTTAGGTCTTGACTCTGCGGAAATAGAGAATGCTAAAATGGCTATAGTTTCTCCAGAAAATAAAGAAGATACTCTTTTCATTATCTCAAAGAGTGGCCAACGTCTACAAATTATCAGCAAAAAAGCAAGCACATTCAAAAACCCCATTGATGTTGCACGTCTAGATTCTACCAAAAAAGAAAGTCATAAACCGACTGTAAGTCAAAAATCCAAAAGAAATAAATTTTTTTCTAAAAAAGACTTCAGCTTATATTTTGGCTTGAACTCCTATCAAGGAGAAGGGAATGAAAACCCAAACGCACAAACCGCACTAAAAACATGGAAATCTCGATATGTTGCTCTTTCATTTAGAAGTAATGTCACCCTTGTGAAAGGTAAGAGTGTTGATTTGGCCTTTAGTTACGGACCTGAAATAGCCATTTATAATTTTCGCCTCGAGAATAGCAATACCTTGTTCAATACCTTGGGTCAAACTACTTTTGAGGAAGCAACGTTTGATACAGACAAATCTAAACTCTCCATTCCATACCTTAACTTTCCTATACTTTTAAACCTAGGCCTTAAGGAAACTAAGTTCAAAATTGGAATTGGAGGATACATAGGATACAGAATAGGAGCATACACTAAAACAAAAGAGCTCAACGGCAACAAACAAAAAATAAAGAATGCCTATAATCTCAATAAAACAATTTACGGGCTGACTGCAGAACTTGGGAAAAAGAACGGTTTCTCTATTTTTATGAGGTATGACTTAAATAAAATGTTCAATGCCAATCAAGTTTTCATAAATGACCTCCAAGCTTTTTGCTTTGGAATCAGACTCTAAGAGTCTCTAAGAGAGCCGTTAAGGAATGCCAGCAAGCAGTATATTCTAAAGAGTTTACAAATGAACACTTTAGAATATAAAAAAACTAAGGTTTTTTTATAGCAATATTTTGCCGTGACAAAAAAACGGCATACTTTTGCAACTCCTTTTTCAGGAGAAAGTTCTTTAGTAGTGTAAATTACGTTTTTTGGGGGTGTACCAGAGTGGCCAAATGGGGCAGACTGTAAATCTGCTAGCTTTCGCTTACGGTGGTTCGAATCCATCCACCCCCACTGGTTTTTTTTCGCATAATGCGAGTGTAGCTCAGCTGGTAGAGCGACAGCCTTCCAAGCTGTAGGTCGCGAGTTCGAACCTCGTCACTCGCTCAAAAAAGCCTTCGTAGCTCAGGGGTAGAGCACTTCCTTGGTAAGGAAGAGGTCGGCAGTTCAAATCTGCTCGAAGGCTCTGCTTATTTTCTTGAGCGGAAGGGTTTTAATTACATGGAAATTTTTCTGTGTGCTTTTTTATTTGAATTTTTACATCGGATTTAAAATAATTTTAATTTAATAACAATATGGCAAAAGAGAATTTTGACCGTAGTAAGCCTCACGTAAACATTGGTACTATCGGTCACGTTGATCACGGTAAGACAACTTTGACTGCTGCAATAACGACGGTATTAGCCTCTAAAGGACTTTCAACTCTTAGAGACTTTTCATCTATAGACAACGCTCCCGAAGAAAGAGAGCGTGGTATTACTATCAATACATCGCACGTAGAGTATTCTACTGAAAAACGTCACTATGCACACGTTGACTGTCCTGGTCACGCAGATTATGTTAAAAACATGGTAACAGGGGCAGCTCAAATGGATGGAGCCATACTTGTTGTTGCTGCCACAGATGGACCAATGCCTCAAACACGCGAGCATATCCTTCTTGCTCGTCAGGTTGGTGTTCCTGAATTAGTAGTATTCATGAATAAAGTTGATATGGTGGATGATCCCGAACTACTTGAATTGGTAGAAATGGAGATACGTGAATTATTAACATTTTACAAATTTGATGGTGATAATATCCCAGTTATTCAAGGTTCAGCTTTAGGAGGTTTGAACGGTGAAGAGAAGTGGGTTAAAACTATCGAAGAGTTAATGGTTGCTGTTGACGATTTTATACCTCTTCCAGCGAGAGCAACAGACAAACCATTCCTAATGCCAGTTGAAGATGTATTCTCAATTACTGGCCGTGGAACAGTAGCAACTGGTCGAATTGAGACTGGTATAATTAACTCTGGAGAATCAGTTGATATCTTGGGTATGGGTGCTGAAAACTTAAAGTCTACAGTGACAGGTGTTGAGATGTTCCGTAAGATCCTTGATAGAGGAGAAGCTGGTGATAACACCGGACTGCTTCTAAGAGGTGTTGAGAAATCTCAAATAAAACGTGGCATGGTAATTTGTAAGCCAGGTTCTGTTAAACCGCATACGAAGTTTAAAGGTGAAGTTTACGTTCTTTCCAAAGAAGAAGGTGGTCGTCATACTCCATTCTTCAATAAATATCGTCCCCAATTCTACTTTAGAACAACAGATGTAACTGGAGAAATAATGCTTCCTGCTAATGTAGAAATGGTTATGCCAGGTGATAACGTAACTATTGAAGTTACCTTGATAAACGCTATTGCTATGGATAAGGGTCTTCGTTTCGCGATTCGTGAAGGTGGACGTACAGTAGGTGCTGGTCAGGTAACTGAAATCATAGAATAATATATTCTAAATTATATTTAAAAAAGCACTCCTCTAGGGAGTGCTTTTTTTATTGGTATACGACCAATGAAAAACAGAAAGGCTGCTACCGTATTTATTTTCATAACTGTTCTTATAGACGTTATAGGAATCGGTATTGTTATACCAATAATTCCCTCTCTTATAAAAGAACTTACAGGAGGTTCAATTAGCGAGGCCAGTCAGTATGCTATCTGGCTGGTACTAATATACGCCGTGATGCAATTTATCTTTGCCCCTATTATCGGTGGCTTAAGCGACCAATATGGGCGTAGAAAAGTTTTACTGTTTTCACTGCTTGGTTTCGCCATTGACTCTCTTTTCCAAGCCATGGCTACTACCATAGGTTGGCTCTTTATTGGCAGAACTATTGCTGGGATTGCAGGTGCTAGTTTCTCTACGGCCAATGCTTATATTGCAGACATTAGCACTCCCGAAAAAAGATCACAAAACTTTGGACTTGTAGGTGCCGCATTTGGACTTGGTTTTATAATCGGACCTACCCTAGGTGGTATACTTGGCTCCTATGGAACAAGATTACCCTTCTATGCTTCAGCAGTTCTTTCACTATTAAACTGGCTTTACGGCTATTTCATCCTACCGGAATCATTAGCCCTAGAGAAAAGAAGGAAATTCAATATTAAAAGAGCAAATCCTATCGGGAGTCTCATGAACCTAAGGCAATATCCGTTTATATTGTCATTGGTTGCATCTTTATTCCTCTTTTACGTAGCAGGTAATGCTGTACAAGGCACATGGTCATTCTATACCATGGAAAAATTCGCTTGGACAGAAATGCAAGTAGGTCTATCTCTAGGATTTGTAGGACTTATGATTTCTATTGTTCAAGGCGGTTTAATTCGGTTAATTATTCCCAAGGTAGGCCAGACTAAAGCTTTATTCATTGGTTTGTTTATTAACATGTTCGGTCTGATGGCTTTCGCTTTTGCTAGTCAAGGTTGGATGATGTACCTAATAATGGTCCCTTTTGCTCTAAGCGGACTCTCGGGTCCAGCATTCCAAGGGATCATATCCAACCAAGTTAAGGACAACGAGCAA
Source organism: Algoriphagus sp. (assembly GCA_051269965.1). Classification (GTDB taxonomy): domain Bacteria; phylum Bacteroidota; class Bacteroidia; order Cytophagales; family Spirosomataceae; genus Arcticibacterium. Next base: position 8,762 of record JBNMFK010000063.1, on the reverse strand, counting down.
GGAGAACTCCAAGGTGCTCTTACTTCAGTCATAAGCGTCTCTGCCATTATTGGTCAGCCCCTAATGCTTGGCTTATTTGGCTACTTCACAGCTAATAAAACTGAACACTATTTCCCCGGGGCACCCTTTATAGTAGGTTCTATATTTTGTTTGGTAAGCATAATCATTACCCGTAAAGTCATTGCCAAACAAAAAGGATAAATCAGTATTTGATTCAATGTTTTTATTGCTTACCTTTGCAGGCCAAATACTCCCGATCAAGGAGTACTTTTTTTTATACACGGGCATAGTTCAATGGTAGAATAGCGGTCTCCAAAACCGTTGATCAGGGTTCGAATCCTTGTGCCCGTGCTTTAACTTGATAAAATGGAAAAACTTAGAAAATTTGTAGGCGAATCATGGCATGAAATAACCAAAGAGGTTACTTGGCCTAAATACACCGATCTTCAAGCTAGTGCCACGCTGGTACTAATAGCGTCTGTTATATTTGCCTTAGTGGTAGGTGCCATTGATTTCGTAATCGATAATGGTCTCAAATTACTTTATCAGTCTTTCTAAACTATGGAAGAAATAAGTTGGTACGTCCTGCGGGCTGTCTCTGGTCAAGAGAAAAAAATCAAAATGTATATCGAGAATGAAGCCGATAGAGCAAAGCTCAAAGACTTTATACCTCAGATACTTATTCCTTCTGAAAAGATTGTAGAAATAAGGAACGGGAAGAAGAGAGTACGTGAGAAGAACTTCATGCCTGGATACATGTTGATACAAGCTGACCTAAATAATGGAGAGGTGATGCATATGATTAAAAGTTTGCCAGGTGTGATCGGTTTCTTAAGAAAAGATGGTAATTCATCCATACAGCCGGAGCCTTTAAGATATTCTGAAGTAAAAAGATTCCTAGGATCAGACAGCGAAGCAGAGGAAGAAGTTATAGACTCAACTATTTCATTTGTTGTAGGAGAATCTGTCAAAGTGATAGATGGCCCATTTTCTACTTTCGAAGGTAATGTAGAAGAAGTGTACGACGACAAGAAGAAATTGAGTGTAAGTGTTAAAATATTCGGCAGAAGCACTCCTGTAGAGCTAAGTTATCTTCAGGTAGAGAAACTTTCATAAGTTGAAAAAATATTTATGTAAAAGCTCATCATTTTTGATGGGCTTTTTCGTTTTACATTCTTGAATACCAGCTGTTAGTCATAAAAATTTATTCCTCACACTATTGGATTAAAGATAAAATAAAATTACCTTTGCAATCCGTTTTGAAATAATAATTATATCAGGACGGCTTAAAGTCAGTTGTTTTCTTGTCAGTCGTTCTTCGGAACCATTGCTAGGCTTCCCCTGAGAATCTAACAGGCTTTATGGAGAAACGAATGGGCAGTTTTGATTGAAATGGCTGATTGTGACTAAGTTATCTAAGCACTATTGTGGTTCGTCATTTCGTATTTCTCAATATTTAAACTTAAAATAAGATGGCGAAAGAAATCGCAGGATATTTAAAATTACAGGCAAAGGGTGGCCAGGCCAACCCAGCCCCTCCAATTGGTCCTGCCTTAGGTTCTAAGGGTATTAATATCATGGAGTTTTGTAAGCAGTTTAATGCTAGAACTCAAGATAAAATGGGTCAGGTGGTTCCTGTGTTAGTGACATACTACTCAGATAAATCATTTGATTTTGTAATTAAAACCTCCCCTACTGCCGTGCTACTTAAGGATGCAGCGAAAGCAAAGAAAGGATCTGACCAACCAAACCGTACGAAGGTTGGTTCTATAACTTGGGATCAGGTAAAAACAATTGCCGAGACCAAAATGCCAGACTTAAACTGTTTCACTATAGAAGCCGCTATGAAAATGGTGGCTGGTAGTGCAGCTAATATGGGTATTAGAATAAAAGGTGCAGCACCTTTTTAATTAAATAAATTAATGGGAGCCATGCTTTGACATGGCGTTATTTACCAAAACAAATGGCAAGATTAAGTAAAAAAAGAAAAGAAGCTCTGTCAAAGTATAATCCCGAAAAGGAATATTCTTTAGTAGAAGCCACCAGTGTGTTAAAAGAAATTTCATACACTACTTTTGATGCATCTGTTGATGTAGACATTAGATTGGGCGTTGATCCTCGGAAAGCAGACCAAATGGTTCGCGGTGTAGTGGCTCTTCCTCATGGTACAGGTAAGAAAATCAAAGTTCTCGTTCTTTGTACTCCTGATAAGGAGCAAGAAGCAAAAGACGCAGGAGCTGATTATGTTGGCCTTGATGAATACATCGATAAGATTTCAAAAGGCTGGACGGATATTGATGTTATTGTTACCATGCCAGCGGTTATGGCGAAACTTGGACGTTTAGGTAGAATCTTAGGACCACGAGGTCTTATGCCCAACCCCAAAGCGGGAACGGTTACACCAAACGTTGGACAAGCAGTAACAGACGTTAAAGCTGGAAAGATTGACTTTAAAGTTGATAAAACTGGTATCATTCACGCTGGAATAGGTAAAACATCTTTTGAAGCAGGGCAGCTTAAAGAAAACATAGATGAGCTTATGGCTACAATTGTTAAACTAAAGCCTTCTTCTGCAAAAGGAACTTACGTTAAGGGCATCACACTGTCTAGTACGATGAGTCCTGGTGTTAAAATTGATCTTACCGACATAAAAGGATTGTAATCATGAATAGACAAGACAAAGGAGTAATTATTCAGGATCTATCTGAGAAGTTTCAGTCTAATCCATTTTTCTACATCACAGACGCAAGCGGAATGACTGTAGCTAAAACAAACAAGCTACGTCGTCTTTGCTTCGAAAGGGGTATTGAATACAAAGTGATTAAAAACTCTCTTATAGAAAAGGCTCTAAATACGTTAGATGCTGATTACACGCCATTCAATGAGTCTGTATTGAAAGGCTTTTCTGGTATCTTGTTTCACCCAGAGTCTGGGAAAGATGCCGCTAAGCTTATTAAAGATTTCTTAAAGGAAAATAAAGATTCTATCAAGCTCAAGGGAGCTTCTATTGACTCGGACCTGTTCATAGGCCACGACCAATTAGACAAACTTGCTAGCTTGAAATCTAAAGCCGAAATGATTGGCGAAGTGATCATGTTACTTCAATCACCTGCGAAAACCGTACTTGGCGGATTGCAAAGTGGTGGTAACAAACTGGCCGGTATTCTTAAAACTCTTTCAGAGAAAGAAGCCGCCTAATTTTAATTAAAGTATAAACTATTTAAATTTTTAGAAATAATGGCAGATTTAAAAGCCTTCGCAGAGCAATTAGTTAATCTTACTGTTAAAGAAGTAAATGAGTTAGCTGACATCCTTAAAGACGAGTACGGAATTGAGCCAGCAGCTGGTGGAGCCGTAATGGTAGCTGGGCCTGCAGCTGAAGAAGCAGCAGTTGAAGAAAAAACAACATTTGACGTAATTTTGAAAGCAGCTGGTGGAAGCAAGCTTCAAGTAGTTAAATTAGTAAAAGACCTAGCTGGTTTAGGATTGAAGGATGCTAAGGATCTAGTTGATTCTGCTCCAAAAGCAATCAAAGAAGGTATCGCTAAAGACGAAGCAGAAGCTATGAAGAAGCAGCTTGAAGAAGCTGGTGCTGAAGTAGAATTAGCTTAAGCTAATACCTCAAACACGCAATAGACTCGGTCCGGTTTTGATAAAAAATCGGTCGAGTCTTTTGTTGTAAAAAAAAGCGTTCTAATAACCACACCTCAAAAAAACTATTCTCGGAGTAAAATCCTTGATTAACTAATAAAATTCTTGTCCGATACACTCCTGTTTTTCGTAGGACAGTAGCACAGGGACTTGAATTGGCTTCACTGCGAGTTCCTTGGTTAGTAAGAGTGAATTGTTTACTCGAAAGCCAACAAGTTTATAATTTTTTATAATTAAAACATTAAAGCTTTGAATTTGACAGCAACCGGAAGGAAGAGTTTTGCCAATGTTCATCCTGCTTTAGAATATCCAGATTTCTTGGATATTCAGCTTGAATCTTTTCAGGAATTTTTCCAGATAGATACCCCAGCTGAAAGCCGTCGTGCCGAAGGCCTTTACAAGGTATTTATGGATAATTTCCCGATAGCAGATTCTAGGGAGAACTTTGTGCTAGAGTTTGTCGACTATACAGTTGACCCACCAAAATACTCAGTAGATGAGTGTATTGACAGAGGACTAACCTACTCTGTACCTTTAAAAGCAAAGTTAAGATTGCTTTGTAATGACGACGACAACGAAGATTTCGAAACCATCGAGCAGGAAGTTTTCTTAGGAAACATTCCTTATATGACTAACCGTGGTTCGTTTGTTATAAATGGTGCAGAAAGAGTTATTGTTTCTCAACTTCATCGTTCACCAGGTGTATTCTTCTCCATGAGTAAGCATACAAATGGTACAAAACTTTACTCTGCAAGAGTAATCCCAATGAAGGGTTCATGGATTGAATTTTCTACAGACGTAAACAATGTGATGTACGCATACATTGATCGTAAAAAGAAATTCCCCGTTACCACTTTATTACGCTCTATTGGTTTTGGTTCTGATAAAGATATCCTAAACCTATTTGAGCTTTCTGAAGAAGTAAACGCTACAAGAAAAGACCTAAAAAAAGCTGTTGGTAGAAAATTAGCAGCAAGAGTCCTTAAGACATGGACAGAGGATTTCGTTGATGAAGATACAGGTGAGGTCGTTTCCATTGATAGAAACGAAGTCATCATGGAGCGTGATTCTATTATCACAGAAGACGATATCCAACTAATCCTTGATACGGACCAAAAATCTGCGATTTTGCATCGTGAAGATGCTAACGTTGCTGATTACAATATCATTTATAATACACTTCAGAAGGATAGCTCAAATTCTGAAAAAGAAGCCGTTGAACAAATTTATCGTCAGCTGAGAAATACAGAAGCTCCTGATGAAGCTACGGCCCGTGAAATTATTCAAGGTTTGTTCTTCTCAGAGAAAAGATATGACCTTGGTGAAGTAGGAAGATATCGTGTCAACACAAAGTTGGAAATGGACACGGAGTTGACTAAAAGAGTTTTGACTACAGAAGATATTATCAGAATTGTTAAATACTTGATCACATTGATCAATGCCAAAACAGTTGTGGATGATATTGACCATCTTTCCAATCGTCGAGTAAGAACAGTAGGAGAGCAGCTTTCTAGTCAGTTTGGTGTAGGACTTGCCCGTATGGCTCGTACTATCAAGGAGCGTATGAACGTTCGTGACAATGAAGACTTCAAGCCAGTGGACTTGATCAATGCTCGTACGCTGTCTTCTGTAATTAACTCTTTCTTTGGAACCAACCAACTTTCTCAGTTCATGGATCAAACCAATCCATTAGCTGAGATTACCCACAAGCGTAGAATGTCTGCCCTTGGACCTGGTGGTCTGTCAAGAGAAAGAGCAGGTTTTGAGGTTCGAGATGTACACTATACCCACTATGGTCGTCTTTGTACTATTGAGACCCCTGAAGGACCCAACATTGGTTTAATATCCTCTCTTTGTACGTATGCTAAGGTAAATTCAATGGGCTTCATTGAAACTCCTTACATGAAAATCAATGAAGGTAAAGTCTCTGGTGAGGTAGAATATTTGACAGCAGAAGAGGAAGATGGTAAAAACATTGCCATGGCTACTCCTGATGAAGATGGTTCCGGTTCTTTCAAGGATTCTAGTTTAAAGTGTCGTTTTGAAGGTGATTTCCCATTGAAAGATCCCAAAGAAATTGACTATATGGATATTGCCCCAAATCAGATTGTATCTGTTGCGGCCTCCATCATACCTTTCTTGGAGCATGATGATGCCAACCGTGCATTAATGGGCTCCAACATGCAACGTCAAGCCGTTCCATTACTGAGACCAGAAGCTCCTATTGTAGGAACAGGCCTTGAGAGTAGAATTGCACGTGACTCTCGCACGATGGTTGTGGCAGAAGGACCAGGTACCATAGAATACGTAGACGCTAACAAAATCACAGTAAACTACGACTGGAACGAGGATGACATCACTGTTAATTTCAATACCAGCGAAAAGACGTATGACTTAATTAAGTTCAGAAGAACTAATCAAGATACGTGTATCAATCTAAGACCAATCGTTGGCTTGAAAGAGCGTGTAGCTAAAGGTCAAATATTAGTAGAAGGTTATGCCACACAAGGTGGTGAGCTTGCCCTAGGTAGAAACATGCTTGTGGCTTTCATGCCTTGGCAGGGTTATAACTTTGAGGATGCTATTGTAATTTCTGAAAGAGTGGTGAGAGATGATATATTCACTTCTTTACACATTGAAGAATTTGACCTTGAAGTAAGAGATACAAAGCGTGGTCAAGAGGAATTGACAGCTGAAATTCCTAACGTTTCTGAGGAAACGGTTAAGAATTTGGATGAAAATGGAATTGTAAGAGTAGGTACCCATATCAAAGAAGGAGACATTCTTATTGGAAAAATCACTCCAAAAGGAGAGTCTGATCCTACGCCTGAAGAAAAACTTCTTCGTGCTATATTCGGTGATAAAGCTGGTGATGTGAAAGATGCTTCTAAAAAAGCCTCCCCGTCACTTCGTGGTGTAGTTATAGATACTAAGCTTTTCTCTAGACCCACTAAAGAAGAAAGAGTTAAGCACAAAGAAGAATTAAAGACCTTGCTTAAAAATCACAGTAATAATCTTGCCGAAATCAAGACTATTATGATTGATAAAATGGTAACAATTCTTTCTGGTAAAACTACAAACGGTGTCAAGCATAAGTTTGGTGACGAGTTAATTTCTAAGGGAGTTAAATTCAATAAGTCAAACATTACTAACAATCTATTCCCAGATAAGAACCCATACGTAGATGAAAGTACTTACAGTGTACCCGAAGAGTCTAACTTATTGGGTGATATCATGCTTGAGGGCTGGTCTAAAGACGAAGCTAACAACCAACTGCTTGTAAGACTTGTTAAAAATTATCTTTCTAAGCGTAGTGAGATAATGGGCGAGTTTAAGAGAGAACGTTTCGTACTTGAAGTGGGAGATGAATTACCTGCTGGAATTGTGAAGCTTGCCAAAGTATATATCGCTAAGAAACGTAAGTTGAAAGTGGGTGATAAAATGGCCGGTCGTCACGGTAACAAGGGTGTTGTAGCCAGAATCGTTCGTCAAGAAGACATGCCATTCTTAGAGGATGGAAGTCCAGTAGATATAGTTCTAAACCCGTTGGGTGTACCTTCCCGAATGAATATTGGACAGCTTTATGAGACTGCATTAGGCTGGGCTGGTAGAAAACTTGACAGAAGATACGCAACACCAATTTTCGATGGTGCCACAGCAGCAGAAGTATCTGCTGAAGTTGTTGAAGCTGGCTTACCTGATTGGGGTAGAACAGTGCTTTTCAATGGACTTACCGGTGAAAAATTTGATCAACAAGTAACTGTTGGTATTATCTATATGCTGAAACTAGGTCACTTAGTGGATGATAAGATGCACGCCAGGTCAATAGGACCATACTCCCTTATTACGCAGCAGCCTTTGGGTGGAAAAGCTCAATTTGGTGGACAGCGTTTTGGAGAAATGGAAGTGTGGGCACTTGAAGCCTTTGGTGCTTCTCACGTTCTAAGAGAGATCTTGACGTTAAAATCTGATGATGTTATTGGACGAGCCAAAGCATACGAAGCAATAGTGAAAGGTGAGAATCTTCCAAAACCAAGTATCCCAGAATCATTCAATGTACTTGTACATGAATTGAGAGGCTTGGCCCTTGAAATTACCTTGAAATAATTTTATCATTTTCATTTAAAACAGAAAGAAAATGTCTTTTAAGAAAAACCAAAAATTAAAGAGTGACTTTAACAGTATAACCATTAGTTTGGCTTCTCCAGAATCTATTCTGGAAAGCTCTTTTGGTGAAGTTACCCAACCAGAAACCATCAATTACAGAACATATAAACCTGAAATGGGCGGATTGTTCTGTGAGCGTACTTTTGGACCCGTAAAGGATTGGGAATGTCACTGCGGAAAATATAAACGAATTCGTTATAAAGGTATCATCTGCGACCGTTGTGGTGTAGAAGTAACCGAAAAAAAGGTTCGAAGAGAACGTATGGGGCACATAGAACTCGTAGTTCCTGTGGCACATATCTGGTACTTTAAAAGTCTTCCAAACAAAATTGGATACCTATTAGGACTGTCTTCGAAGAAATTAGATCAAATTATCTATTACGAACGATATGTTGTGATCCAAGCTGGTGCCAAAGAAGAAGATGGTATTGCATATATGGATTACTTGACTGAAGAAGAGTATCTTGACATAGTGGATAAACTTCCACGAGAAAATCAAATGCTTCCAGACGATGACCCTCAAAAATTCATCGCCAAAATGGGAGCAGAAGCCTTAGAAATGCTTTTAGGCAGATTAAAGCTTGACGAACTTTCCTATCAGTTACGTCATCAAGCGGCTACAGACACTTCTCAGCAAAGAAAAGCAGAAGCTTTGAAAAGATTGAGAATTGTAGAAGCTCTACGAGATGCAAATACTAGAATTGAAAATCGTCCAGAATGGATGGTCATCAAAATGGTTCCAGTAATCCCACCCGAATTACGTCCATTGGTACCGCTTGATGGTGGTCGATTTGCCACGTCAGATTTGAATGATTTGTATCGTCGAGTAATTATTCGTAATAATCGTCTTAAAAGATTACTTGAAATTAAGGCTCCCGAGGTAATTCTGCGTAATGAAAAACGTATGCTTCAAGAGGCAGTAGATTCTCTTTTTGATAACTCAA
>JBNMFK010000062.1:0-15111 GCA_051269965.1 Algoriphagus sp. | reverse complement strand
AAAATACCTATCAGAAGTGCCGTTTCGTGTAACTCTAAATCCTTCGGCTTTTTTGAGAAAAAATGCTCAGAAGCCAGCTTAATACCAAATGTGTTATCTCCAAAATCTACTGCATTTAAGTATAAAGCCAAAATCTCATTTTTCTCGAAGAAAACATTAAGCTTGATGGCCGTATCCCACTCTTTAATTTTGGCAATTATGGTAGAAAGACCGGGTATGTATCCAAGTAATCCTCTGGCATTTTTGTGCCTAGTGTTATAGATATTTTTAACTAACTGTTGATGAATGGTACTCCCCCCTCTTTTATCCCCTGTCAAGGTAGAAAAAAGGGCACTAGAAATAGAAACTAGGTCTAGTCCATTGTGAGTATAAAATCGTACATCTTCTGTAGAAATAAGAGCTTTGATTGTTAGCGAGTCTATTTCATCAAAACTTACAGGCTTTCTGTTTTCCACATAAAAGAGACCTAAGAGCTTATTGTCTGCAGAATAAATCTCGGAGGGTATAGCTAGTTTTGTACCTCTGGCCTCTTTCATACTTGGCATATTTCCAAACAACCAAAAGAAATTACTTTCCAAAGAAAAAACGAAAACTATCAGAAAAATAGTACAGGTATACAATACTCTTAGAACCTTACTTTTTAGTGAGGCCCCCTTGTAATCACTATTAAATACGCTGAACCTGAGAATCCAACGAAAAAGAGTTTTAAAAGCCTTGCTCAACCTCTGAAAATACTGAAGCTTCTGAGCCTTAGTAAAAACTTTTTTAATCAAAATAACGACCTTTATTAAATCCTGCCAAAATCCAGTCCCTTCCTATTTCCTCATTTTTACCGAAATAGATCTGAAATATAAACTCTTTTTTAAAACTTAAGACATTAAGGCTAGCATGATTAGTTTTGTGGTCGATTATATAAATAAAATTAATGATAGCAGACTTTAGAAGCGACACCATCACACAGCCAACAGCAGGTATGAAAGAAGCCATGTTTTCGGCTCCTTTAGGCGATGATGTTTTTGGCGATGACCCTACCGTAAATGGCTTAGAGTTAAAGACGGCAACATTATTTGGTATGGACGCCGCAGTTTTTTGTACCTCAGGAACTATGGCAAACCAGCTCGCCATAAAGGTGCATACCAAATCTGGAGACCAAGTTATTTGTGATAAAAATGCCCATGTTTATCTTTATGAAGGAGGTGGCATAGCCTCTAACTCAAACGCCTCTGTGAAGTTATTGGATGGAAAAAGTGGCCTTCTAACCGCTGAGCAAATAGCAGCTGCTATAAATCCGGACGACATTCATTTCCCCAAGACCTCTTTGGTTTGCCTAGAAAATACAATGAATAAAGGAGGCGGCGTATATTATGACTTCTCTGAAATTAGGAAAATAAGACAACTCTCTCAATCGCAAGGCTTAAGTCTTCATTTAGATGGAGCTCGTCTATTTAATGCTTTAGTGGAAACCAGAGAGCAGCCATCTGCCTACGGCCAAGAATTTGACAGCATTTCTGTATGCCTTTCTAAGGGACTTGGCTGCCCTGTAGGATCAGTTTTACTAGGTTCTAAAACATTTATTGCCCAAGCTAGACGACAACGTAAGGCCTGGGGAGGAGGATGGAGACAAGCAGGTATTTTGGCAGCTGCGGGTATCTATGCTCTAGACAATCATGTGGATCGCCTTAAAGTGGACCACGTTATGGCAAAAGCTCTCGGTGATATGCTTACTTCTAAGTCCTGGGTAAAAAAGGTATATCCTATTAAAACTAACATTGTGATTTTTGAACTTCCAGATAGTATTTTAGCAACGGACTTCGTTAGTCTCCTAGAAAACCAAAATGTAAACGTAGTAACATTCGGAAAACATTTGGTACGCTTCGTGACACATTTGGATTTAAACTCGGAACATTTGGCTCACACAGAGACCGTCTTAGCTCAATTAACCCTTTAAGTTTTGCGTAAACTCCTTTTTGTTTTATGTCTTATATCTTTTAGCCTTTCCGCTCAAAAAGATCTTAAAAATAGTGTGAAAGTAAATGCTACTGGAGCGGTTACTGGAATAATAAGTGTGCAATATGAACGCATGCTTACGCCAAAGTGGAGTTTCAACAACACCTTTTTCTACCGCAAGAAATCTCAAATCCCATTAGGACCTGAGTTTGACAAATTAGCTAAAAAACATAGCCTAGGACTTACTGGCGTAGATTTTGAATATGTTTTTGTGGACTTAGCCCAAATTGGAGTCAAAGGTTACTCCCCAGAACTGAGACGTTATTTTGGCCATAAAAACAACCGTTGGTTCCTAGGTCTTTTTGGTCAGTTTGAACATTTTGACGCCACTATTCCAGCCTCTCTAGAAGCTAGGTACGATGGCCAAGTTTATACCTTAGATAAGGTGCCTGTTAATTTTGATATTAGAACCATTTCTGGTGGACTTTTGATTGGAAAACAATTTCACTTTGGTAAAAGACTGTCTTTAGATCTAGTAATTATTGGCCCCCATTTCGGGCAAGCACAAAAATTTTATGCTGCTGTAGAGACTTCTATACTTTCTAGATTAAATGATGGTGATAAACGCTACCTAAAAGATAAAATCATAGACCGTTTTAGATTGAGTGACCAGTATTTTGAAGTAACTGTAGGCGATGATAAGGCGGAGATAAATGCTTTCAAAAACGTACCTTATCTCGGTATTCGTGGCTTAGGTCTTAATGTAGGATTTAGCTTTTAGCCGAGCTTAACTTCTATTGAAGGATGCAAAATTAAAACTTGATAGGATCTTTTCTGAAAAGTTTCTTCGCAGGCTATTTTGAAATACCTTTAAGCAATGGATAATTCCCTTAGCGAGAAATCTCCTAAATACTTTAGGCTTACTTATAAAGGCAGGAATTTACTCCTAAGACCTTTAATTCCTTCGGATAAAGGAATGATGAAGTCCTATTACAAGAAACTATCTGAGAAAACTAAATATTTACGTTTTTTCGCCATAAGAAATAGTTTAAGTGAATATCAGTTAAATTATTTCACAAATGTGGATGGCATCAGTCATTTCGCTTGGGGTATTTTAGATGAAACTGATGGCATCAATGAACCCGTGGGGGTTGGCAGAATTATTAGATTAAAAGGGCAATCTCATAAAGCAGAAGTGGCCATAACGGTTACCGATTCCTATCAAAAAAAAGGGATGGGGCGTATTCTATTTGCTCTAATCAATCTCATTGCCTCAGAAGCTGGCATCACTGTATTAAGGCATCAAGTTCTTCCAGATAATGTCTTCGTGCTTGGTTTCCTTAAACGGTTTGGTATTCTAAATCAAAACTTAGAAGAAGGCATAACCATTCTAGAAACCAGCGCTCTGAATGATGAAGAAGTCTTTCAAAGATATCCAATGATGGATGAATTTAGAAAAATCTTATAAAATTGAGTCTAGCTTATTTGTTTTGATTCGTCATCTTAAAATATCTCAACTCTTTTGAGAACGCGAGTTCTGTTCACCACCCCTAAAAAGATTATTTTACATTCGATTATTTCTTAAACCTCAAAAACCACGTTATGATAGGGTAATCTTAAACGCTCATTGCTAATACCTTCTGGTAGCCCTTTGCCGCAGGCGATTATCATACTTATATCAGCAGAGCTCGGCAAGTCTAACAGATTTCTTACCCACACGGCATCAAAGCCCTCCATCGGACAAGTTTGGTAACCTTGATCTACCATAGACAGCATGAAGGTTTGTGCGGCTATACCTAAGGTTTTATTTGAGACTATACGACTATCATTTTTACGGGTAAAACGCATCATAGGTTTCCCCATAAGTATTCTATAAAGTAACACGGCCTTTCTTATCAATGAGTTTAAAGGCCATAAGCTGTTATCATAAAACAGTTTTATCATGGTCCTGTAATAATACAAACCCCGCTTCTCTTTTTTACTAAGGTTTTCTATGTCTTCTACTTTATCCAAAATCTGTTGGTAATTCCACTCGGCCCTTTGCTTCCAGAGGTCAGTTCGACTTACAAAAACCACCAACTCAGAAGCTGTTCTAGCTGCCCCTTGACCTAAGCAGGCTTCTGCAAGTACGTCCAATTTATCTTTTGATTTTACGCGATAAAACTCCCAAGTCTGGAGATTAGAAGAATTAGGTGAGAGTATAGCCAGTCTTAATGCTTCTTTAACCGTATCATGGTTAAATTCATGAACGCTATCAAATCTCCTTACTGAACGACGGCTTTCTACTATTTCTTTAAATCTCATGTTTTAAGTTTTGGATGAAATTCCACACTGATCTTGTTCATGCAAGTTTGTCTATCTTAATTTGCTTCAAATTCGATGTTGTTCATTGCTAAAAATACTCATAAGTTCTCCCCAATAAAATCTGACTCTTTATCAACAAACTCTTTTTTGAAAAAGTCCAAACCTCGATGATCCTTTTCGCCAAGCACTTCCAATTCTGTTTTAACGCCGGCTTCTTTTAGTTTTAATCAAAGCTCAATAAATTAAATTATAGGCACTTGAGAGCCTTAATTACCATGGGCAATAAACATGGGAGGATCTGAAGCATCTACCTGAAAAACGGAGCTTACAAGTACCGCCATTTTTGGTACCTGCTCAGCAGGTTTCGCAAACATCACTGCCAACGCGGGTGCCCTTCCTTTAATTCCATAGGCCGGAAATTGGCCCAAAATCGTTTTGACATTTGAGAGACCGAAAAGTCAAAAGTTAAATTAACATCAGAGCCTTCATTATTATCGTCACCGATGTTGCCTTCTAAAGCTTTATTCCTACTTTTTAAGACCAGCCAAGGCCACCAAATGTCCTCCTGTATAAGAATTCCAAATGATAATTTCCTCTTTTAAAAACCCCTATTTATTGCCGTTTCCTCTAAAGATTCCAACCGCCGCTTTAATGTCAAACATCATAAGAAGGAAAAGGAGATTCTACACTTAAACGGTAATCTATACCAGCCAATGCATATCCCCTTTTAAGTAAATCCTTCGGAGGATTTTCCTTTGAACAGCAATGCCATGCTCCACCATGAAGCCAAACAACCATCTGAGGATTTCAAATGCCTTCGGGCATTTAAATATCCATTTTGAGAATACGCTCAGCAGATATTCCATAAACAATATCCAGATGGTTCTTAGCGATACCTAATGTCTTAAAAAGAAGAAACAAAACACGTAGTACTGTCCTTTTCATTTGGTTGAATTATTCCATAAAATAAACCTAATTGTTAATACTCAAAAACATTTCCATTCAGATTTATCAACTTATAGTAGAAATGACGTATCAAGGGCAATTAGTCAAACTTGCTCTAAATTTATCTTGTAATTTGAGATAAATTTGATGGTTTATTATCTTCCCTTTTTTTTCTACTACTACATTTTGAGAAGGCACTATATTTAAAATCTCACTGTTTTTGCCTTAGTCCGTGTGCCTCTCCTTTAAATCTGTGGATGTTATACTTGCGAAACCCGAGAACCATTCCTAAGACTATCAGAGGTTTCTATATGCCCCATTCAGTTTTCAAGAAGAATTTATAATTTCAATGAGGTAGGTTTTATCTCCCATAATAAAGTTCCACTCATCTTCTTAACCTCCTCATAAAGGCTAAACCAAGCAAAAAAACGAGCTATTGAGAAGACCACGTGGTCTTGGATAATGTTTTGCCTTTGACATTAGCTTTTATGCGACATAGTTGCCAAATACAAAGCAGAAACTATGAATACGAATATGTGATAAGTCTAGTACCCTTTCTTTATAACATTCTAGTTCTGCTAGCAATTCTCCATACCACAGTCCTCATCCTCAAACTCCATTTCTATAGTTACATGCCCCACCTCCATATGCTGTAATTTATGCCTAATCTCAGATTTTACTTCGGTTTTCTTTGCCTCTTTCTTTATGACAGCATGTAGGGTCATAACATTAAAGTTACCATCCATGGTCCAAAGACGCACATCGTGAATATCAAGTACCTCTGGGAGCTTTATAAGCTCTAGAATGATTTCTTTGTCATCTAAGCCTTCGGGAGCACCCTGCAAAATTACTCTAAAGACACCTTTAAGGTTACCATAAATATTAAAAAGAACATAGCCTGTAATACCTATGGAGAGGAGCGGATCAATAATTTTCCAGTCAAAAAAGTACATTAAAACACTCCCAATCAGTACGGCTACCCAACCTAAAACATCCTCCATTAAATGGAGCCTTACGACTTTCTCATTGAGTGAGTTTCCTTTTTTGAGTTTGAAAACCGCAGCCCCATTTACCAAAATCCCAAATAATGCTAAAACTAGCATTCCCTTTGCATTTGTTTCTTCAGGATTCAAAATTCTAGGGATGGCCTCTGTGAGCATGTATATTGAGCCAGCCAATAAGACAATTGAATTCACCAGTGCTCCAATCAAAGAAAACCTTTTGTATCCGTAAGTAAATGTACTATCTCTTTTTTGGTAGGATTTTTTTTGAAAATACCATGCCAAGCCCAAAGAAAAACTATCGCCCAAGTCATGCAGAGCATCTGATAAAATAGCTACTGAATTGGTAAAAAAGCCACCAAAAATCTCAATAATGGCAAAGACCAAATTAAGAAAGAATGCAGTACCTATATTCTCTGTACTATGGCCATGGTCATGGCCATGCGAATGACCATAGTGATGTTGATTTGACATAAAGAAATTTTTTTTGGGCATTCTATCTTCTAAAATACTTCCACAAAACTATGCTTCTGGGCCATGCAACAGGGCTGCAATCCTTGCTTTTGTTTACCCTAAAAGTTCTAACTTACAGGCTGAAAGACTTTATCGCCGGAATACCTCCATTCTCTCAATCCATCCTATTCTGCTTTCTCATAGCTGTTTTGAAATACTTGCCTTGACTTATTGGCCTATACTTCAAGTCTGAAAACTTAGCATAGGCCATCAATCATCAAAAAACCAGGCCATATAAGAAATTCCTTTCTATCTGGTATACTTAGTGATGGCTTCTCCGTATGTTTCGTCTGAAATGACAGGAATACAAGCTCTTTTTCGTCTGCTAAAGAGAATCCTATCTCGGTTAAAGCAAGAAAATAATTAGCCGCAACTTAGCCTCAATCTTCCTCCCAGCCATTTTCCTTGTTGGTCGTTTTATGGATGTAAAGAAAAAAGACATAAGTAATGCCATCAGCGTCAATTGGTTTATCCTTTACATATTGTTGGATATATGCCCAGTTCAAACCAGCTACCATGGGTATAACTATTCCACCATTAGCTCTTAGGATACCAATCCTCTCTTATGTAAGATGCGTGCCCAAGTACAAGAGACTAGCTGCCCTGTTATAGATGGTGGGTTCATTAAATGACTCACAAAAGACAAAAGTATTATTTCCTTTGAAATGCTTGGCAATGGTTCGACAAAACTCAAAAGTCTCTTTTTGGGTAATCTCATAGCCATCAGTTTGATACATCTCTGTTCTTAAATTCTCGATACTATTCAAGTCCATGATGACATAGGGTCCTTATTCTTCTAAAAA
Source organism: Algoriphagus sp. (assembly GCA_051269965.1). Lineage (GTDB taxonomy): Bacteria > Bacteroidota > Bacteroidia > Cytophagales > Spirosomataceae > Arcticibacterium. The sequence goes on along the minus strand of JBNMFK010000062.1, from coordinate 7,598 downwards.
ACAACCCCTTTATCGAGTAAAGCTACATAGTCTTTTTGTTCTCCAAGCCCTTGAATGAATGAGGGTACGAACAATATTCGTACAATAGGCTTTCATTTATGCAAAGAACTTAATATCCCAGTAAACTCTTTGCCCTACATTATTAGGAAGTGCACAGCTCTAGCCTAAAAACGAAAGATTCTCTTTTTTACAAAGCTTATTCCTTCAACTGTTATCTTAGAAAGGTTTTGGGAGAAGTTTGAAAGAACGATAGCAAAAAGTATAATAAAGGATTAAGAGTCCTTTTTTTGATTATAATTTAGTTCTCATTAGCCTATTATGAACGTCTATTTTTTTTCCGCAGCATACTATTCATCATTTGATGCGTAGTGCCAGGATTAGTTTTTATCTTTCAAAAGTAAATAAGTTGCATTTTTTGACAATCCTTAATGAACATTTGATACCGACCTATTTTTACTTTTTCGAAAGAAATTTTCTTCATATGACAGTACGTCTATACAAGAATTAAAGTCCTGTCATATTTATCTACTTGACTTTCACCAAAGTCATCCAAGGACTATTTGGATAATTTCTCGCCAGTCATTTTCGACATCAATAGTAAGTTCATAAAAGCCACACATGCAGTTTCGCTGGTAGCAAGTGTTTTCTGATTGATTTTTTAAGGTTTTACTTGAACCAGAGGCATTTTGAGCGTTCTCTAAACTTCTGAGCATTATAACCTGAAAGAAAGACTTTTTTCATAATGAAATATTTAATCTACTTGCCCTGTGAAACCTCCAAAGCCCTTATTTGCTGATGTTCTTGGTAGCAACTTAAATACTTAGTCTGCTCATAGAATGAAAATATTTTTTTTGAGATGTACACTTGTATAAATATGGCTTACGATCGACCGCCTGCGACTAACAGCTATTTCAAGGAGCTAGTTAAGCGAAGCTAAAAGTAAAATACCTGACACAATCTTCCACTACCTTTTACTAACTTCGTTTCATGAAAGAAAAATCCGATCTCATACTCCGGGACAAACTAGCTATTGAGCGAACCCACCTAGCAAACGAGCGAACATTTTTAGCTTATTTTAGAACTGCTTTTTTTTTCTTGGCTTCAGGAATCACCTTGCTCAAAGTAGACTACTTCTTCGAGATACAGCACGTTGGATGGATTTTCGTAGGCATATTCCCCATCATTCTAGTTTTGGGAATCATCCGTTTAGTCAGAGTGAAAAGTAATGTAGAGAAAATGTATTGACCCCAATATTAAGGATTCAGTTGAGAAGGTCGTTCCAATATAAAAAGTAGAGGATTCCTATTTGAGCCCTCCACTTTTTAAAACCTTTATCTCCTCAAATTCGCCAAAAACTCTACCACATCACGTATTTCTCTTTTAGACATTAGCATAGCCATCGGCGGCATGCCAGAAGGCATATTTTCTCTCTTTGCAATTCTGGCTATTGGAATTACCAGCGGTTCTGCATCACTCGTAGTGATAATGAGTTCGTCTTCTCTTTCTTCTGCCAATATTCCAGAAACCTCTTGTCCGTCTTTCAAGGTAAGGAATACACTTCCATATCCAGGAGAAAGTCTAGCACTTGGATCTACCAGAGCCTCTAAAATTTGCTCTCGGCTTAATGTTTTGCCAATACTCCCCAATTCTGGACCTACATCACCGCCATTACCACCAATTGCATGGCATCTTGCACATTGCCCTGTAGAGTTATTATTGAAATATTTGTAACCTTTCCTTCTATCTCCTCCAGTGAGGGCTTCACTGTATTGATCTAGAAGCGTCTCATTTGGCTTTACAGCATTAAGCTTTACAATTAAGTCAGCAGATCCAGATTTCTCAATCGCCTCCGTTAGATCGAGCATTACAGATTGTTCTATTTCATTAGATTCAACTTGCTCTATAAGTTTGACAAAAACCGCATTTGTTTTGGCCAAAGGCATACCTCCTAAACTTTCAAATAGATTTTGCTTGTCTCTTCGGCTTCCCTTTTGAAGCACATTTCCTACCATATCAGGGAGTAATTCTGCAGGTATATCCACCTTACTCAGCATGCCTAGGGCAGCACTCCTTAAGTTCCTTTTACTACTGGCTAGAGCGTCATTCACGAGGTTACCTACCTGAGGATACTTTAAATATACCAATGCAATCAACATAGCTTCTTTCACTTCGGCATCATCAGATTTTTGGTAAATATCTGCCAGTGTGGTATTGAAGCCATTTATATTTAGGTCTTTAAGTAAACGTGACGAAGCCATAAGTACATCAGAACTTTCTGACCTTAAAAAAGAAATCATTTTAGGAATAACTACAGACCTGATTTTTTCGCCGTCTCTTTCTACTTTTCCTCGGTATCTACCATCTACACGGTCTAGAACAGATGGCTCAGCGAAAACACCAAGCGTAGCCATTGCTTCGCTAGTCATAGCTTTAGGAGCTGATTTGTTTTGAGCATAGGCTAACAAATCATTCAACTCCTTATCTCCACCTACTCTTAGAGCAGCGTTAATAGATCTTCTAAGAATAACCTCAGAAGTGAGCCCTGGTCTATTTATCAAATCTGCCAAAGCAGGTAATGCCTCAGGGATTGACCAATCGTCATTTATGGCTCTGGCGGCTTCCGCTATAATGTATTCGTCAGGGTCACTTAAATATTCAGCTACTTTAGGATCTTCCCACTTTCTTAGGACTAAAACACCTGCAGTTCTTAATGCTCTTGAGGGGCTTTTCTGTAAGGCGTAAACAGGAGCTTTGTTCTCTATTCTGCTAAGGGCCAAAACGCCTGCATGCCTTATATAATTATCCACGTCATCATTTTTCTTTAGCATTTTAACCAAGGCATCTGCAGCGGGTTGATATTTGATTCTACCAATAGCCTGAGCCGCAAAAAACTGAGCCCTAGCATTCTCAGATGACAACAATTGGGTCAACTTAGGCCCTGCATCTGTATAACGCACATCTCCGAGCATTTTAGCAGTTTGTGCCACTATTTCTATATCGCTGTCTGATAAATAAGGTACTATGGAACGTGCCCCTGAATTTTCTTTAAAATTGATTTGCCCCATTCCCCATAATCCATGAATTCTGGCTAATTGATTCTCTTTTTGAGCGACAGCTTTTAAGAGAGTCTCACTATCATTTTTGGCAGCTAAAGCAAATTGTGCCTTTTGACGAATACGCATGTCTGCGTTAAATAGCAGGCTATAGAGTTTATCAGAAGTTTGGCTCTCATAATCTAACGTCATGAGTCTTTTTGTTTCAGCTCTTTCACTAACTAATTCTGGTGTTTTTGTATCAATTTTCCAGACTCTACCATAGTTTTTAGCATCCCAGCCATTTATCCAGTCCGCAGCATAAAGTGCACCATCGGTACCAAATCTAATTCCCGTAGGAAGGATACCATTCACCACATCTATTTCAGAATTAAAGTCAAACGTAGCACCCTTAGTTTTAAGGTCAAAGGCCCAAATGTGAGCTCTAGAAGCACTTCCTGTAAACTCTACTAAAAAAAACTTTTTAAGCCAATTCTCTCCAAGTGCTGTACCTGGATTATACTGCATACCCGTAGGGCCGTTATGATAATTTCTAATCGGTGGCAGGAAATACGCAGCCTGACCTTCCCATCTTGGTTTAAACATTTCCTCGTCCATCCATGGCTTGTAGCCATTATTTTTATCGTCGGTATATTTCCCAAACTGCCAATTTATACGCCAGCCAGAGTCACTACCTTCTACAATATGTACTAGACGCTCAGACTCCCCAGGTTGATCACTGTCGTTATCTGAGCTGATCATATTGCCATATTCGTCAAATACGAATTCATGGGTGTTTCTATGTCCATGAGAGAAAACCTCAAAATCAGAACCGTCAGGATTACATCTTACTATAACGCCTCGGTTCGGATAATGATGTTTTTTGCCAGTCTGATCCACTAGGCTCATACCTGGATCTCCGATTCCCCAATAAATTTTACCATCGGGGCCCTCAATTAATCCAGACATCCCATGACCACCGAAGCCGATGTGTATGTTAAAACCAGTGGCTATAGACGTCTTTTTATCATAATAGCCATCTTTATTAGTATCCTCAATACGCCATAAGTCTGGACCAATACCCACAAAAGCATCATTTCTTCTTACTAAAAGAGCTCCTGCCACGTCCGTAAACTCTTCATTGAAATCTCTAAGCACCATAATAGACTCGTCTGCCCTGCCATCGCCGTCCTTATCTTCAAGTCGCCAAACTTCATCTTTTTCTACGGTTAAGTCTCGCCAATCATGCATTCCGTCTTGATTGAGATCCTTAAGCCATTCATTGTCAGAAGACTTTTCTGGAGCAAAAACTTTCCTAAGAAAGGCTTGACGGTCTTGTACCGACTGTAGTCCAATTGATTCCGTCATCCAGTCTCTATGCCCACGGATATCAAATTCAGAGTTTTTTTGACGATTAGTTCTAGTTAGGTATATCCTGTTTTCATCGTCAATGGACATAGCAATTGGGTCAGGTGCCAAAGAGTCTGTGGCCCACAGGCTAATTTTAAGTCCATCGGCTAGTTTGATAGCCGTGTTCTTTTCAATTTTTTCTGTAAGAGCAGCGTTTTCTGGACCAGCTAACATGGCTACCATTCCCTTAGAGTTAGTAGCCCCTTTCATACAGGACCAAATTAGTACCGCGGCAAATAGAAAGGTTAAAACCTTTAATAAGTTACTTTTCATTTTAAAATAGGTTGAATTCTAAATCAATACTAGACATTTTGAAGTTATGGATGAAATACGCCAGTCAATAATTAATGACAGATAGATATAAGGGATAAAAATGAATATTAAACCCCTATCTTATGATTACATGCAATTATTTCAAAAATGAGTGATTAATTGCCCAATTATGAAAATATCAGCTTAAATCCTTCTAAAATTGACAGGCATTATCTAATTTTTACAACTCAATTCAACCTCATAATCAAAGTTCATTTCTTGAGTGTTTTTAATTAAAAAAAGAAATAATATGAATCAAAATTCTAATTCTCGTCGCAAGTTTCTCAAAAGTTCTGCTCTCGGGGCCGCAGGTTTGGCTTTTTCGGCTAAAAGTTATGCAAGAATACTAGGAGCAAATGACCGCATCAACATGGCAACTGCCGGTCTGAACAGCCGTGGTCACGCCCATTTATCAATGGCTAAACATCTAAGTAGAGATATTAATGTGGTTGGTCTTATAGATGTGGACTCTCGAGTTTTCAAGAAAGTGCAAAGTAAATTTAAAGAAACCGTTTCTGATGCTAAAATCTACAGTGATTTCAGAAAGGCCTTAGAAAATAAAGACGTTGATATGTTAACCATAGCCACGCCAGATCATTGGCATGCTCCTATGGCCATCATGGCACTACAAGCAGGCAAAGATGTATATCTCGAAAAGCCTTGCTGCCATAATCCTCAAGAAGGGTATTGGCTAGCTGAAGCACAAGCTAAAACGGGCAAAAAACTACAAATAGGTAATCAACAACGGTCTGCCCCTACCACACGTAGCCTAGTCACAGACCTAAGAGAAGGTATCATAGGTGAGGTTTATTATGCCAAAACTTGGTATGAAAACAATAGAGGAAGTATAGGTACAGGAAAACCGATGGCCGTGCCTTCAGAGTTTGATTGGGATTTATGGCAAGGTCCAGCACCAAGGCAAGCCTTAATGGATAATTATGTACACTATAATTGGCACTGGTTCTGGCACTGGGGTACAGGAGAAGTGAGTAATAATGGTTTGCATGAAATGGATATTGCGAGACTTGCACTGGGTGTAGATATCCCTAATAAAGTGAGCTCAGCCGGCGGTAGATTTGCATTTAAAGACGACTGGGAGTTTTGGGATACACAAAATGTTTCTTTTGAGTTTGAAGGAGGGAAAATGATAAGCTGGGAAGGGCGAAGCTGCAATGGCATGAATACTAACAAAGAGCATGGGGGAAGGGGTACATGGATTCATGGAACTAAAGGAACTGCCGTGGTTGATAGAGGCGGTTATATTATCTATGACAAAGAAAATAAAGTAATAAAATCTGAAAACGAGCGAAGCGGTGATTCTGGAGTTGATACTCAGGGTATTTCTGGCTTGGATGATTACCACATGAAGAATTTTGTGGACGCTATTCAAAAAGGGACTCCACTTAATTCACCGATAGACGAAGCGGTAAAAAGTACTTTACTCTGTCATTTAGGTAATATGGCTCAACAAACAAACAAAACACTTATGGTGGACACCGCCACAGGTAAGCCAAAAGATGCTGATGCTATGTCGTTTTGGGAAAGAGAATATGAGAAAGGCTGGAAACCTAAAGTTTAGAACTATTATACTTTTTTAGTTACATCTCCCCGTCGAAAGATGGGGAGATGTCGTTTTTTAGGACCTAAGAAATATATTCACTAAATGAAAATTTCAACATACCTCTTCCTCTTCTTTTTTTCTTTTCATGGCTATTGTCAAAAAAGTAACCTAGGGAACTGGATCAACTATTTCGGCAACAAACAGATAAATTCACAATGGAACTGGCACCATGAGTCACAGTATAGAAATTATAATGCCGCAGGTGATTTGGAACAACTACTCCTGAGAACAGGAATCGGAAGGGATTTGACTCAAAACAACAATAACCTGTTAGTAGGATATGGATTTATAGCAAGTGAGAATTATGCTGCTGATGACTCAGAGAAAATAGGTGTAAAAGAGCATAGGATTTATCAACAGTTTATTACCAAACAGAAACTAGGAATAATTTCTTTACAGCATAGATATCGATTTGAGCAGCGATTTATTGCCGGTAATTTTAAAACAAGGTTAAGGTACTTTTTATCAGTAAATGTACCTTTGAACAAAACAGAAATAACTGACAATACCCTCTACCTTTCCGCTTATAATGAGCTATTTATTAATCCTAAGAATAGTATTTTCGATAGGAATAGAGTTTATGCAGCTTTGGGTTATAAGGCTAATAAGTTTGTAAAATTTGAGTTTGGATATATGAACCAATTCTTTCAACATGGCGGCAGGGACCAAATCAATATGAACACGTTTGTGAATTTTTAAGTTGTCTTTAGAGATTCGTTTCTTTGTAGATTTAGGACTTTCAAATCATTAAAATTGGGCCAATCAAATTCAAAGAAACATAAGACAATATTTCAAAATGAAAAATAAAGTAGTCATAACGACCACACTCCTATTGCTATCAATCACGATACAACACACTGCTTTTGGTCAAAACCTAGAAAAACATCAGTGGAAAAGCAGGGTACTGCTTATTCTTTCTAAGAACGAAAACAACAACCAATTTAAAGAACAGATAGCCCAGTTTACCAACGAAACAGCTTTAGAAGAAAGAAAACTAGTACGTTACAGCGTTTTCCCTGAAAGTTATATCTTGAACAAAAAAAGAGTGAATTCTTCTACGCTTTTTCAGAAGTATATCAACGGTAAGGAGACCTTTGCTGTTGTACTTATTGGACTGGACGGAGCAGTGAAACTAGCACAAAGCAAGCCAATAAACGTTCAGGACCTCTTCAGAGTCATCGACAGCATGCCTATGAGGCAATCGGAAATACGAAGGAATTAGT
>JBNMFK010000061.1:0-15176 GCA_051269965.1 Algoriphagus sp. | reverse complement strand
TTCTAAAATCAAAAAGACCGTAGTTGAAATTTATGTCAATACCTGTATTGGTATCTCTAACCCTAATGGCAGTATGACCAGCGAAAGACCATAATTCCGCTCCTGGGGCTATGGTTAGTAAAGATACCTCAGCGTTTTCAGAAAGTGTCTGACAAAAAAGTCTGTTGCCCTGAAAGAGCAACAGACTTATTAGAATAAAAAAGACTTTATTCATTTGAATACTATGGTGTTACTTTACTCTTCTTTTTCTTTTTGGAGAAAGTTAATTCTTCAGCACCTTTCTTATAACCTACCATAATTACATCTCCATCTTTCAGGCCTCCTTTCAGGATTTCTTCAGCCATAGGATCTTCCACGTATTTTTGTATTGCTCTATTTAAAGGTCTAGCTCCATACTGTTTGTCATAGCCTTTATCTGCCACAAAATCTTTGGCAGCTACACTTAGCTCCATTTTGAAACCTAAACCTTTAATTCTAACAAACAACTTTTCTAATAGAATATCTATAATTTGATGTATAGACTCTTTTTCAAGTGTATTAAAGATGATCACATCATCTAATCTATTCAAGAATTCAGGAGAGAATGTCTTTTTCAAAGCACTTTGGATGGTGGCTTTAATAGCTTCGTCTTGATTATTAAGTCTAGCTTGCGTAGCAAAACCAATACCGGCTCCAAAGTTCTTTAAGTCTGTAACACCAATATTTGATGTCATGATGATAATCGCGTTTCGGAAGTCTACTTTTCTTCCTAAACTATCTGTTAAGATACCGTCATCTAAGACTTGAAGAAGAATATTAAAAACATCCGGATGTGCTTTTTCTATTTCATCAAGAAGAATAACAGAATAAGGCTTCCTTCTTACCTTTTCGGTTAGCTGGCCACCTTCTTCATAACCTACATAACCCGGAGGAGCTCCTATGAGTCTAGAGATACTAAACTTCTCCATGTACTCACTCATATCTATGCGTATCAAAGCTTCATCAGAATCAAACAAATATTCTGTTAAGGCTTTGGCTAATTCTGTTTTACCAACACCCGTTGGACCTAAGAAAATGAACGATCCAATTGGCTTTTTAGGATCCTTTAGCCCTACACGAGTTCTTTGTATGGCTTTTACCAGTTTGGCTACAGCAGGATCTTGACCAATAATTCTATTTTTCAGCGAATCTCCCATTTTGAGGATTTTTTCGCCTTCGTTCATATTAACTTTATTGATAGGGATACCAGTCATCTGGGCAATTACTTCGCCGACATTTTCCTCTGTCACGAGGTGTCTCTTCTCTTTACTTTCTTCTTCCCAAGCCTGCTTAACTTTGTCTAATTGATCTATGAGTTTCTTTTCTTTGTCCCGCAATTGAGCAGCTTCCTCATATCTTTGACTTTTTACCACTGCATTTTTCTCCACTTTGATGTTTTCTACATCTTCCTCAAGGTCAATTATTTCTTGTGGAACGTGAATATTATTGATGTGAACACGAGCACCTACTTCATCAATGACATCAATAGCCTTATCAGGCAAAAATCTATCAGAGATATATCTATCGGAGTACTTTACTGCTGCCTCAATAGCTTCTTGTGAGTAAGTGACGTGATGATGTTCCTCATACTTGTCCTTAATATTATTTAAAATCTCGACAGTTTCTTCTACGGAAGTAGGGTCTACTAGAACCATTTGAAATCTTCGGGCCAAGGCTCCATCTTTTTCAATATATTGACGGTACTCATCAAGTGTTGTAGCCCCTATACATTGGACCTCGCCTCTGGCCAATGCAGGCTTGAACATGTTTGAAGCGTCCAAAGAACCGCTTGCTCCCCCAGCACCTACTATCGTGTGAATCTCATCTATAAAGAGGATTACATTTGGAGACTTCTCTAATTCAGCCATGACAGCTTTCATCCTCTCTTCGAATTGACCACGGTATTTTGTACCTGCCACCAATGAAGCCAAATCAAGCGTTACGACTCTTTTGCCATACAACACCCTGGACACCTTCTTCTGAGTAATTCTCAATGCGAGGCCTTCGGCAATAGCTGTTTTACCAACTCCTGGCTCACCTATTAAAATTGGATTATTCTTTTTTCTTCGGGAAAGAATTTGAGCTACTCGCTCAATTTCTTTTTCTCTTCCCACAATCTGGTCTAGCTTTCCAGCGTCAGCCATTTTCGTTAAATCCCTCCCGAAATTATCTAAGATAGGAGTTTTAGACTTTTCGCCTGATTTGTCTTTTGAACCCATTTTACCCGAATCAGAACTTGAAAATGTTCTGTCTTCATCATCCGTATCTGAACCTTCCATAGAACTTGGTTTTTCTCCAGTTAACTGATACTCCAACATTTCTTTAATCAACTCATAATTCACCTTAAATCTATTAACAATCTGGCAGCCTAGGTTATCAGCATCACGTAGTATAGCCAATAGTAAATGTTCAGTCCCGATAACCTCAGAACGGAAAATTTTAGCTTCTAGATGAGTAATTTTTAACACCTTTTCAGATTGCCTCGTTAGAGGAATATTTGCAAGGTTTTTAATATTATTGGTGGCGGTGCCACGCGTGGCAGATTCAATGCTCTGCTTTAAGTCAGAAATTTTTATTCCAGTTTTACGGATTAGTTCTAATCCCATGCCATCGCCTTCGCGTATCATGCCCAAAATAAAGTGCTCGGTGCCAATGTAATCATGACCCAAACGTAATGCCTCCTCTCTCGCTAAGGAAATTACCTCTTTTACTCTCTGTGAAAATTTGGGTTCCATCTGTTGTTTTTTAATACACGTTTTTGTGTTTTTCGATTACACATTTGTGTTAGTTTCAAATATAACGAAATATGAATGTTTACTGTTCACTCTGTCTTAAGTAAATTATTGCCTCTGGGCCTTTACAGAACAGTAAATCCATAACTGAGAGATTAGGAACAAACTCATTGCCAAAGTTCTGTAAATATGGTTTAAAGGAGTATTCGATTGGTAAAACCTTCGAATTTATATCTACAAGGCCTTTTTTGGCGGAAAAAGACTCCTGACATATTGTCTTTTCCAATTGTAGGCAGCGTAGACAAACTGTCAGACTTTCAATCTGAAGATCAATCAAAAAAATGTATTTATTTTTAAAAAGAGGCTCAAAAATGTAATCATAGAATTGATAAAAGGGCGATTTTAGGTAAGCTGCTTCTAAGGTTCTAAGCTGATTTCGTTGCCATGACGTTTTATTATCAATTCTAACATCCTTAGAGGGTGTTTTCATGGAGCTAGCGTGAACAGGTACAATCAAATTCTCTACCTTGTTGGCACCCAAAATTTGTGTTTTATTTCTGTAGGTCTGTTTAATATAAATGTCATCAGCGTTTAAACGAATTTGGTCTTGATTTAAAATTTCTTGGAAATACGCGATACATGGCAAAAAGTTTGGTGTGAAGTACATAATTGTTTGCTGCATTAAGTCATGACCTTTTAAATATTAAGGTACAAGTACCAAACTTATACTTTTTGATTTTCAAATCGTTTTAGAATTGAAAAAACATATTGAATTCATTAAAAGTAGATATTGTTTCAGAAAATTGTTTCTCCTTGCGGTGTTTTTAAAACGGTTAGTAAAAGCCAAGGATTCGGAACTACAAGAAAGCCCATTGTTCAAATGAACACCCAATTTAAATCGCTAATTTTTTATTTTATTCTAATTTCACTTGTTGGAACATCTTTACAAATTAGTGCTCAGAAACTAATTTATTTAGAAGCTTCTGATAAATACGGAGGTGATATACTAGAAGTTGAATGGCGAGTAGAATCACAGAAGACTGGGAGGTCATACACGATAGAAACGGAGGATAATATTCAGTTTGTAGAAATAAAAAAAGGGGATGAAGTACAAGTAAAGGCCATCTTAGACTTTTATTACGATGAGTCAGAACAGCTACAAGAAGCTGTTCTGAATGAAGGTGAAGAGATTAAATTTGCAATGGAGCGTAGGCCTACTGCTACCTTAAATCTAATTGCAGTTGCTTTGGAAAGTGGAAGAAATGAACCTGCATCATTTGAAATCTTTTTTGAAGGTAATATGGTAGGTCGCGGGAACACCACTAAAAATTCACTCACCTATTCTGCTCCATTAAACCGGGCAGGTACCTACAATGTCCAGATTAAGTCTGTTGGATTTTCTGACCTAAGCGAGCAGATAGAGGTCCAAATTGGTTCGCCTACAGTTGTTACAGAAATAGAGATAAAACTGGAGAGACCTGCAAAGGAAGTGGCTATAAAGTTTATAGACGAACAAACGGGAAAACCAGTAGCTGTAGATGTCGCTATAATGGAAACTTCCTCTGGTGCTGAATTACTCTCAAAAAATGTTCCTAATGGCATCGTATTGTATACCTTTAAGAACAGTATAAATTATAGGATAGAGGCGAGTGCTAATGGATACCAGTTTTATGATAAGCCTATTGAAGGATCTCAAAGAGAAGATTTGAGGGCTAGAATGAGACCTCTGACTACAATGTTCTTTAATATTACAGATAAACTTACATCTAGGGTAATAGCGGCGAATATCAACATCACAACTCCATCAGGATTAAAAGAAATACTTAAGTATGAGAAAGGACGGTCTTTCATACCAAGGGAAATTGGAGAATACAAACTAGAAATTATTAGTGAAGGTTACCTTTCGCAGACGGGAACTTTCGGAGTAAGTAATTTTTTTGGAGGTCCTTTAGAGAATTCTTATCAGCTTGTAGAAGAGAATAAGCAATTTTCGATTGACGTTATTGATCACTATAGCAAAGAAAAACTACCTAAAGCTGAGTTTAGAGTCTTTGGGCCCGGAGGGCAAAAGTTTGAAGGCATTAAAAAAATAACTTCTGGGAAGTATGAATTCATAACAGACGCCGATAAGAAGTATTTCATTGAAGTAAATCTTGAGGGTTATAATCCAGTCACAAAAGTACTTTCTGAAGATAATAGACAGTTTAATGTGGAATTGTTTTGGGCTAAAGAATTAACGCACTCCTATACACTTCTCGAAGAGCAAACCAATAGACCTATTTTAAATGGTGATCTCAAAATTCAGGCTGCCGAGGGTAGGGAAGTTTTTGTCTACAACACTAAAATAGGGGGTAAGTTTTTAGCCAAATTAAAGCGTGGCACAAACATCAATTATTCTGTCTCGGCGGAAGGATATAAGTCAGGATTTAGGCCTAATTCTAAATCAACTAATACTCAAGAACTATATCTAACACCCGTTGGCAATATAAGTTGTGAATTAGTGGCATATGATTTTTTGACGACTGAAACAGTAAAAGCGAACTGGAAATACTTTTTTGATCAGAAAGAAATGATTATCAATGAGAACTCTGAGACTAAAACATTGGAAGCTATTTTTGGTGCAAAGAGCCAATATAGCATAGAAATCCAAGCGAAAAATTATCGTACTATTAAGGCCTCTGTAAGTGCTCGGGATATTATTAATGGAAGGTTAAGCGTAGCCATCAAGAGAGACTTTTATACGGTTAAATTCAAAATTGAGGGTTTAGGGAGCCCACAAGACTTTTCGTCTATTCAATTCCGAGTATTGTCTGATAAAGGGGTAAGAGTACCAGAAATATTTACATCCAGAACAAAACTTTATGAGGTAGACTTAGATGGAGAAATGAAATATTCAATAGAGATTGTCAAAGATGGTTACAATATTTTTACTGAGATTTTTTATGTTAAAGATTTAATAGATTCTAATTTCATCAAGAATGTAACATTAATAGAAAAACCTACGGAAAAAACAATAGAAAAAGCAATTATTGCAGCGGTAATTGAAGAGCCAGTAGTGGTCGAAGGAAATCCAAATCTAAGTCCGTCAAAACTTTTAACTGAAGTGGAAAAAGAAGCTCCAGTGATACCAAAGGCAGCTGTAGCAATGGCTGAGGAATTTGAAAAGGAAGACGCGATCGGGAAAAGGTATCTTTTAGATGAGGTCTATTTTGATAAAGCAAGTTCTAGCATTCGAGATGCTGAAGTGAAGCAACTTAATGAACTCGCTAAGACTATTACTGAAAACAAGAAATTGGTCATTGAAATAGTGGGCTACACCGATAATGTAGGAGATTCTAGACTCAATTTAGGTTTATCTCAGTTTAGAGCTAAGGCAGTAGCAAACTACCTATTTTTTAGAGGAGCAGATCCTGACAGAATTAAAAGTAATGGTTTTGGACAAACAAAGGCTGTGGCAGACAATGACTCTGAAGAAAATCGCTCTAAAAATAGACGTGTAGAAATGGTTTTGATTGAGAATTAAATTTTTGAAACAGCTCTTTTCAGTCGATCATTGATTGCTCTTCCCAAACCTTCATCTTTCACAAGTTCAATCAGTACAGTATCAATGGACAAATCGTCAAGAAATCGTAAACCCGTAAATAGATTTTTGGCTGCTTCATTCAAATCTCCTTTTTTCGATAAAAGGAATTGATGGTTTGCAGGTACTCCGTGAATGGTTTCTGAAAAACCTAGAAATCCAACTTTTGAAAGACTCTGTTTTCCGTGTTTAATGAAAAAGTCTTCTTTAAAAAAAACCTTCTTATTTGGGGAATAATGAGACATCAACATCCCTGGTGCGTCCGGATTGGAGCTTGAATGCTCCTTAACTTTAACTTTTCCTATCAATTTTTCTATCTCCTCCAAAGGTAAGCCACCTTTTCTATAAACCGTAAGTTCACCATTTTCATAGCCGACTATGGTAGACTCTAAGCCTACTTCGCAGTTTCCGCCGTTTAAAATGTAAGGAATTTTATCACCTAATTGCCTATTGACGTGTTCGGCGGATGTAGGGCTGATATATCCAAAAGGATTTGCTGACGGAGCTGCTAAAGGAAAATCAAGTGAAGCCAGAAGTTCTAAAGCTAAAGGGTGCTTAGGAATACGCACAGCTACTCTAGGTAGACCAGAGCTTACTAAATCTGGAATGTGCTTATTTTTCATTAAAAGTACAGTCAGGGGACCTGGAGAAAACGTCCTAAGAAGTAGTTCTAATTTCTCTGGAATATCTTCCACGAAACCCCTGATCTTCATAATGCTGTCAGTGTGAATGATTAAAGGGTCAAAAGATGGGCGGTTCTTTACTTTGAAAATTTTGGCAACAGCATCAACATCCAGTCCATTTGCAGCTAAACCGTAAACTGTCTCTGTTGGTATGCCTACCAATTTACCTTTTTGAAGTAAGTTTTTTACCAAAGATATGTCAATTCCAATTTTTGCCATTATAGCGCTTTCTCGAAGTAGAGAACAGTATTCTCAGGATTGAAATTATAGGGTTTAGTGCTAACAAATCCCAATGACTCATAAATTTCTATAGCGGGCTTTAATCTTTCTAAAGTATCTAGTTTCATGGTCTTATAACCTTTGTTTTTTGCATCTTTCATGATGGCCAGAGCCATTTTTTTTCCAAATCCACTTTTTCTTGCGTTTGGTTCTATGTAAAGCCTTTTCATTTCACAAATACCATCTTCTAGTTTTTTTACAGCCACAGCTCCAACAAGAAGTGATTTTTCATTATCAAGTACAAAAATAGAGCCGTGTGGCTCGGCATAAACTCCAGGTAGATTCTCCATTTCACCTGCGAAGTTTTGAAAACATAAATCCACATCAAGCTCTTTGACATACGCCTCAAAGAGCGCTCTTACTTTTTCTATTTCACTACTTTTTGCTTTTCTAATCTTCATTTTTCAAAATAATCCTTAGGGTAATTTACTTCCTCCAGGGTCAAACCATGAGCTTTGGCAGCACTTCCTGCCATTCTTCTATCTTTTGAGTCTATGATGTTTTGAAACTCCTGAATCCTTATTTTTTTTTCACCGATCTGAATCAATGTACCCACCACAGCTCTAACCATACCTCGAAGAAAGCGGTTGGCTTTAATTCGAAATTCGAGTTGATAACCAATTTGACGCCATTCAGCTATTTCTATAGTACAATTGAAATTAGCCACATCTGTTCTGACTTTACTAAAACTTTGGAAATCGTTGTTTTTCAATAACAATGAAGCTGCTTCATTCATTGATTCCACATCTAAGGGTTTTCTGAAATAATGTGATTGAACTAAACTAAAAGGGTTTTTCTCTAAATTAATCCTGTAGGTATAGGAGCGGCTCAAGGCGTCAAATCTGCTATGGTAAAATGCTGGAACTGGTAGGACCTTAGCGATAGAGATATCATTAGGTAAAAAGCTATTGAGTTTCCACTTTAAATCACCTATACCCATATTTAATTTTTCAAAATCAAAATGGGCGTACTGCTGACGGGCATGAACGCCGGTGTCTGTTCTACTACTTCCATGTATACGAATCTCACTTTGAAGGATTTTACTCAAAGCCCGTTCTACATACTCTTGAATGCTAGATTCCCGGGGTTGGATTTGCCAACCATGATATTGAGTGCCTAAATAAGAAATTTCCAAAAAATACCTCATAAATAATTCAACTACAAAATTAAGGCTTTCGCTAGTTGAACAATGAATAATAATGAGCTATGTTCTTGAAAGCCTTTAGTACCTGACTTATTTTTGCACTAACTAATTAGAAATATGGAGTACAGAATTGAAAAAGATACGATAGGGGAGGTACAGGTTCTTGCCGATGTTTATTGGGGAGCACAGACGCAGCGTTCCATTGAAAATTTTGATATTGCAAGAGATATCAATAAAATGCCTAAGGAAATTATTCAGGCTTTTGCCTATCTGAAGCATGCTGCAGCTTTGACTAACAAAGAAGCTGGTGTTTTAGATGCCGCCAAGGCCGATTTGATAGCAAAGGTTTGTCAAGAAATTATTAGCGGAGACTTGGATGATCAATTTCCTTTGGTGGTTTGGCAAACAGGCTCAGGAACTCAAAGCAATATGAATTGTAACGAGGTAGTAGCAAATAGAGCTCATGTTTTGCAGGGTGGCTTGCTTACAGATAAATCTAAATTTCTGCATCCGAATGATGACGTAAATAAGTCTCAATCCTCGAATGATACATTTCCGACGGCTATGCACATTGCCGCATATAAATTATTGATAGAGAACACTATTCCAGGAATAGAGAAGCTTAGGGATACTTTAGAGGCAAAATCAAATGCCTTTATGCACGTTGTGAAAATAGGCAGAACTCACTTCATGGATGCTACACCTTTAACGGTTGGTCAAGAACTTTCAGGTTATGTCTCTCAGCTAAATCATGGTCTTAAAGCCATAAAAAACACCTTTGCTCACTTGTCTGAGTTGGCCCTTGGAGGTACAGCCGTTGGTACTGGAATAAATACTCCTGATGGATATTCGGAGAATGTAGCTCGCCATATTGCTATACTCACTGGTCTACCCTTTATAACCGCCGAAAATAAGTTTGAAGCTTTAGCGGCTCATGATGCTATTGTAGAAACACATGGTGCTTTAAAAACGGTGGCTGTGAGCTTAATGAAAATTGCGAATGATATTAGAATGTTGTCTTCTGGGCCACGTTCGGGTATTGGTGAGTTATCAATTCCAGCAAATGAGCCGGGTTCATCTATCATGCCAGGAAAGGTTAACCCCACCCAAAGTGAGGCTATGACTATGATTGCTGCTCAGGTATTGGGAAATGATGTAGCTATAAATGTCGGAGGTGCTAACGGTCATTTTGAGTTAAATGTGTTTAAGCCAATGATGATTTATAATTTTATTCATTCTGCGAGATTGATAGGAGAGGCTTGTGTTTCCTTTAATGATCATTGTGCTGTTGGTCTTGAACCCATTCATGATAATATCAAGCGTCAGCTAAATAATTCTCTTATGCTGGTTACGGCTTTGAACACCAAAATAGGGTATTACAAAGCAGCGGAGATCGCCCAGAAAGCTCATGTCCAAGGGAACTCTTTGAAAGAAATGGCTATCGAACTGGGTTACTTAAGTTCTGAGGAGTTTGATGAATGGGTTAAACCAGAGGATATGGTTGGAGATTTGCCAAAATAATCCCAATTTTGTATATCATTAAGAAATATTCAGGAATGAGAAAGCTATTAATCCCGTTACTTCTTTCTTTTGTTTTAGTCCTTAATTCAGGATTTGAACAAGTAGACAGCACTAATTCAACTCCAATGGAATTAGTGCAAAAAAAGAATGTAAACTCAGCTGAAGAAGTTGAAGCGATAGAAAAAGCAAGTTTCGATATGGGCGAA
The DNA here is from genome assembly GCA_051269965.1 of Algoriphagus sp. Lineage (GTDB taxonomy): Bacteria > Bacteroidota > Bacteroidia > Cytophagales > Spirosomataceae > Arcticibacterium. The sequence continues at coordinate 5,013 of JBNMFK010000061.1, read as the reverse complement.
AATAAGGAGGATATTAAAGAACCTCAAAGTATCGCTGAGAAGCTTGGAGGATACTTAGTGGCTGTTTTTACTTGTTTTGGAAAGATGATCGTATCATTTATGGTTAATTTGATTCAATAGTTTCGTTTTGATAAACTAAGCAGATATCAAAATGCGTTATTCTACATTAACGCATTTTTTTATGAAGAAACTCAAATCATTACTGCTTTCACTTGCTTTTTTATTGGCTTGTAAGCCAGCAGAACAAATAAGACCACTAAGAACTAATGTAGCGTTTATAGTGTCGGGTGGTTCTAGAACAGTAGAGGTGATTGACCTTTCCTCATTAGATGTCATAGACTCGTATGACGTAACTGCCAAAACCGATAGGTTTCCACATCATATTTACATATCTGCAGATAAATCAAAACTTGCTATTGCCAATCCTGGTTTCGATTTCTCTAAAGGTCATAATGCCCTTCACGGTGGCCAGTTTGATGGAGGAGTTGTTGTTTTAGATGCTCAAACGGGAAAAAAGTTGAAGGAATTTGAAGTTCCCTTTGCGAATCATAATGCTCTTTTTTCACCAGATGATAGTGAAATTTGGACGGCAGGTTTAAACCATGATGGCATTGTCTATGTTTATGATGCTTACAATTATAATCTTCTTGCCAGAGCTCAAGTAGACGCAGATCCTTCTGAAGTGATATTTACAGAGAATGAGAAATACGCTGTTGTAAGAAGCGGTGAAAGTACTTTTCTTTCCTTTATTAACATCGAAACGAAAGAAAGAGACAAAGCGGTTAAGATAGACTTATCATCTGGGAATGTTTGGCCAGGTTACGGTGATGTCGTTTTGGTTTCGAACGGAGCCAGAAAGTCTGTCAATTTCGTAAACGTGACTACTTTTTCCGTGGTTGATTTTATTGATTTTGATTTTAACCCTGGAAATCTGATTTTTAATACCTTATTGGATGAACTTTGGGTCTGTGCTTCTATGCAAAATCAAGTTAAGGTCTTCAAAAAAATAGATAATTTATGGACAGAGATTAAGTCTTTTGATTTTCCAGAGGCTAATCCACACATGATTAAGTTTTTTCAAAATGGAGAAATGGCCATTCTTGTGAATCAATTTCAAAACACAGCTGTGTTTTTAGATACCAAGACTAAAGAAATTATTAAAACAATAGAGGTAGGGCAAAAACCAAACGGTATTGCCATTTACTAGAATGATCTAAATGCGGTGAGCCTCTTAATTCGATGGAACACTAGATCTTAATGCTATAATGCTGCTTTCAACAGCTTCTTTGAACAGTTGATAAACAGGGTCGGTTTTGCCAAGGGTTTGAGCTTTGATAGCCATTTTTAAAGCATCTGTATTTCTTCCCATCTGCTTTAAAATGACAGATTTTATCCAAGTATTTCTGAATGTTTCTTTAAGAAAAATAGACTTCTCAACGTTTTCTAGTGCAACAGCTAAATCCATGTTTTTATTTACCATGTATTCTGCGGCTTGCTGAAATGCACCCGCGGCCTCATTGTTTCTTAATAGAATTTCGCTTTTAATCGCTGTTTCATTGTCTACCGTTATCTGAAGCGAAGCTCCAGTATGCTCCCAGTAGATATTGAGCCTGGCCATATCTGTATGTATGTCAGATATATCTATGGTAAAAGTCTCCGTAAAGTCTACTTTTTTAGGCTCTACGCTTACTAAAAGAGCATTATCTAGTTCATTGTAAGTGTTTTGATTGGCCGTCAAATTAGTATTGAAAACTATCTTCCATATTTTTTCATCAGGGAAAGAATGGAGAGAGTAATCACCAGCTAACAGGGTGGCACCATTAATTTTTACGTCATTGGAGAAGCTGATAATGGTAGGGGCATTAGCTCCTGTTCTCCATAGATCTCCATACTTTAATAAACCGCCAAAAATCGTACGACCTTTTACGCCTGGACGAGAGTATTCAACATTAATTCTTGTAATACCCACAGTCTGAGAAAAACTTGCACCTGGGCTCGGTTGTGGTGCTACTTGTGCTTTTAATGAGAATGTAACAACAATTGAAATTAATAGTAATAGGGAAGACTTTATCATATAATAGTTTGTAAAATTGGGAGTTTGTTATCGCTCTTTATATCCTTCAAAACTAATAAAATTTTATGAACAGAAAACAACTTACGGAGCAATTAAGTCAATATAAGGCATTTAATGACATAGAAGAAGGCATGCGAATCAGGATGCTGGCTTTTGTAGAGAAGCATGAAGATTGTTTTGAAAGGTCATTGCTAATTGGACATGTAACGGCATCATGCTGGGTAGTTAATGCAAGCAGGGATAAAGTTTTACTGATAGACCACGTTAAATTAAAAAAATGGCTTCAGCCTGGTGGACATTGTGATGGAGATCAAAATACTTTACGCGTTGCCTTGAAAGAGCTTCAAGAAGAGACAGGCATCGTACCTACGGATGTCTCTTTAGATATTTTTGATATAGATATCCATTTAATCCCAAAAACAAAAAGTATTCCTGAACATGAACATTTTGATCTTAGGTATTTATTTGTAGCCGATTTAAAGGAAAAAATTATTCAGAATCATGAAACCAACGCCATAAAATGGATAAGACTTCAAAATTTAGAGAGAATGACTAGGGAAGAAAGCATTCTAAGAATGAAATCTAAAACAAGAGCTACTCAATAAGCAAACGTTCTGTGTGAGTGAATAAACCATTCCAAACCTTTAAGAGATAAAGGCCGGTAGGTAACTCTTGTTGGGTTAGATTTATTTCAAAAAAGCTGCGTTTAAAGCTATTTTCAAATAGTAGCCTTCCAGTAACATCTGTTAAACTCACATCGAATTGATTTCCTAACTCATCTCTTGTTATGAGTACTTTTATATTTCCATTATTTCCAAGTGGATTTGGGAAAATCAAAACGTCTTGATCTGTAATGCTTATAAGCGTTTTTAATTGTGCTAAGTCATAAACTCTTTCAAAATTGGGTATTCCATATCCTAACAAACTATCTGGCTGATTGGCCTGCGAGCCAGATTCTAGTAATAGCTCACGAATCTCCATAGCAGTAAAATCTGGAAAAGCTTGTTTAATTCCTGCTACCAAACCTGTAATTAATGGAGCTGCAAAAGATGTTCCATTAGCACTTGAAATTGTGTTATTTGCTCTGGCGATAGTTGTGCCAGCTCCTTTGGCGGCAACTTCGGGCTTCACTCTACCGTCTACACTTGGCCCTAAAGAGCTAAATGATACATAATTGCCGTTAGAATTCACCGCTGCTACAGCGATTACAGAATCTCCATCAGCTGGAGCCGTAATATATTTCCATGTCCCATTACCCTCGTTTCCTCCAGAGACAACCACAAGCACACCTTTTGAGACTAACCAATCTGCGGCTTTGGTCACGATGGCGGTATTTCCATCCATGTTGGCATAGCTATAGTCTTGAACGCTTCCTTGGAAGACGCTATACCCGAGAGACGAACCCACAATGTCTACCCCTAGTGAATCAGCCTTTTCAGCCGCAAAAAGCCAATTGGCTTCTTCTAGTCTGGTCTCTGAGCTTACATTTTCTGTTACGTAAAGAGCAAAAGAAGCGTCTGGGGCAGTACCCACCATTTGACCATCTAGACGAGCCCCGATACAACTTAATACGTTGGTCCCATGATTATGTGAACTAGCATAGACTTCTGAGGTACCGTTTACAAAATTGAAGGTTTGAAGAATTCTATTCTCATTGAAAATAGCGTTAAATACATCCAGCTTATCGGCATTTGAAAATCCGGAGTCCATAAGTCCTATTAGAATTCCCTTACCCGTAAATTTCATCTCATGCATTTTATCTGCTCCTAACATTTGGAGCTGATTTGCAGATGTTCCTGCATCTATCATAGGCATATTAGGGACTTCTTTTACGGCACTAAAATTCCCTCCAGAAGCATCTTCTAAGCCATTACTAGACATTCCTTCCACACCTTTAACAAACGGCAGGGCTAAGACATTCTCCAATTCTGAGCTCGAAATGTCAATCAGAGCCCCATTAAACCACTTACTAGTGTAAAGTACTTTGAATCCATTAGAGATAAGATTCGCCACATAGGATGGATTAACGGGTAAATCATGTTCTGTAATACTTATACCCTGCTTTTCTCTTCTTTCAATAGAACGAGCGGATAAAAAGTCTTGAGGACTACTTACACTAAATGGACTGTCAGCTTTGTCTGTAAAAAGTATTAGATACTTTTGTTGAGCAAAACTTAGGGACGTTTGGAGCAGTAGAAGAATTAAAAGAATCTTTTTCATAGGTCAGTTTAAGTACTTAAAAGTACGGAAGCCAGGCAAAAAGGATGCTTCTAAGCATTAAAACTTTTTAAAATCCATCCACCACCAATAACGTCATCACCTTCATAAAACACGGCGGCTTGTCCTGGTGCAATAGCACTAATGGGCTCTTTAAAAATTACTTCCATTTTATTTGGCTCTATTTGAGAAGCTATTGCGACCGCAGCAGGCGTCTTATACCTTATTTTGGTTAACGTATCTTTTTGTTGGCCTATTAAATCAGGATACTTCTGCATATTAAGTTTACCAACATGCATGGCATTTTTGTACAAATGCTTTTCTAAACCAAGTATTACCTCATTCGTATCTTTCCTGATTTCTGTAACATACACAGGATAGCCTAAGGCTATTCCAAGTCCCTTTCTTTGTCCTACAGTGTAAAAGGGATAACCTTCATGTTTGCCCACTTTTTGACCGCTTTCTAAAACAAAATCACCGCCTTTCACGGCCTCTTCCAAACCGTCTACGCGTCTCTTTAAAAAACTACGATAATCGTTATCCGGAACAAAACATATTTCGTAAGATTCTGACTTATTCACTAAGTCAAAGAATCCACGCTCCACTGCCATTTCTCTAATCTCTTTTTTAGTGAGATTTCCTAAAGGTAGCTGTGTTCTGGACAGGCTGTCTTGTGAGATGCCCCAAAGCACATAACTTTGGTCTTTTAAGTCATCGAAGCC
>JBNMFK010000060.1:0-15225 GCA_051269965.1 Algoriphagus sp. | reverse complement strand
TCTTCTGCTCTTGCGAGTGCTGGAATAGCTAGAACGAAGGACTTGGTTTCGTGGGAAAGACTCTCTGATTTAAAAACGAGTTCTTCGCAGCAACGAAATGCGGTACTACATCCAGAGTTTGTCAATGGAAAGTACGCTTTCTATACCAGGCCTCAAGATACTTTTTTAGAAGCTGGAACTGGCGGAGGTATAGGTTTTGGCCTTTGTGATTCCATGGGAAATGCGGTGATTGAGAAAGAAGTCATTCTTCACGGCAAGGCTTATCATACAGTTTACGAAGCAAAAAATGGTCAGGGTCCTGCCCCAATAAAAACAGAAATGGGATGGCTTCATTTGGCCCATGGGGTTAGGAATACAGCCGCAGGTCTGAGATATGTACTTTATCTTTTTATGACAGACTTAAAAGAACTCACAAAAGTGACCCATCTTCCTGGAGGCTATTTTATTGCCCCAGAGGGGGCAGAAAGAATTGGTGACGTTTCTAATGTGGTATTCTCTAACGGCTGGATTGCAGATGAAGATGGTAAGATTTTCATTTATTATGCGTCCTCAGATACCAGGATGCATGTAGCCACTACTCATGTTGACAGGTTAGTGGATTATTGTATGAATACCCCAGAAGACGGTTTAAGGTCGGCGGCTTCGCTAGATATATTGAAGACCATCATCGATAAGAATAAGGCTCTCAAGGCATAGTTTTTTAGGGCAAGCCTTAAAAATTAACGCCGAAAACAAAACACTTTCAAAGGAAACCCTAATTTTGAAAGTTATTTTAACCTTAGAACTGAGAATTATTGAAAGTTCAACAAGCTACTGACTGTGAATTCGATGTCTTGATCCATTTAACCTAAAACCTATGTCTAAAAAAAAATCGAATAATATGCCCGCCCTTTATACCCTGATGACCGTTTGGTTTTTCTGGAGTTTTGTGGCAGCCTCTAATGGCATTTTGATTCCTTTATTTAAAGAGAAGTTTATCCTATCGCAAACAGAAGCCCAGTTGGTAGATTTTGCCTTCTATGCCGCCTATTTTGTCGGTTCATGGCTTTATCTAATTTTTTCTAGGTTGATGAAGACAGATATTCTTAATAAAATTGGGTACAAAAACGGAATAGTTATTGGCCTAGGACTTTCTGCTTTGGGTACGCTTTTGTTTTATCCAGCTGCCGTCACAGAGTCTTATGAGTTGCTTTTAGGGGGCTTGTTTATCGTAGGTCTTGGTTTTAGCCTTCAGCAAACCGCTACACAACCTTTCATGATAGCCCTAGGGCCTGCGGAGACAGGTGCACAACGTATTAATATGGGTGGAGCGGTCAATAATTTTGGAGGTACCATTGGCCCAGCATTAGTTAGTTATGCTATTTTTGGTTCTATTTCAAAGGATGCTGCATTGAATGCTTCCATTCAAGATGTTAAAATACCTTACTTGATTTTAGGGGCCCTTTTCGTAATTGTGGCTATTTTCTTTTTGGTGTCAAAGCTTCCGAGGATTAAGAATGAGGAGGAAGTACAAGTTGACAACAGCCTAACCTTTGCCCCTTTAATCTTAATAGCTGTTTTTGCCATTACATCCATCTCTTTTAGTATAGAAGATGCTATTCTAGTAAGTTTTGGTATTATGATGCTTTTTGTTGCTTACGCCTTATTTAGAGGGCTTACATCAGGGCCTTTAACAGGAAAAGAAGATTCTGTCTTTGATTATCCGCAAGCTCTTTTAGGTATGGCAGCCATTTTTGTTTATGTAGGTGTGGAGGTTACAGTTGGTTCAAACCTTGGAGAATATTTGAAGGAAACGCAGAATTTAGATTCGTCTGAGATTTCTAAATATGTTTCGCTGTTTTGGGGAAGTATGATGATTGGCCGTTGGACGGCTGCTATGCCAGCTTTTAATCCTTCTGTTATGTGGAAGAAAATTTTGACTTGGGTAGTTCCATTTACTGCTTTTGGTATCGTTTTATTTGCCAATTCCCTTTACAGTGGTGATGTTTCAGACCTTTATCCTTATGCCATTTGTGTGGCTGTTATGGTTTTAGCCTTTATAGCTGCAAGAGAAAAACCAGTTCTTATATTATTGATATTTACAGCTTTGGGAGCTATTATGACCTGCATTGGTATTTTCAGTTCAGGAGATATCGCCCTTTTCTGTCTTATTTCTGGTGGTCTGTTTTGTTCTATTTTATGGCCAAGTATTTTCTCATTGGGTACAGCTGGTCTTGGCAAGTTTACTAACCAAGGTTCGGCATTACTTATTATGATGATTTTAGGTGGTGCCATATTGCCAGTAATTCAAGGTAAGCTGTCAGATATGATGGGAATTCAGTTCTCCTATATTTTGGCAGCAGGCTGTTTTGTTTTCCTGTTTGTTTTTGGCTTAGTAGCTCAGAAAACATTAAGAAAACAAGGGATTGATTTTGACGCGGAAGTAGCTAAGTCTTCTTCTAAAGGAGGACACTAACCCATGGAAGATATTATTTTGAGGAGGTTTGATGAAGCCGATTTTGAACAGCTATTAACGCTGTTTAAAGAATTTTCTCTGTATGAGAAAAGGCCTCATCAAATGGGTAACAACTTGGAAAGGATGCTCAAAGAAAAGGATTATTTCCAAGGCTTTGCCGCTGTTCTTTCCGATGGTCAAATTATAGGCTATGCTACGTTCAATTTTGTGTATTATACGTGGAGCGGGAAATCCATTTACATGGATGATCTCTATATCAAACTTGAATTTCGTGGCAAAAGTATTGGTTCGAAACTAATTCAAGAGGTGATAAATCACGCGAAGGCGAATAACTGTCAAAAGGTTAAATGGCAGGTGTCTCATTGGAATGTAAAAGCCAAAGCATTTTACCGAAGTCTTGGGGCTGAGATAGATGATAATGAGCAGAATTGCGAATTGAAATGTAGCTAGTAATGACCCCTAGGATTGTCGAAATAGACGAGAAAAAATTTGCAGGTATGTCAGTAAATATGTCTTATTCCGACAATAAGACTGGCTTCCTTTGGGCTACTTTTATGCCAAGAAGAAATGAGCTTAAACATCGCGTAAATCCTAAAGAAGTAGTTTCCTTGCAAGGTACAGACTCTGCTATCTTGATGTCTGATTTTAGCTTTATAAATGTCTTTGAAAAATGGGCTCTGGCAGAGGTTTCTAGTATCGAAGAAATGCCTGAAGGAATGACGTTTTTTACTTTAGCTGCGGGTAAATATGCTGTTTTCACACATAAAGGTTCTGGAGAGGAGGCTTTCATGAGCACCCTTACGTTTACTTTAGAATCATGGCTACCTACTTCAGCGTTTTCGTTAGATAACCGACCTCATTTTGAAGTATTAGGTGAGAAATATCATAGAACTGATCCGTCTTCTGAAGAGGAAGTTTGGATACCTGTAAGGTAATTAGAGGGTTTAAGATTATGTTAGAAAAACTCAAAGTTGAAATTCAAGAAGAGCTAAATTCAATCCTTGAATTTTGGTCAAAAAAAAGTTTGGATGAGGTCAATGGTGGTTTCATTGGAAGAATGGACACTTACGGTAAAATTCATCCAGAAGCTGAAAAAGGAGGAGTTCTAAACGCCAGAATTCTTTGGACCTTTTCAGCTGCAACAGGATTTGATGGTTTATCAAAAGAGCAAAGGGCCAATTATCTGGATTTGGCTCATAAAGCATTCGACTATTTCAAAACTCATTTTGTTGACGAAAGAAGTGGCGGAGTCTATTGGTCTGTTTATGCAGACGGAACCCCAAAGTCTACTCGAAAGCAGATTTATGCTCTAGCTTTCGCTATCTATGGCCTTTCAGAGTTTTACAAGGTTTCTCAAACTAAGGAAGCTTTAGCTTTGGCAAAAAATCTTTATGAGCTTGTAGAGAAACATAGTTTTGACCCTGAAAATGGAGGTTACTGGGAAGCTTTTACAAAAGATTGGGAGCTCTTAGAGGATTTACGATTAAGTGAGAAAGACTGTAATGACCCCAAGACTATGAATACCCACCTTCACATCATAGAGGCCTACGCAAACCTTTACAAAGTATGGCCTGATGCTGGATTGAAAATTAAGATCGAACAACTGCTAGCAATTTTTGACAAGTACATCATTGACAGTGAAACGAGTCATCTAAAACTATTTTTTGACAAAATATGGAACAGCCAATCTGCAGGAGTTTCATACGGGCATGATATTGAAGCGGCCTGGCTCCTTTTAGAATCTGCTGAAGTCCTAGATAATACTGAATTGACCCAAAAGTGGGAGAAGTATGCAGTTCAAATAGCAGATGCTGTTCTAAGGGGCTTTAACTTGGATGGTAGTCTAAACCACGAAAAAGATACGGGTCATATAGATACACATAGAGAATGGTGGGTAAGTGCAGAAGCCATGGTAGGCTTCTTAAATGCTTATCAAGTGTCTGGTGATGAGAAATACATACCGCTCATTGAAGGTTTGTGGAGCTTTACAAAAAAGCACCTCATTGACAAACGAAACGGGGAGTGGTTTTGGGGAGTATACCCGCCGTCTTCCTGTGAGTCGAATTATCAAATCATGGACACCGAGGATAAGGTTGGCTTTTGGAAATGCCCCTACCATAATGCTCGGGCCTGTATGGAGATCATTCATAGAATAGAAGCAATAAATGTGTAGATTTAAAATCCTTTAAATAGATATTCTTTACCTACATCATAAATAAACTAAGCCTTGGCTTAGATACTAAACGAGATGAAAAAAGTAACCCTAACGCTATCCCTTGCCCTATTGGCACTATTGAGCTTTGCTCAAAACCCCGCCTATAAAAATGCCAAACTTTCAGATGAGGCTAGAATAACAGATTTAATTTCTAGAATGACTGTAGAAGAGAAAGTGGGGCAACTAAATCAAGTAAATGGTGGCGTTTTAACGGGCCCATCCGTAGCTAATGACCTTGGTGCTCAGGGGAAAGTACAATTGCTAAAAGAGGGTATGGTGGGTTCTTTCCTGAATGTGGTGGGAACAGAACAAACGCTGGCTACTCAGAAAATAGCGGTGGAACAAACTCGCTTGGGTATTCCTCTTCTTTTTGCGTTTGACGTAATACATGGCTATAAAACGGTTTTTCCTATTCCGCTTGCGGAAGGTGCTTCATGGGATTTAGCTGCGGCAGAAAGAGCTACAGAAATTGCTGCAAAAGAAGCTTCATCTGCGGGTTTGCATTGGACGTTTGCTCCTATGATGGATGTTTCTAGGGAGCCTAGATGGGGTAGGGTGATGGAAGGTTCTGGAGAAGATCCTTATTTACAAGCAAGGTTTGCAGCGGCTAGAGTGAAAGGTTTTCAAGGAAACTTAGACGAGAATCATGTATTAGCTACCGTCAAGCATTTTGCGGCATATGGTGCTGCAGAAGCAGGAAGGGAGTATAACACGGTGGATATGAGCAGATATGCCCTTTATAATTATTACTTGCCGCCTTATAAGGCAGCAGTGGAAGCTGGTGCTGCCACAGTCATGAATAGTTTCAATATATATGATGGTGTACCTTCCAGTGCGAGTGATTTTTTGGTTAATAAAGTCTTACGTGGGCAATGGGGTTTTGATGGTATGGTGGTTTCAGATTGGGCGTCATTTGGTGAAATGATAGCACATGGGTATTCCAAAGATGCAGAAGAAGCAGCCATTCAATCTATCATGGCTGGCTCTGACATGGATATGGAATCTGGAGTGATGCGTACCACCTTGGTTAAGTCTGTGAAAGATGGAAAGGTGCCAATGGCTGTTTTAGACACCGCGGTTGAAAGAGTCTTAAAATTAAAATTTCAGTTGGGACTTTTTGATAATCCGTATAAATACCATGACGCAGCTAAAGAAAAAGCAACGCTTTTAGCCCCAGAACATTTAGCCGAAGCTAGAAAATCAGCGGCCAATACCATGACACTCCTAAAGAATGATACGGGTGTTTTGCCTCTAAGTAATCCTCAAAATATATTGGTCCTAGGCCATTTGGCAGAAAGCCAAAACGACGTTTTGGACTTTTGGAAAGGTCAAGGGGAGCATAAAAATTCGGTGACGATACTAGAAGGGGTAAAATCAAAATATCCAAATGCAGAAATTACTTTTATCTCGGCGGTTAACCGCGAAGGGGCATTTGACCCCGCTTCTGCGAAAGAAATAAAGAAAGCCGCTAAGAAGGCAGATGTAATTTTAGCGACAATAGGTCTTTTTGGTGACTTAGCCGGGGAGGCTCGTTCCTTATCTAATTTATCACCCTCTGATGGGCAAATGGAAATGTTGGCAAACGCAAAAGCTTCTGGCAAACCAGTGGTTGTTTTAGTACAAGCTGGCCGCCCAATGGTGATGACCGAAGTAGTAAAAGACTATAAGACCATTCTGTATACTTGGATAGGTGGCACTCAGCATGGAAATGGTGTGGCGGATGTGCTAAGTGGGGACGTGAACCCATCGGCAAAAACGGTGATGAGTTTCCCAGTTTCTGTGGGTCAAATTCCAGTTTATTATAATCATTATAACACAGGTCGCCCTCATGAAGATGGAAATGACGGACCTGCTCATTTCTGGGTTTCTAGATACAGAGATATTCCCAATGAGCCTTTATTCCCTTTTGGTTTCGGTTTAAGTTATGCCTCTTACGACTACGCAGACTTAAGTTTATCCAAGTCCGTCATAAATCAAAACGAGTCTGTTACCGTAAGTGTGAAAATAAAAAACACGTCAGACGTAGACGGAGTAGAAATAGTACAGCTGTATATAAGAGACGTAGTGTCTCAACCATTGAGGCCAGTAAAGGAATTAAAAGATTTCGCTAGGGTTTTAATAAAAGCAGGTGAAACTAAAACGGTAACTTTTGAGCTCCCAGCTACCAAACTCTCCTTCTTTGACCAAAATGGAGATGTTCTTCTTCAAAAAGGGGCTTTTAAAATTTTTGTAGGAACTAATTCTAGAGACGTTTTGGAGGTGGGTTTAGAACTTAATTAAATCTTTAAACTGAGCTTGAATAAAAGTGTGATTCGGCAAGATAAGGCCAAGACACTTTTTCATTTAAGACCGAATATTTTTATGAAAAATCTACCCCTATTCCTCATCTTACTTTTCACCTGCCAAGGCCTCATTGCTCAGCCAAGTCATCAATGGATAGAGGTGGTCGTATCGCCAAGTCACGCAGATTGGCAATATAAAATAGGCGAGGATGCAGAGTTTACGGTGACTGTATTACGTAGAAATGTACCCTTAGAAAACGTAACCATTAGCTATAGTATTGGCCCAGAAAAAATGCCTGCTGTCCTAACAAATAAGGTGTTTCTCAAGACAGGAGCTATTAAGCTAAAAGGGGGCACTATGAAAGTTCCAGGCTTTTTAAGGTGTATGGTGGATGTGGCTTACGAAGGAAAAGAATATCATGGCTGGGCCACGGTGGGTTTTGAGCCTGAAAAGATTGTGCCTACGGTAAAAAAGCCAGTAGACTTTGATAAATTTTGGTCTGAGGCTATGACAGAAAACGCCAAATTACCTCTGGATACCAGAATGACTCTTTTACCAGAAAGGTGTACAGAAAAGGTAAATGTGTATGAAGTAAGCATCCAGAACTGGAAAAAGGGTGCTAGACTATATGGTATGCTGTGTGTCCCCAAAGCTGAGGGTACATATCCCGCAGTTTTGAAAGTACCTGGAGCAGGGATTAGACCATACTATGGTGATGTTAACTTTGCTGAAGAAGGTATCATTAGCTTTGAGATAGGTATTCATGGTATTTCCGTCACTATGCCACAGCAAAATTACGAGGACTTATTAGCAGGGTGGAACAACCATTATTGGGAAAACGGCATTCAAGACAAGGATGAATATTTCTATAAACGCGTTTATTTAGGCTGTATTAAGGCCAATGACTTCTTGACGTCGTTGCCACAATGGGATGGCAAGAATTTAGGTGTGATGGGAGGAAGTCAGGGGGGAGCATTAACTCTGATTACCGCAGGATTAGATAAGCGTGTTACGGCAGCCTCACCCGTGCATCCAGCTATGGTGGACATGACAGGGTATTTGTCAGGAAGAGCAGGTGGTTGGCCACATTTTCTGGCTGATAAAGAGAAATGGGAAAAGGCAAGTCACCCAGACATCTTAGAAACCATTTCTTATTATGACGGCGTAAATTTTGCTAAAAACATCACGTCCCCAATTCTATTCTCTTTTGGTTTTAATGATACTGTTTGTCCGCCTACCTCTGTGTATACGGCCTACAATAGCGTTTCCAGTCAGAAGGAGTTGTTTTTAGCAGAAGAGACGTCACATTGGGTATTCCCTGAACAGGTAGATTTCCAACGAAATTGGATGATTAAAATGTTAAATAAAAAGTGATTAAAATTAATACTATGAAATATTTCCTTGCCATAATTGTTTCAATATCTCTCTTTCAATGTAAAACCGCTCTAGAGGAGGAGCCCTTAGACTACCGACCAAATCACCATTTTACGCCACCTGAAAACTGGACAAACGACCCTAATGGACTCGTTTATTTAGATGGAGAGTATCATTTGTTTTATCAGTATAATCCTTTTGGAGATACTTGGGGGCATATGAGTTGGGGTCATGCCGTCAGTAGGGATTTAGTGACATGGGAGCACCTGCCTGTAGCGATTCCAGAATTTGACAATGGAGATAGCACCACCACTATGATATTTTCTGGCTCTGCCGTGGTGGATAGTAAAAACTCAGCTGGCTTTTTTGAAGCAGGTTTTACCAAAGGTATGGTTGCTGTTTTTACGGCTCATAGAGTCGGCGATGGCGTAGGTATCGGTCAATATCAAAGCCTTGCCTTCAGTTCAGATAAAGGACGTACTTGGGAGCGTTACAAAGGAAACCCTGTTCTGGATTTAGGAATGTTAGACTTTCGTGACCCTAATGTTATTTGGAATGAAGCTCGTAATTCCTGGCTTATGTCTGTGGTTAAGCCCAAAGAATATATTGCCCAGTTTTACGAATCAAACGACCTTAAAAATTGGTCCTTACTCAGTGAGTTCGGAAAACAAGGAGATACCACTAGAATTTGGGAGTGCCCGTCATTGTTTAAAGTTCCTGTTGAGCATTCTGATGTGGAGAAGTGGGTCTTAATGATTTCTTCTGGTCATAAATCGGAGGGTTTTGTAGGTATGCAGTATTTCGTTGGAGATTTTGACGGAACTCATTTTACATCTCAAGAGCAAAAAGAGATTCTTTATGTAGACGCGGGGAAGGATTTTTATGCTGCCATTCCATTTAATAATTTATCTAAGGGTCATAATAAACCTGTTGTAATGGGCTGGACTAATAATTGGACCTACGCCAATAAAATTCCAACTGTGGGATTTAGGGGAGGGTTTTCTTTTCCAAGAGAATTGTCATTGACTAAACAAGGAGAAGTATTCAAATTGAAGAGTAATCCTATTAGCAGTCCAGAAATAAAGTCATATCCACTATCTAAGGGTCAGGCAAATTTAGAAGTAGATGAAGGTAGTTTTCATTTGGTGATTGATGCGGATGCATCTGATAGCTTCAACGTTAAAATGGCCTATGGCAAAGATGAATTTATAGAGATCGGGTATGATTTAGAAACGGAAGAACTATATTTTGACAGAAGAAATTCAGGTCAAAAGGCGTTTAGCGAGGACTTTGCTAGCAAAGATGTAATGAAGGTACAGGCTGTGGACGGAAAAGTGAAACTAGATATTTTCGTGGATGTTTCTGTGGTGGAGGTTTTTGTAAACGATGGGCTTGAGGTAATGACACAGCAGATATTTCCTACCACTTCTAAAGTTAGCGTTAGTCTAAATTAGACCAACAAAGTGAAAAAGAAGGTCGAGATTACGAGGCTACTGGAAAAGTCTCTTAATACATAGAGATAAATAAGGAGCAAGAAGTTAAATACTTTTTGCTCCTTATTTTAAACGTTTTAAAATGTGCCTTTTCAATGCTTTTACCACAAAAAATACAATTTGGTCTTTCTTAGAATCGTATAAAATTGTTTTCCTAAGGACAAGATTCTTCGAATTTTTTATGTGCTAATAGATTTTATATTTATTAAGCTTTGGTAAATAAGTATTGTTCTAACAATGGACGTGATGCGGAGAGCTCTATTCTAATGTTCAAGTATTCACTGCTGAAAACTATCTATATCATCTCGGATGTTGAGGTCGTTGAGTGTTCACGGTATGATTTGTTATGTAAAACATTTCCTTGAGATGATACCTGAGGAAGATGTTTTGAATCTAAGTCCCTTGACAAAACTCAGGAAGCTTCGGTTAAAAGATTGGGATTTATTACATAGCAAAACAGTTCCTATAGCTATTGAAAGGGGTATTAATCGATCTAATTAGATAACCGACTATGAAGAAAATTTTATTTACGTTTCTATCACTGTTTATGTTTTTTGGGCTTTTTGCTCAGGATACTCACTATAATACTGCCAAGCCTTGGGCCTACTGGTGGTGGCCAGGATCCGCCGTTAATGAAGCAGATTTAGCCTCAAATTTGAAAACATATGCTGAGGCAGGTTTTGGTGGCTTGCACATTATTCCCATTTATGGTGTAAAGGGAGAAGAAGATAAGTTTATTCCCTACATGAGCGAGAGGTGGCTTGAGATTCTTGATTTCACGACGAAAGAAGCATCAAAGAATGGTCTCGGGATTGATATGTCTTTAGGCACGGGCTGGCCATTTGGCGGAGCCCAAGTAAAACAAGAGAATGGGGCTAAAAAATATGAGTTGTTTAAAGATGGTGGAGAGTGGATACTTAGTTCAAAACTAACAGGGCAGCAAGTCAAAAGAGCGGCTCCCGGCGGAAAGGGCTTAGTCATTGATCATTTCAGTAAAGAGGCAGCGGAAACTTATTTCTCTTTATTTGGCAAAGCGTTTACAAAGAAAAACTATGATGTAAGGGCTTTTTATAATGATTCTTATGAAGTTTATGGGGCTAATTGGACCATGGATTTTTTAGAGAATTTTAAGAAATTACGGGGTTATGATATCGCAGAGCATTATGATGTATTGGCATTAGATTCGGCTTTGACAGAAAAACAAAAGAGGATTTGGGCAGACTACAACCAAACGCTTCATGATCTGCTATTAAGTACATTCACAAAAAGCTATACAGATTTTGCCCGTAGTTTTGGTAAAATATCGAGAAATGAGGCACATGGTTCACCAGCGAATATATTAGATTTATATGGCATCTCTGATGTACCTGAAACGGAATATTTTGGGAGTAAGAAGTATGCTATTCCTGGTTATAGACAAGACCCAGATTATGACCCAAACAGGTTCGGAACACCTACGGAATATGTAATGAAATTGGCATCTTCACCCGCTCATATTCTGGGGAAACCATTAGTTTCTTCTGAAACGGCTACTTGGAATGCGAATCACTTTAAGGGTGCATTATCACAACTCAAACCGTTGACTGACGAATCTTTTGTAGCTGGGGTAAATCACATTTTTTATCATGGCCTTCCATATTCGCCGCCATCTGCGGAGTGGCCGGGCTGGTTATTTTATGCGAGTACGAATGTGAATCAAAACGCACATTTTTTTAAAGAGTTGCCTTTACTTAATACATACATTGAGTTATGCCAGAGTAGATTACAAAGGAGCAAAGCCGACAATGATGTGTTAGTGCTATTGCCCTTTTCTGACTTATGGCATTCGATTGGGAATCGGTCAAAAATGCATATGGTTGACGTACATAATATTTCCAACGGGGGAATATTTTCTAGAGAGCTTTTGGAATTATTGGATGGCTTAAAAGCTCATGGCATCACGTACGATTTTGTCTCAGATAGTCAATTATATGATTTGAATGTGGATATGGAGAATCAACTTCTTTTAAGGACGAAGGAAGGTTCCTCAAAGTATAAGGCGGTTCTTGTTCCAAGGTCTGAGTATATGAAGAAGGCTACAGCTCAGCGGCTTAAGTTTTTTCATGAAGCCAAAGTTCCTGTTATTTTTGAAGGTCGGCTGCCACGTAAATCATTTGGCTTCCTTGATTTTAACAAAAGAGATGATGAACTAAAGAAGATCTTATCAGTATTGGAAAATCAGGAGGCGGCTGTTCTAGTAGACAGATTGTTGGATTACGGAGTTGTTGGGGAACAGTTTGGTGTAGAAGGGCTTGATTTCATTCGAAAGGTAAACGCGGACAATAAGTTGGAGTATTTCGTCACTAACCTTTCTGCCAAAACGGTGGATACAACTATTTGGCTTAATGTAGCCACCAAAGGGTTTCTCGTTTTTAGTCCTTTGTCAAATGAGGGCGGATATTTAAAAACGTTGGAAGAAGAAAAGGGCAAATCATTGATTTCGTTTTGCCTAAAACCGGGTCAAAGTATATTCCTAACTGAAAGTGAGCCTATAGGAATACCATGGATATGGCAAAACCCAAAATCTTCTGTTAAAATTGAAGGCACTTGGAGCGTGAAATTTGTAGCAGGCGAACCCATCATTCCACAATCATATAAAACACAAGAATTAACATCTTGGACAAATGCTCCGGATACTATGGCTCAGTACTTTGATGGTTACGCCAAATACTCCGTTGATTTCTCTCTGACAGAAATACCTACGGGTAAAAGTATTTTGAGTTTAGGTGATGTGAGAGAAACGGCTCAAGTGCTAGTGAACGGAGTAGCTATTGGAACGGCTTGGAGTTTACCCTTTGAATTATCGATTCCTCCTCATACGCTAAAGAATGAAAATCATCTAGAAATCGTGGTGAGAAATACTTCAGCGAACAGAATAAGGCTATTGGATAAGCAAGGGGTGCTATGGAAGAAATTCTATGACATCAATTTTGTGGATATAACTTATGCTCCTTTTGACGCAAGGGAATGGCCTCCTCAGCCTTCAGGATTAATGGGACCCGTGAAATTAAAATTTGATAGATAAGACTTATTTTTGACCAATTTTAAATTAAGAAATATATGAGTATTGATTTTGATAAATCTGCAGAAAGGACAGCTGTTTTTGCGGGTGTGCAAACGTTCTTGGATAGCAATGGTTTCTCTGTGGTGGCTAAAGACCATAATCGTCCCTGGGGAGGGTTTTTTGTTTTGGATGAGAGCCAAGCTCCAGAATTTATCAACAAATTCTTTCCTCATTTGTCATTGGAAGACTTCACCGGTTTTGAGAAATTGAGCCCCAAAATATTAGTCGTAGCTCCGGACCAAAGGTTGTCTTGGCAATACCATCATCGTCGTGCAGAAATCTGGAAACTTATTGGAGGGGTGGCTGGGATTGTTATTTCAGATACAGATGAACAGACAGATACCCAAAAGCTAGAAATTGACCAAGTCATCAATCTAAAATGCGGAGAGAGACATAGGTTGGTAGGTAAAGAGGGCTTCGGTATTGTAGCCGAAATTTGGCAACATACAGATAAATCACATCCTTCAGATGAAGATGATATTGTTAGAGTTCAGGATGATTTTGGCAGGTAGTGTTATAGAAAAAACCAATTTTTGTGAGTTTATCTTACATCTAATAACCAGTTGAATATATGAAAATATTAATAGCTTCAGACTCTTTTAAAGGGAGCATCTCTTCGTTAAACATAGGTAAAGCACTGGAATCAGGAATAAAAGAAACAAGAAGCCAAACAGTAATTGAGATAATTTCGGTTGCAGATGGTGGAGAGGGTTCCTTGGAAGCTATCAATAATGCCATTCAAGGAGATGAAGTCAAGCAATTTGTGAAAGATCCTTTTTGGCGAACGATCACGGCTTCTTATTTAAGAAAAGGAGATAAAGCATATATAGAAATGGCTGCGGCTAGCGGGCTTCATTTAGTAAAACCTTCTCAATTAAATCCTGAATATACGACATCATATGGAACGGGGCAGCAGCTAAAACATGCAGTAAAAAATGGAGCTAAAGAAGTTTACCTTTTTGTGGGCGGAACGGCAACGAACGATGGAGGAATAGGCATGGCTCAGACACTGGGCTATCAATTTCTCGATGAAAATGACGAGATGGTTATGACTACTGGAGAAGGGCTGAATCAAATTAGAAAAATCATTCCTCCGATCGAAAAACTTCATTTTAAGTTGAATATTGTTTGCGATGTTACTAATCCTATGTTTGGTCTTACGGGTGCTGCACATGTTTTTGCAGGTCAAAAAGGAGCAGATGCTGAAGGTATATTAAGGCTAGATGCTGGATTAAGGAATTTGTCAAATATGATAAAAACAGATCTAGGAAAGGACGTGAGCACAATTTCTGGAGGAGGTGCTGC
The DNA here is from genome assembly GCA_051269965.1 of Algoriphagus sp. Classification (GTDB taxonomy): domain Bacteria; phylum Bacteroidota; class Bacteroidia; order Cytophagales; family Spirosomataceae; genus Arcticibacterium. Next base: position 997 of record JBNMFK010000060.1, on the reverse strand, counting down.
GGGAGGTGCTGCTGCTGGTATGACGGCGTTTTTTAATGCTGAAATTTTGCCCGGCACAGAAACCATTATGGAATTAATAGGACTGGTAGAGAACATGGCTGATGCAGATATCGTCATAACTGGAGAGGGAAAACTAGATGGTCAAACATTGTCAGGAAAGCTGATTTCGGGTTTGGCCGCTAAGGCTAAAGTGCCTGTTATTGCCGTCTGTGGGATAAATGAACTTAGTACAGAACAGCTACATACTTTGGGAGTAACTAAGGTATATAGCTTGGTTGATGAACAAGTTTCTAGAGAGTTTGCCATGAACCATACAGCAGAATTATTGACAAATATTGGCAGAAAAATTGCCGAGGATTATCTTTAGAAGTCTATTAACTTTTCTTTTTGGACTTGCAAGTCTTCGAGCAGTAGCATTTGATTCTTTGCTCTATTAAGGTTATGCGTATCGTGTTTCACAGGATAATAGATGTCTCCCAACAGATAATCCGTTAAAAAACGAAGCCCCTGCATGTAAATCATAAACTCACCAGCATAAAAAATATGTTTTTTTTCATCAGAGGTTAAGGAATGTCCCATCTCACTGAGGTATCCTTGCATTAGAGCTTTAAAATACGGTTCTCTAACTTTTACCGATTCCCACTTTGTACTTTCCTCGTTCTCAGAGGATGTATAAGTGCGTACCATATCGCCCAAATCTGAGATGAAATATCCTGGCATCAGCGTGTCTAAATCACAGATAGCTAAGGCTTTTTTGGTACTCGAATCGAGCAAGACATTACTGATTTTTGTATCATGATGCTGTACTCTCAATGGAATTTGCCCATTTTTTTTTATTTGTCTAAAGGTTTCTAAAATTCCTTTTTGAGTCTCAAAAAATTGAATAATTTCTTTTCCCTTTTTAGCTCTTTCAGGCAGTCCCTTTTTTAATGATGTTTCAAACTGCTCATATCTAAACTCCAGATTGTGAAAATTGGGAATGGTTTCTTCAAACTGG